>CAZGWB010000006.1:0-50611 GCA_964529335.1 uncultured Candidatus Cloacimonas sp.
ACATCCATTATGAAGGGAGTTTTATTACCATTGGTCAGCGCTGAAGCGTTTGTGTTGCTAAATCCCGTGGTAACCCAGGAAGTATCGGAACCGTGGCCCACATAGTTTATAAATCCGCGACCAGCGTTTACATTAGTGGTAACTTGTGCAGCAGTAGCAGTTGGTTCATAAATCTGATCTACCGATGAGTAGCCATAGTTTAAGAGCTTGGTACGGATATTGTTCATATGGGTAATATCTGTTTCGTTGTCATCTCCCAAGGTGCTGGCCTGATCGGATATGCCCAAGGCTTGGGATAGCCAGGTTGCGCTGGTATTGAGGTCGCGTTCATATACTATGGCCTTATTCACCTGGGCAGTAATCTCAGCGGCGGTTGTTCCAGAGAAGCGGCCTATGAAGATATCGGGATACATGTCGCTGCCAGCCACCAGGGAGAAGCTGGGATCACTGCCTCCACCTCCAGAAGAGAGAGACGGAATCTGAGGTGCATCTCCCACGAGCTGAACAAAGGCAATCGTGTTGTCGGCATTATAACGGTTTTGGATATAGGTTTGCAATTGGGCGGCGGTAGTTCCAATCGTGCTAAACTCCACCAGTTCGGTTTGGATACCTTTTTGTTTTTTCCAGTTTACATAAGGGGCGATCTGGGTTAAAAAGTTTGTGTGGCAGATCACCAACAGCTTTCCAAAACTGTCGCTGACAGGTGTATAGCGATAGCTTTGCCAGTTCACGAAGTGGTTCTCATAAATTGGCAAAAAGTCGCGCGAGGCGGCTGTCTTACTGCCCAGCACAATGTTTTGGGTGTCGCTGCCGTCGGCATACACCCTTATCTTGTAATTTGTATAAACTCTTAGGGTATGCTTTTCTGGATTATAGGCAAAGGGAGTGGTTTTGATGGTGATTCCACGAAAATCTCTCAAGATATAGGGCATGGAAAGCTCAGCCATCTGCTCAGGATAAAACTCACCGCTTAAATATATGTTATCAAAGCTGTAGGGAACTGATGCAGGATCGACATCGCGAGTAATCACTCCCTTGGAAGGAGCAACCTTCAGGTCAAAATCCTGATATTGAACATCAAACAGCTCCAGCTTCATCTTAGCTGAATTGGAGATAACTATGCTGCGGTTAAAAACCGGAAGTTCAGGAAAACCTTTTTCCTGCGTTATACCTTCCTGGGGCAGGCGGATCTGATACCAGATATTTCCGTCAATCAGCACCTGCTGTTTTTCGAATTGGTTAATCTTAAACTGTAAAATCGTCTCAGTCTCGCTGGAACTCAGCACGTTCAGCGAGTTTTCTCCACTTCCGGTCTGAACCATTTCTGCGGCCAGTCCAAGTGCTAATGCTAACATAATCAGTAGCAATAAGCCTCGTTTCATATCTTCTCCTTGGTGGGGATGCAGTCCCCATTACAACGTATATTTTTATTGTTCATCGTAAATTTTCGCTTTGCGCCAGGGGCTTTGGGATCACACACTCGAGTAAAGGGTCAACATGCAAATCCGCTTCCAAAACAATACATCATTTCAGTTTTCCACTATTTCCACCAAAGATATTTTGACAAGGAAAAAATGTGCTATGCTTATCGAATTGATGGCAGCAAAAACTGACCTTGCTTCTCATACGACTTTTAGCCTTTATTGGTGGCCTGGCTTACACCCTGTCTCCCGGTCCTTGCTTATCCCCGGACAGCCAGCCATACTCCACCCCCAAGCCACTCCAATGCTGTTGGCGTGGCATTCGGGTGGAGTCCGCGTGGCATCCGGGTGGCAAGCATGCGGCAAATGCTCCTTGACAAAAAAGAATGAAAATTTAAACAGGCAGGAAAGAGCCTCGAAGCTCCAAAAAATAACTGAGGAAGAGGTTTTGGAAACTCTCGAATCCAGGGCATTGGCGGAAAACCTGGCACTAACCCGAAAAGCTGCCATAAGTTATGACGATATAGCCTTGATTTTGCTGAAGCAGTCCCAGGCATCCCATGGGATAGGCCAACGCTGTAAGAGCTTTTTGGACGAATTGTATCATCCCTATATGAATCCCGAGCTCGCCTTATCCCTGATGCGACAGGCTATTTTGGGCGATTTATGGTTTTATCTGCAAGAAGAGAGGGCACAGCAGCTCTTCCCCATCCTACTTGAATTGTATGAGAAAGTATTTCTCAGTTGTCAGAGCTTTTATCACAAAAAACTGGCTTGCCAGGAATACCTTGATTTTATCGCTCAAAGCGCGGAACAAAGCAGTATAGCGCAGCAATACACGACTATGTTTTTGGCCAAAATCGGCCAGTGGACCTGCCAAACGCCCAAACTTGGAGTTGAGCTTTGCGGATCAATCCGCAAATGTTTGCAGCGGGTGGCAGCCAGCAGTGTATCAGCCTTCGCTATGGTCAAAGAGCTATTGCTGGCAAATCTTGATTACTGGCGCCGGAATTCCGGTTGGGAAAACTGGCTTAATGAAACCGGCCAAGCCTTCCCCAGAGATGAACTCAAGCTGGAGCAAAGCATCGGACTGCAGTTTTATGAACAATGGGAAAAAGCCCTGAAGCAAACAAAGGAACTGAGCGACCTGCACAAGATTCCCGATTTTCAGGAAGTTGCTGCTCGCTATCGGGACGCTCAAAACTACTTCACTGACCTTACCGGACGGGTTCAATTCATCTTCTATCTCTTGCGTCTGGAGGGAATGACAAATCTACGCGATCACCTGTTGTGGGATCTAAACCGGCAACTTTCAGGTCTTAAGCAAGCCCTTGAGCCCCAAGCCGTGCTGGGAATGATCGAATCAGTGTTTCAAGAATTAAGCGGCTTTTGGGATAATCATCGGAGTATTGTTTTAGACTGCCTGCTAAGCCTTGGTAAAAGCCTGTTGGACGGAACAGATGAATTAATTGGAGAACGTTTTCGCCAAAGATACATCGGGCTTGGCTTTACCGCTCCCGGACAAATTTCCATAGGTGCAGATTGGCAGCTTGCCAACGACAAGAACCATCTGAAACACGTGCGTGCCAGCTTAGCCCTGATCGCCCTTAATCCCTTTCGCAACAAAGACCTGCTGTCTCATCTGATCATCAGTCTGGTGCATCAGGGTATCTTCGTGGCCGATACCGACCTCTTTCAAAAGGATGTGTCGCAATTTTTGAATGCCGATTTGAAACCGCTCTTTGTGCAGGCCAAGCATCTGCTGAGGATGTTTCCCGTGTTTTTCAACGAGATCGGAGCGGAAGGTGAAATACGCGATTCCACCACCACCATGGATGAGCTGGGAGGCCGCAAAGACCTGCTCCTTCATTTCCTGCGTAAACAGGTTCACACCGAAAGCAATAATACCCAGATCCAGCTTATCTGCCAGATCTTACGCTATTGGACAGACTTGGATCCAAATCATCTACAGGGTCTTATCCCTGAAGATGTGGCCGACTATCTGAAAAATCCAGATGAGCTGACCAGACAGCAAAGCAAGGTTTTGAATAGCTTTCTTGAGAAGCATCAGCTAAGCGCAGATGAGGTTCTGAATCTATCCTGGCAGAAGGTTCAAGAGCTTTTTGTGGATTCACCGGACGATATCTGCCATAAGCGGCTAAGAAGCCTTTTTGAAACTCACTTCCTGCTGAAAGACAAGTATCAATTGGCACCCTACGACATCGTGAAATTCCTGTCCCGCTACAGTTGGTTTGATGCCCGAGAACAAAATCGCCTGCGTACCAGCCTGGTTCGAAAGGATTATGAGAGTTCGATCCGCCAGATGCTAGGATTCATGGGCAATCTGAATAGCGTGATTCTCGATCCTAATCCCTCAATTGGCTGGGAAAACATCTATTTTAAACGCCATATCGCAGCTGGCATACCCTCGATGTATGGAACATACCGGGAAGCCAAGCTGGAAGCGATGGGAATGATCTTCCGCCTGGAAAACGTGATCCGCCGTCTCTTCGAAAACAGCATAAACCAGCTAAACCTGCATTATCTGAATGGTAAAACCCTGCATCGGATTATCCGCATTCTTGAGCTGTATGATTATGCGATGCAACAGGAACGGGTTACCAATGATGCCTTTTCCTCAGCGCTGAAGATGTTGGCTTCTGCCGCCCACCTGAATAATCTTTCCCTGGGCCAGTATCTGGATATCTTTGGCCTGTTGAAGGATAGTGTAAACGAGATCATCAGCGAGTATTACTACCGGTTCTATGATAAGGTATTGCGCAGCATTAAACTGGAAGACAAGGCCAAGGAAGCCAGAGAGAGATTTGCTGAGGAATTCTATCGCAACCTGCTGTCTGCCTCGTTCTTAGTTCAGGGTTTGGACGGTTTTATCACCCGAATTATCCAGTCGCTCAGCCGCATGAAGCATTTGTTTGCCCCGGAAGATATTTCCAGAGTGATGTCTTACGATCCCGACAAGCTTTTTTTCCATCTTCATTCGCGCAATTCAAGAATAGAAAACCAGGTTCTGCTGGGTTCCAAGGCTTATTTCCTAAAGCGGATGCATCAGTATGAGTTTCCCATTCCGCCTGGCTTTGTGATCACCACCGAGCTTTTCCGGAACAGACGTATAATCAATATGCATCCTGAAATCTCCAGCGAGTTCGACACTCTTCTACAGCAAAACCTCGCACGTCTCGAAGCACATAGCGGCCTCAGTTTTGGCGATCCGCACAAACCGCTTCTGTTGTCGGTTCGGTCTGGTGCGCCGATGAGCTTGCCTGGAGCTATGGATACGTTTTTGAACATAGGCCTGAACGACGACATCACTCTGCGGCTCTCCAAACGGCCAAACTATGGCTGGACAGCCTGGGATTGCTATCGCCGCCTGATTCAAAGCTGGGGCATGGCGTTTGGGATAAACCGCGATAGCTTCGACGACGTAATAATAAGTTACAAGAAGCGTTATGGTGTTCAGCAGAAAACCCAGTTTACCGAAAGCCAAATGCAGCAGATGGTGGACGACTACAAGGCTGTGCTGACCAGCCACCAAGTTCAATTTGAGCAAGACCCCTTTCGCCAGCTTTACCGTTCCATCTCGAACGTTCTCGACAGTTGGAACACCGAGCGTGCAAAGTCATACCGAAAAAAACTGCATATCGCCGATGAATGGGGTACGGCTGTGATTGTGCAGAAAATGGTGCTGGGTAATATCTCGCTGGATTCTGGAACAGGTGTGCTCTTCACACATGCACCCTGGAACCAACAGCCTGGAATTTGCCTGAATGGCGATTTCACGCTATGCAGTCAAGGGGAGGACGTTGTGGCAGGTCTGGTGCATCCTCTACCAATCTCAGAAGCTCAACGAAATCTGAATCCCTCTGCGCCTGAGCTCTCCCTCGAGAAGGATTTTCCGGCCATCTATCAACGTCTTTTACGGTATGTTTCCCATTTGATTCAGGACAAGAACTATCCGCATCAAGAGATGGAATTCACCTTTGAAGGCTCCAGCGAAGAACAGCTATTCATATTGCAAACCCGCGATCAGGTAATCGACAAATCTCCGGATTATCAGGTTCCGAGCTCTCCTGAGAGGCTGGGCAATCCACTTGGCACAGGCATCGGAATCGGAAAAGGAGCGCTAAACGGTATTATCGTGATCTCAAGAGAAGATATCAAGCTCTATGGAAAATCCGGACAAGCGCTGATATTGGTGCGTCCTGATACAGTTCCTGATGATATGGATATGCTCTTTGATTGCCAAGCGCTATTAACCTCAAGAGGAGGCGTTACTTCCCATGCTGCGGTAACGGCAACTCGCTTGGGATTGATCGGAATCGTAAACTGCAGGGAGCTGAAGGTTAATGACCGTGAACAATACTGCCAGATGGGCTCCACCCTCCTAAAACCGGGTTCGCCGATCATGCTGGATGCCACCAGCGGAGCAATCTATGCTGGTAACCACTGTTTACAAAGCGTTCATAGCTTAAAATAACTTACATATAAGGAGACCAAACATGAATCTGAGCTTAAGAAGCAAGAAACTGCTTGGCATCAACGGACTGGGCAGGATAGGCAAATTACTGCTCTGGAATCAACTGCATCTGCGACACTATGAAGGTTTCGTGGTGAATTGCGGCCGCGAAATCGGCAAAGACCTGGATGATCTGATCCAGGTAATTGAAACAGACAGCACTTATGGCTCTATCCACAAGTTCCTTTTCGGCATGGTGGGACGTAAGGCTGAGATTAAGATTCTGGATAAGGAGAAACCTCTGCTGGAGATTGAAGGAATCCCGATCAAGATTCTACGGCAGGCACGTGACCCCAAGGACATCAACTGGCTGAATGAAGGTGTGCGCATAGTAGTGGATTGTACCGGCAATTTTCTGGATCCCACCCTTAGCCTGGAAACCGGCAAACCCTGCCTGCGCGGGCATCTGGAAGCCGGTGCGGTAAAAGTGATCTGCAGTGCTCCCTTCAAGGTGAAATCTGGAATTAACGACGCACCAGATGCCAAAACCATGATCTATGGCATCAATCATCTGGACTTCAATCCGCAGCAGCATCACATCATTTCTGCAGCATCCTGCACGACAACTGGCCTGGCTCACATGATCAAGCCACTATTGGAAAACGACACTACTTCACGCATCGTAACCGCCTCAATGAGCACTATTCATGCCGCAACCAACACGCAATCCATTCTGGACAGCGTTCCCAAGGCAGCCGCCAGTGATCTGCGCAAATCGCGCAGCGTCTTGAACAACATCATCCTTTCCACAACAGGGGTTAGCAAAGCCTTGGAGCTGGTTTTACCGGCAATCAAGCATATTGGTTTCATGGCCGATAGCGTGCGTATTCCAACCACCACGGTATCATTGATCAATCTGAATGTAACCTTTCATACCAAACTGGATAATCTGGGTGAACCAAGCGTAAACCGTAAGCTGCTTAACAGCATCTATAAACAAGCATCCGAAGGCTCTCAAAAAGGTCTTTTAACCTACAGCGAAAGACAGAACGTTTCTGCAGACCTGATCGGTTCCCAGGCTGCGATCACAATCGAGGCCCATGAAACACACACCCGAACCGGCTTTATTGAGGTTCCAACAGAACTTTTGGGACATAATGCTGCCCCTGAAACCATGCGCATGCCTGTAACCCATGCCAAGATTTTTGGCTGGTATGACAACGAACTTGGCTCATATGTGAACTGCCTATCCCGGCTTACGAACTATATCGAAGAGAAAAGTTCTTGACTGATAACAGATGCGGGAAAAAATGAGGAAAACCGATAATAATTCAGGAGTAACTTCATGAAAAAGCTGATATTCATAGCTCTGGCTGCTTCTCTCTTGCTTTCAGCCTGTGCTACTGCCCGTCAAAAACTTAGCCCCCAGGGCAACGTTGACCTCAAAACAGCCAATGTTTATTACCAGCAAAAAAACGTGGAACAAGCGGAAGTCTTTTATCAGAAAGTACTGGCCGACAATCCAGATCATGCCCTGGCCTTGCGTAGAATGGCCGACATAAACCTCTTCAAAGGTGAGCAATTTATGGAACGCACCGTTGAATTCAACCAAAAAGCCTACGAATTCTATGGCCGTGCAATTGCTAAAACCGAGAGTTTTGAAAACCTTACCGATGAAGAAAAGATAGATTTGCGAGACATGAAGAAACGCAAAGAAAGTAGCTGGATTCGTATCTACAATGCCGCGGAGAAAGAACTGACCAACGGCAATACCAAAGCCGCCATGGATATTTTTGAAATGGCCCAAAAGCTGGAACCAACCCGTCCAGAGCCCATGATTCAACTTAAAAACATCTACCTGAAAGAGCTGAAGGACGATGCCAAAGCTGAACAGATACTACTGACTCTGCTTAGCAAAGAACCAGACAAGCTAGCCTATCTGCAAGAGCTTGGCGCGTTTTACTATAACAAAGAGAATTTCACTGAAGCCGTGAAATACTACGAAAGAGTGCGGGCTCAAACTCCTCTTGACACCGACAATCTGATGAATATCTCGGCTTGCTACTACGAACTGAAAAACTACCCCAAAGCCATGGAAGCAACCCAAGCTGCCTTGGAGCTATTGCCAAATGATCCCGATCTTATCGCCAATGCCCAGTCCATTGCAGTGAAAATGGACGATAAAGAAAGCTCCGTCCGTTATCTGAAAATGCTTCTGGAGATCGAAGAGAACGAAGAAGACTTCACCATCATCTGCAATACCCTGCTTGAACTGAAGAAATATGACGAATTGATCCAATATGGTGAAAAATGGTTTAACTGGGACAGAGACAATAAATTCGCCGTGGAATATGTGATCTACGGAGCTCAGATGACCCAGAACAAGTCCCTGGAAGCAAAATATCAGGCCATCAAAAAAGCCATGCCCTGATCTGAATACCCCAAATAAACAATACGAAATGATCTGACCGGCATCGCTGATACTTATAATTCAGCACCCCCCAGATCATTTCGTTTTTTTATATCATGCATAATAAAAACCAAAGCAAAGCCTACCTCTTCGCAGGGCTCTCGATTCTGGCCTGGTCTAGCATCAGCACTGCCTTCAAGCTTAGCCTGCGAGGGCTTACGCCTTTGGGTTTGCTTTTGGTCTCATCTTTTACTGCTTCGGTCTTTCTGGCTTTTGCACTGATGCTTACCAAGTCCGGTGCAAATGATTTGTTCAAGGGAGTAGGGAAAAATCTGGCTGCTTCGCTGATTCCGGCTTTGCTAAACCCCTTTTTCTATTACCTCATCCTCTTTGAGGCCTATTCCAGACTGCGCGCTCAGGAAGCTCAGGCTTTGAATTACACCTGGGCGATCGTTTTGGCCATGGCCAGCATTTGGCTGCTCAAAGAGAGATTCCGGCTAATCGACCTTGTTTCGCTGCTCATCAGTTTTCTGGGGGTGTGGCTGATATCTTCGAAAGGGGCATTTTCCTCGGTTCGCTTCGACGATCCCTGGGGATCACTTATGGCGGTATTCACTTCTCTAATCTGGGCTGGATACTGGCTGCTAAACCTGAAGGACAAACGGGATGCGCTTACCAAGCTGTTCTACAATTTCTTTCTGGGCTTTCTATTTATTTCGCTACTGGTCGCTTTGGGAAGGGGAGAACTGGTGGCCCAGCCAAAACTACTTACTCAAGGACTGCTGGCTGCTGTTTACGTGGGCATCTTTGAAATGGGGTTAACCTTCCTATTATGGTTCAAGGCTTTGGAATATACAAAAAGCACAGCTGCAGTGGCCAATTTGATCTTTCTTACCCCCTTTCTATCCTTGCTCTTTATCCGGCTGGTGCTATCTGAAAGCATCCATCCAGCCACTTTTGCCGGTCTGATTCTGATCGTGATCAGTAATCTGGTACAAAAAGGAATGGGCAAAAAACTACAGCGGAATGCTTAGCTGCTCGCAGTTTTCCTGATTATCCAGCTTTCCCACACCCAATCCCAGGAGTCGAACCTTGCGGTTGCTGTCCCAATTTGCCACCAGTAGTTGTTCGCCATATTTATACAGCACACCGGGGTCGTTGCAGGAACCCTTCATCGCACAACTGCGGGTGATATATTCAAAATTGTCGTATTTCAGCTTCAATACAATGTTCTGACCGCTGATTCCCTTGGTAGCCATCCTGGCGGCCAGCCTTTCTGAAAGCTTGCGCAATACTGCAAATAACTCGTCCATGTCGTCCGTATCAGCATCGAAGGTGGTTTCACAACTGATGGATTTGGGCTCAAATTCGGTTATCACTTCACGTGTGTCGATGCCACGTACTACGTTGTAATAAAACAGCCCCGCTTTGCCAAAGATTTTCAGCATATCCTTCAGTTCCCACTTATACAGGTCTTCCCCATTCTTAATGCCCAGCTTCTGCATGCGGGCGGCCGTCACTTTGCCAATGCCGTGAAATTTCCCGATCGGCAGTGAGAACAGCAACTCCCTGGCATTTTCGGGAGTGATCACCGTAAGCCCATCCGGTTTATTCAGATCGCTGCCAATTTTAGCCAGGAATTTGTTGTATGAAACTCCCGCTGAACAGGTTAGCCGGGTTGCTTGTAATATTTCCGCTTTGATGGCCTTGGCGATTTTTTCTGCCGAGGGTTCGCTTTGTTTATTTTCCGTCACATCCAGATAAGCTTCATCAAGAGACATCGGCTCCACCAGATCAGTCCAGCTATAAAAAACATCCCTGATCTGATTAGACACTTCTTTGTAAAGCCTGAAATGAGAATGCACGAAAACAGCCTGCGGGCAAAGGTTCCAAGCCTGATAACTGCTCATTCCGCTATGAACTCCATATTTGCGGGCTTCGTAGCTGCAGGTGGATACCACACCCCTGCTGTTGGGAGGACCACCCACGATTACGCATTTGCCCTTCAGCGACGGATCTTCCCTGATCTCAATGGCTGCAAAATACATGTCCATGTCGATGTGGATGATCTTTTTCACAGGTTTATAGCCCGCCTAATATTTGAACTTTGGTTCCCAATCCGGATCCTGGATGGCCAGTAAATCAAAGAGATACCACAGACTGCAAAAATCATCACCGGGGCCAAAGAAGGCCTTGGCGACATGGAAAATCCTGCCAGTTTCGTCTTTTACAAAAGTGGAAACCCCTGGATAATATGAACCGTCATCCAGTTGGAAGCCCAGGTCTTTCTTCAGAGTACTGCCTTCGGTGCTAAACAGCTTGAACCTCCAATTGCGGCTACGGGCAAACTCAGCCATAGTCTCAGGACTGTCGGGAGTGCTTACTGCAAAGGCAGCACGGTTTTCCAGATGAAAATACAGTCCATTCAAGCCATCTGCCCAGAGAGTGCAATAGGGACAGCTTTTCCCCATGTTGTGCACCAGAATTAGTTCCTTTTTGTCTCCAAAAACCTCGGAGAGCTTTACTTCTTTGCCATCCACGGCTTTAAGAGTGTAGTCCTGCACCTCAAAGCGTGGCATTTGTCGCTTCAATTCGTATAGTTTCTGCTTTTGGGCGATTATCTCCTGTTCAAGTGCGGTGATGCTTCTTTCCAGTTCGTTTGACATGGCTACCTTCTTATTATAGAGATTCAATAAACACCATCCTATTAGCCAACCGAGAATCTGTCAAACGCTTTGTT
The DNA here is from genome assembly GCA_964529335.1 of uncultured Candidatus Cloacimonas sp. Lineage (GTDB taxonomy): Bacteria > Cloacimonadota > Cloacimonadia > Cloacimonadales > Cloacimonadaceae > Cloacimonas. The sequence continues at coordinate 11,046 of CAZGWB010000006.1, forward strand.
GTTACTTTTAACCATTGCAATAATGCGAGGTATTCTTCTCAACACAGAGAAAAGCAGAGATTGACAGTTTGAGAAGGGTAAACAGATATATTCTAAAGCTATGGTATTCTTCTCAACACAGAGAAAAGTGATTAGTCACACGGATTGAACGGATTGAACGGATTAGCACGGATTGTCTTTTGTAAACTCTTTTCCTCTGCTTTTCTCTGCTTTTCTCTGTGGTTAAAAAAATCCTCTGCTCTTCTCTAGTCAACTTGCTTTTCTCTGTGGTTAAAAAAATCCTCTGCTTTTTCTTCAAAGCGTCTGGAAGACGCTTCTACCTTTCTCTCTTCCCGCCCGCGTCCCCCGCACCCTCAACTCGGACACCTCCCGAACCCGATCCCGGTGGCTTCCGAGTGGAGTCCGAGTGGCATCCGAGAGAGAAGCTAGGAAGCAGATATTTCTCGCTTGCCAAGCCTGCCTGCTTCGCTTAATATAGATATATGAACATACATTCACATAAGGAAGATAAGATGGAGAATCCAGTTTGCCTGTGTAAAAGCATCTCGGCAGAAGAGATGGAAATGATCAAAAAACATGCTCCCGATGAGGAAGCCAGCCAGCATCTGGCTGAGTTTTTCAAGGTTTTTGGGGATGCCACCCGTCTGAGGATAATCTATTATCTCTCACGGCATGAACTCTGCGTGGCGGACCTTTCTGCTCTTGTGGATATGCAGCAATCGGCTGTCTCACATCAACTCAAGCTGCTCAGGCTGCAACGCTTGGTAAAAACCCGCAAAGCAGGCAAGATTGTTTACTACAGCTTGGACGACAGGCATATAGACAGCATTTTCACGATCGCCATGGAACACTTGGGAGAAAAATGAATGATAATCAAAGAATACGATGTGGAGAATCTGGATTGCGCCAATTGCAGCGCAAAGATTGAATCTGAGATCAATAACCTGGCTGAGGTCAGCCTGGCCAATCTGGATTTTATCAAAAAGCGACTGACCATCCAGTTTGCGGATGAGATAGAACGTCCTCTGGAAAGATTGAATGCCATTGCCGCCAGAATCGAGCCGGGAGTAGTTTTCTCGCAGCCAGATGAGGTGAAAACCCAGGCAGCGGACAAGCCTTGGTTTGTTGTTCTGGCCATTCTGATTCTTACTATCTCGCTGTTTTTGGGAGGGCTGCCGGGAATCGTACTGGGTTTGACCGCATATCTGCTTTCGGGGCATAAGGTTATCATCACTGCGTATCGAGAAATAGTTTCTCGTCAGTTGTTTGCGGAGCATTTTTTGATGAGCCTCGCCACTTTCGGGGCCTTGTATTTAGGTGAATATACCGAAGCTGCGGCAGTTATGATCCTCTATGAAATCGGTCAGTATTTGGAATCCAAAGCGCTGAACAAGAGCCGCTCATCGATAAATGCTTTATTGTCCCTGAAGCCGGACAGAATACATATATCCACCCCGGAAGGGGTTGTGGACAAAAAGCTGTCGGACGCCAAAAAAGGAGATACGATTCTGGTTTACGCCGGGGAACGCATCCCTTTGGATGGAGTGATTAAAAAAGGCAATTCCAGCGTGGACACCTCGTCCTTGACTGGTGAAGCTGTGCCTGTGTCAGTGGAAGCCGGAACAGAGGTGTTTGCAGGATTCGTAAATCGTGAGGGGCTACTGGAAATCACGGTTCAGAAAACCGATGCAGACAGCATGCTAAGCCGGATCGGCAAGCTAATCGAAAGCGCAAGTGCCAAAAAATCGGACACCGAACGCTTCATCACCCGCTTTGCTCGGATTTATACACCTGTAGTGGTGCTTGCAGCGTTACTGGTGTTCGCCATTCCTTCACTCATGGGATTTCCGGCGGCAGTGTGGTTCAAACGGGCTTTAGTGCTGCTGATTGTGTCCTGTCCCTGCGCCTTGGTGATTTCGGTTCCGCTTAGCTATTATATCGGTTTGGGACGGGCTGCCCGACAGGGAATAATCTTTAAGGGCAGCATCTACCTCGATCTGCTGGCCAGGGTGAAGACTCTGGTGTTCGATAAAACCGGCACTCTCACCACCGGCGAACTTAAGCTGGACTCAGTGAATCCAGTGGGCGATACTGACGCCAACGAGCTTTTAGAAAGCCTTTACCTGTGTGAGTACACCTCTTCGCATCCCTTTGCCCTGGCAGTTAAAAAGGCAAAGCAATATCCCTTCGACACTGCCAAAGTGGAAGCAATTTCCGAATATCCCGGAAAGGGAATTTTACTTGGTTACGATAAAGACCGCCTGATGGCTGGTTCTGAAGATTTCATCAGAAGTTTTGGCTTTGTGTCGCTTCTGGATACCGGCGAGAAAAGCGCTGTGCATGTGGTGAAAAACGACCTCTATCTGGGCTATGTAAGTTTTGAAGATGAGCTGAAACCGGGCATGAAAGAAGCAATTCAAAGCCTAAGAAATACACCTGTGAAGCATTTTAGCATGCTTTCCGGCGATCGCCAGGCCAAAGCACAAAAAGTTGCCCGGGAGCTCGGACTGGACAGCTTTGCAGCGCAACTTCTTCCCGAAGAAAAGCTTATGAAGCTGGAAGATAGCCTTTTACAACGGGAAAGGCTCTTGGCATATTGCGGAGACGGACTGAACGATGCGCCGGTGCTGGCCAGAGCCGACCTTGGCATCGCCATGGGCAAGATCGGGGCTCAGGCCTCCATCGAGACTGCCGATGTGGTGCTGCTGAACGACAAGCCGGAACAACTGGTGTCTGCCTTCCGGCTTTCCAAACAGACTCAGAGCCTGGTTTGGCAGAATATCTCGCTAGCCCTGGGAATTAAACTGCTGGTAATGGCAACCGGCGTTGCAGGTATCAGCGGGCTATGGGAAGCCATCATCGCCGATGTAGGGGTAACCCTGCTGGTGATCTTCAATTCGTTGAGAATGGTGAAGTAGAAAACATCTTCCGGATCCATCTTGACAAATTCGGCACTTCTGAGATTCGGTATTTGATGTATATTATTAGATAAAAAACGGAGAAATATATGATTACGATTACCCTGCCCGATGGCAGTAAAAAGCAATATGAACAGCCCGTCAGCGCATATGAGGTGGCCAAAGGGATCAGTCCCCGTTTGGCTGAAGCCTCCATCTGCGCTGAACTGGATGGCAAACTGGTAGATTTGGATAAGTTGATAGATAAGGATGCCGCTTTGGTACTGCATACTTTCAGCAGCGAAAAGGGCAAGGAGATTTACTGGCACAGCACCGCTCACCTGATGGCACAGGCCGTTAAACAGCTTTGGCCGGAGGTGAAGGTAACCATCGGGCCTGCCATTGAGCAAGGTTTTTATTACGATTTTGACCGTGACGCTCCCTTCACCGAGGAAGAACTGAAGCAGATCGAACAGAGGATGCAGGAGCTAAGTTCGCAAGCTCTCCCCTACTCCAGAACCGAGCTTAGCAAAGCAGATGCGATGAAGCTGTTTGGCGACATGAACGAAAGCTATAAGTTGGAAATTCTAAGTGAAATTCCCGATGGCGAGATAATCAGCAGTTATCGTCAGGGCGATTTTGTCGACCTTTGCCGCGGCCCGCATATTCAGCATACCGGCAAGATTAAAGCCATTAAGTTATTAAAAAGCTCTGGTGCCTACTGGCGCGGAGATGAGAATAACAAGATGTTGAAACGCATCTATGGCATCAGTTTTCCTACCAACAAAGAGCTGAACGAGTATCTGACCTTTTTGGAAGAAGCCGCTAAGCGCGATCACCGCAAGCTGGGCAAAGACCTGGACCTCTTTTCGATCAGCGATGAGGTAGGCCCCGGCCTGGTGCTTTGGCATCCCAATGGAGCCATGATCCGCCATCAGATCGAAGCCTATTGGAAGGATGAGCACCTCAGACGCGGCTACAAACTGGTTTACAGTCCGCATGTGGGACGCAGCAACCTTTGGCAGACCAGCGGACACCTCGGCTTTTACAAAGAGAATATGTATAGCGCTATGGACGTGGAAGGCCAGGATTATTACATCAAACCGATGAACTGCCCCTTCCATATCAGTATCTACAACGCCAATCTTCACAGCTATCGTGAGCTTCCCATCAGGCTTGCTGAACTGGGAACGGTTTACCGCTATGAGCGCAGCGGCGTCTTGCATGGACTGATGCGAGTGCGTGGCTTTACTCAGGACGATGCGCATATCATCTGTACCCCAGAACAGATGGATAGCGAAGTGGAAAAGCTGATCGTGTTTTCGCTTGATATGCTTAAACATTTTGGATTCAAGGATTTCCTTATCTATCTGTCCACTCAACCGGAAGGCAGCGTGGGAGAAAAGGAAGACTGGGACAAAGCCACTGAATCTCTGGCAGCTTCACTTACCAAGCTAGGCCTGGAATACAGTGTTGACCAGGGTGGCGGTGCATTTTACGGCCCCAAGATAGACATCAAGATAAAGGATGCCATTGGCCGAGCCTGGCAGTGCACCACGATTCAGTTTGACTTCAACCTGCCCAATCGCTTTGACATGACATACATAGGGGCTGATAACGCTGCCCACAGACCTTATATGATCCATCGCGCGGTGCTTGGTTCGGTGGAGCGGTTCTTTGCCACACTGCTGGAGTATCACGGCGGCAACCTACCTTTGTGGTTAGCTCCCGTTCAGGTGATGCTGATCCCGATCACTGATGCGCAGCTCGACTATGCTAAGGAAGTGGAAGAAAAACTTCAGGCACAGGGTTTTCGCTGCGAACTTGACGCTCGCAGTGAAAAGATGGGCTATAAGATCAGGGAAGCCGAGATGAACAAGATACCCTTTATGTGCATAATTGGAAAGAACGAGGCTGCTGAAGGCAAGGTAACCCTACGTCAGCACACGGTTGGCGACCTGGGCTCGATGAGCCTGGAAGCGGCAATGGATGCACTCCGGCAACATTCATGAATATCCATACCATTATTGTAGATGAACTTAAGAAAGAAGCCTCAGCCATCCTAAGGGTGGCTGAGCAGCTTGATGAAGCTAGTTTGGAACTCGCTTTCAAGCTTCTCTGCGATTGTCGGGGCAAGGTGGTGCTCACCGGTATGGGCAAAGCTGGCATCATAGCCCGCAAAATAAGCGCAACCCTGGCTTCCACGGGAACCACCTCCATCTTTTTGCACGCTGCAGAAGGCATTCATGGCGATCTGGGCATGATCGACCAAGGTGATGTGGTGATCGCAGTATCCAATAGCGGTAATACTCAAGAGCTGATCAGTATCATACCCTATTTGAAGTTTAATCAGATTCCGATCATTGCCCTCACTGGAGAAGTTGATTCGCAACTCGCTCAGCATTCTGAGGTGGTTTTGAACTGCAATGTTCCTAAAGAGTATGAACCTCTGGGCTTGGTTCCTACCTCTTCCACCACTGTAGCACTGGCAGTTGGGGATGCACTGGCTATCGCGCTTTTGAGACACAAGAACTTCCAGCTAAAGGATTTTGCCCGCTTTCATCCTGGTGGCACCATTGGCAAGAAGTTGCTGCTGCGCGTAGCGGATTTGATGCATAGAGGCGAGGAGCTTCCACAGGTAAATGCTGAGGCACGGATGTCTGAGGCAATAATGGAAATGACGGGGAAAAAGCTTGGTTGCACCGCAGTTTGCGACGAAGCAGGAAAGCTTTGCGGAATGATTACCGATGGTGACCTTAGGCGACAACTGCAAACCAAAGGCGAAACGCTGCTCAGCTATCCAGCTGTGGATTGCATGACACGGAACCCCAAGTATTTAACTCCGGACATTCTGGCCATCGACGCCCTGAATCTGATGGAAAGCCATAAGATAACCATGCTTCCTGTGGTTGATAATGATCTGGTAACGGTGGGAATGCTACATATGCATGATTTGATCAGGGCAGGGATAATATAGGAGTCTTGGGGTCTAGGGGTCTGGGAGTCTGGGGGTCTGGGAGTTTGGGGTATTGGAGTCGAGGGGTCGAGTCGGATTTAACGTAAAAGTTCCCGGACCCGCTTTGCTACATCATCGGGTTTGATCAGCTCCATACACTTGAAATGACCCAGAGGACAATCTTTCAAACCATGCAGAGAACAAGGCTGACAACCAAGATCGGCACATAGTATCTCTGCCTTAGAGTTTAGTGGCTTGAATCCCAGGCGGGGATGAGTTCCTCCAAAAATGGCAATCTGTGGCAAAGCCAAAGCTGCTGCCAGGTGCATGGGCCCGGTATCTCCGCTAAGGATAAGATCGTAGGCAGGCAATTCGTTGATCAATTCGGCTATGCTGAAATTGCCGGTTAGATCCTTACAATTGGAAAATTCACCGCTACAAATCTCTTTGGCCAAAGCCTTGTCTCCCCCACTTCCTAAGAGAGTAAAACTGATTTCCGGCATACTGCCTATCAATGCACGCCAATAACCAACCGGCCAACGTTTGGTATAGTGATTTGCCCCGGGAAAGCAGGCTACACTTTGGTGACTGCAATTGGTTGATTCTAGTGGGCGATCAGGATACAAAACTGGTTTATGCCAGGCAGACCTGATCCCAATCTTGCGCAGCGCGCTGTGATACAAAGATACCGTGCTATCGATGGAGCTCTCCGTTGTATGAGCCACGATTGCCTTTCTAAGGCCTCTTTGTTTAGCGTAGCGTGATCTTGACTTAGCTTTTACCAGGAATGCTGCCAGGATTGAGCTAAATTTGCCATGCAAATCAACTACCAGATCATAGCGTTTGCTCAGCAAGGATAAATTCCAGGCAAGGCTTTTGGAATAATGGATAATTGTAATAGGCAAGCCAAAATGAGCCACTAGAGCAGCGAATTCTGGCTTGCACAGATAATGCAGTTCTGCATCCGGATAGCTTTCGTGTAACAGCGCACAGACCGGCTGGGTGAGAATGATGTCCCCCAGAGAGCTAAGCCGGATAATCAGGATTTTCATTTAGAGGGTTTCGATGAACTCCGGAACCTGCCCCATAACCTCGGTAAGCTTATCGATAGCCTTACCGCCAGCCATTGCCAGATCGGGCTTGCCACCTCCCTTTCCTTCCAGCTTGGCAGCCAGGGCAGCCACAAGTTTCCCGGCATGAAAGCGATCCAGCAGATCGCTACTAACCACGCAAACGATGTTTAACCTGTTGTCATGAACGTTAAACAGCAAAGCTAAAGCACCCTTGAGCCTGGTTTTCAGGCTTTCAGCCACTGCTTTGAGTGCTTCAGGACTCTCAATCGCTACCTGCTGGTTAATCAGACGATAGCCAGCCCTGGGCTCAGCAGCAGCTATCAAATCATTGACCATCGCTTCACCGGCTTTGGTCTGGAGAGCGGTAATCGTGCTTTCCAGACTTTTCTGCTGTTCCAGGAATTGGTCTAGCTTGGTTTCAAGGCTGTTTAAAGGGCTGTGGAGCTTATTTGCCAGACGGGTCAAGGCCTCTTGCAAACTTTCTACCCAGCGTTCCGCAGCCGGCCCGGTAACAGCTTCTATCCTCCGGATCCCCGCCGCAGTGGAGCTTTCAGAGAGAACCTTGAAAAAACCGATGTCCCCGGTCGCACTTACATGCGTTCCGCCGCATAGTTCTGAGGAAAAATCGCCGATCTTAACCACCCGAACTTCATCGCCATATTTTTCACCGAAGAGGGCCATGGCACCTTCCTGGCGAGCTGTATCAATATCTTTAATCTGGGTATCCACGTGTGTATTGTCGCGAATGGTGCTGTTTACAATTCGTTCCACCTGTAGCAGTTGTTCGGGATTAACAGCCTGCAGATGAGTAAAATCGAAACGCAGATAATCGGGATGCACATAGGAACCTTTTTGCTGAACGTGCTCACCCAGCACCACCCGCAAGGCTTTGTGCAAAAGGTGGGTAGCTGTGTGATTTCGGGCAGTATTGGCTCTACGCAGACTGTCTATCTCTGCCCTGACCGGCAAATCCACGATGCTTCCTTTTTGCAAGGTTCCATAATGCAGGACATAGTCGTCTGCTTTTCGAACTTCATTGATTGCAATTTCGAAACTGGAAGAGGTAATCATACCTGTGTCGGAAACCTGACCGCCAGACTCAGCGTAAAAAGGTGTTTTCGCCAGTTGCAACACAACTCTGCCCTGATCATCCAGAGTCCAGCGTTGAATCTGGGTTTCGAGGCTTGATTCCAGGTATCCGGCAAATTCTGTAGGGCTTGGGTGGGCAAATTCGATCCAGTTATCAAGAGCGCTTTGCCGGCCAAACTTGCTGGCATTACGGGCTCGCTGTCGTTGAGCCTCCATTTCCTGGTTAAAGCCGGTCTGATCTATGCTCAGCCCCTTTTCTTCAGCTAGAAGCATCGTCAAATCCAGAGGAAAGCCGTAGGTATCATAGAGCAGAAAAGCGTCTGCACCGCTGATAACCCCGCCTTCCAGCCTGGCACAAAGATCGTTGAAAATTTCCAGGCCGGTATCAAGGGTTTTATTGAATCGTTCTTCCTCGGCCTTGATCACCATCCGGATATAGTCTTCCTTGCCATTTAATTCGGTGAAATGATGTCCCATGAGGTTGATCACCGAATCCACCAGGGTATGTAGAAAAGGCTCGGCAAAGCCCAATAGTCGCCCATGTCTGGCTGCCCGCCTCAAAATTCTGCGCAACACATAGCCACGGCCCTCATTAGAGGGAAATCCGCCATCAGCCAAAGCAAAACACAGACACCTGAGATGATCGGCGATAACCCGATGTGACATCCCCGTTTCCTGACTGTAGGCTACCCCAGAAAGCTGAACCAAACGCTCGATGATCGGCATGAAAAGATCGGTTTCATAGTTGCTGCTCTTGTCCTGCAACACCAGAGTGATCCTTTCCAGTCCTGCGCCGGTATCCACAAACTTGTGTTTCAACGGAGTAAGTGATCTGTCTTCTTCACGGTTATACTGGATAAAGACCAGATTCCAGAGCTCGATATAGCGTGCGCAATCGCCATTCACTCTGCAAACGTGGCCAGGGAGATGTTGTTTTTCGCAGTGCTCTGCACCGCGGTCGATATGAATCTCAGAGCAAGGGCCGCAGGGTCCTGTCTCGCCCATTTCCCAAAAATTATCTTTATCGCCATGATAGCTGATATGATTCTCCGCAATATCGGTATGCTGTTTCCAAAGCAGATATGCTTCCTGGTCAGTATCGTGCACGGTGGCATAGAGCTGCTGTTTGGGAAGTTTCCACACTTCTGTTAAGAGCTCCCAGGCCCAGAGGATGGCTTCTTGCTTGTAGTAATCTCCAAAGCTCCAATTCCCCAGCATCTCAAAGAAGGTATGATGATAGCCATCTTTACCCACTTCTTCCAGGTCGTTGTGCTTACCCCCTGCCCGGATGCATTTCTGGCTGTTTACGGCTCTGGGAAGAGGAATTTCCCGTTGCCCCAGAAAAATGCTTTTAAACTGGTTCATTCCCGCATTGGCAAATAGCAGAGTTGGATCGTCGGCAGGAATAACCGGCGAAGATGGAACGAAACTGTGTCCCTTGTCCAAAAAGAAATCGATAAAGGTCTGGCGTATGTCTTTACTCGTGTGCATTATTCAATCTTCCAGAGAGTCGTAGTTTTCGATAATCCACTTTTCCGCACTCCAAGCTGCAATTGCCCCGTCGCTGGTAGCTGTAACCACCTGACGCAAAACAGTATGTCTGATATCCCCTGCAGCATAGATGCCAGGAACATTGGTATGCATGTTTTCATCGGTAAGCACGAATCCCGCGGTGTCCAAGGATAAGCGTGATTCCAGCAGTTCGTTATTGGGCAGTATTCCCACGTAGATAAAGATGCCGTCCACAGGCAAATGGGTGATCAAATTGGATTTGCGATTGTATATCTCCAGTTCGCGCACCTTGTCCTCCCCCCTGATCTCCTGCACCACGCTATCCCACACAAACTCCATTTTTGGGTTTTTGAAGGCGCGTTCCTGTATTATCTTTTGTGCTCTTAGGCTATCTCGGCGATGGATCACATATACTTTTTTGGCAAAGCGGGTTAGAAACAGGCCTTCCTCTATAGCTGAATCTCCACCTCCCACCACGGCAACAATCTTATCGCGATACAAAGCTCCGTCGCAAGTGGCGCAGTATGAAACGCCTTTCCCGGTAAATTGCTCTTCACCTGGCACATTCAAGCGGCGGGGATGCGCTCCAGTGCAGATAATAACCGATTTGGCGCGGTATTTGCCTTCTGTAGTTTCCACTATCTTACAAAGGCCTTCCAGACCAATTGCGGTTATCTCTTCTTCTATGAATTCTGCGCCAAAGCGCTCGGCCTGAAGGTGCATTTTTTCAGTGAGATCAAATCCGGCAAGCGGTTCTTCAAAACCTGGATAATTCTCCACTTCATCGGTAACGTTTATCTGCCCGCCAACCATGGCTTTTTCAAAAATGGCAGTCTTTAGCCCACCTCTGGCACTGTAAATTGCTGCGCTGAGACCGGCAGGGCCTGCACCAACTATTATCACGTCGTATTTCATGATTTCCTCTTACTTCTATTATGTATGTTAATCAAGCCTTGAATAATTGAACTTGGATATATTATGTTTTTCTGTTGCTCTGGCATTTCGGCTCCAATCCTGCCCCAAGCGCTTGAATTTGACAAGCTCAGGCTTGTTCTAGTGCTTCTTGATAGATCACAATTGCCTGAGCAAATCTGTTACGCAGTTCTGCAACATGCTTGCTAAGCAGATATTCTTTTTCTATTTGCTGCAGTTTGGCGTGAAGGCTGTCTTTGATCTCCTCAAAAGGAACGTATTCGGGTTCTTTTTTCTCCAATAACATCAGGATGTGATAACCATATTGTGAAGAAAAAGGCTGGCTTATCTCTCGAGTTTGCATCTTGAAGGCAACCTCGTCGATCTCTACGATCATTTTACCACGTTCAAACCAACCCAAGTCACCACAATCTGAGCTGCTTGGGCAATCAGAGCATTCCTTGCAATAGGCTGCAAAATCCTGCTCATCATTGATTCCTGCCCTTATTTGTTCAGCTTTTAGCCTGGCCGCTTCGTTCAATCCGCGGATCAGAATATGTGCGCAATGTACTTGCTGTGGTTTAACAAAGAATTCCCGATTTTCATTATAGAACTCTTTAAGTTTGTCTGAGGTAAGAGGCAGCGAATCCGGGCACAGAGCTTGAACGTATTTTTTTATGGTCAGCCGGCGACGCAGCAGCGTTTCCAGTTCCTGAGCCGATAAAATCTGCAACTCGGAACCTTTCAATCCAAAAGGTTCATCTTCTTCTATTAGCTCCAAAAGAGCTGCATCATATTCTTCATCGCTGATCACGATTCCCAGCTGATTTGCCTGCGACAATAATAAACACCTGTCTATCAAGCGTTCCAGAGCTTGCATCAGGCTTTGCTTGCTATCGGGAAGATTCAGTTTGGCACATTCTCTTTCCAGATCGCGCCTGCTGATTTCAAATTCGATTACTTTGGCTACAATTTGCATCTTTTTGCCTCGGAGTATCCAACCTCAAAACGTCTAATCATTTCTGATATTGTAATCGCACTGGGATCTAATGTCAAATCAAAACTGCATTTTCGATACCAGGTTAGCTGTCTTTTGGCGTAATTGCGATGATGCTGCGCAGCCAAAGCAGCGCAGTCCGCTAGAGAAACCGAGCCATTGAAAGCAGGGATAAACTCTTTATAACCAAGGCTGTTAAGGCCTGGAGACTGAAAATCATATCCTTTTTTGAGTAGTGTGGTAATCTCCTCAATCAAACCTTGCTCCAACATCTCTCGCATCCGACGATTAATCCTTTCATACAGCCAGGCCCGGGGTGGATCTAACATTATCCGGAAAGCAGAAAGCCGGGGCTGATGAGCTTGCCTACGCCAGTGCTCACTAAGCGGTAGCCCGGTTCCCAAGGCAACTTCCAGACCTCTGATAATTCTTTGGGGATCATTTGAACTGATTTTGGTAGCGAACTCCGGATCCAGCTGTTTTAACTGCGCAAAAAGTAAATTAATCCCCTCTGTCTTCAGCCTCTCCTTTATCTGGCTGCGCAAGGCCGGTTCAAGCTCCGGCAATTCGAACAAACCATGCAACAGCGCTTTTACATAAAGCCCTGTTCCTCCACAAACCAAGGGAACTACTCCAGCCCGGCCAAGTGGCTCGATGATGCTGTAAGCGTCATGCGCAAATGCTCCTGCATTATAAGTCTGGCTGGGGTCGATAATATCGATCAGATGGTGCTTTACCCTTTGCTGCTCATCAAGCGTTGGTTTTGCGGTACCGATATCCAGAAAGCGATAAACCTGCCGGGAATCTGCAGAAATTATCTGGCTGCCCAGTTTCTCAGCCAAAGCCAAAGCCAACGCTGATTTTCCGGAAGCGGTGGCACCTTCAATCGTAATGATGCTGGTCATAAGGTGCGTTTGAATTTCTTTTCGAAGTCGCCGATGGGCATTTTTAGGATCAGAGGACGTCCATGTGGGCAAAAATACGGCGTCTTGCAGGCGAAGAGCTCATTTATCAAATTCAGCATTTCTCTGCGGGTAAGTTTATGATTGGCTTTTATGGCGGCTTTACAGGCGATGGACTTTGCCAAACTGTCTCGAAAATCGGTGGAAATCTCCATCTCTTCTTCCAATTGCTTAAGAATTTCGATAAACACCTTACCACCTTCAAAATCGCCCAGTTCGGCAGGAATCTCTTCGATTACCAGAGAATCACCGCTGAATTTTTTTAGCACAAAGCCAATCTTCTGCAGCAGTTCCAGATTTGCTTCCACCTGATCTTTTATCTCAGCCGCCACATAGGGAGGAATATCGATAACCAGAGGAACAATCAGTTTCTGACGCGTAGCAGGAGCACCTCCACTGCGATGAATCAATTTCTCATAGATTATCCTTTCGTGGGCTGCGTGCTGATCGATAATCACCAGGCCATCTTCCACCTGGATAAAGATATAGGTGTTATGAAGCTGCCAGGGATTGATGTAATCCTCTTCATTTTTCAGCAGAATGTCGAACTTCAGTTTGTCGTTTGGTAAATCTGGCACCACTTCAAGTTGCTCGGAAGCGGGCTTGGCCGGATTGTAAATGGGAATATCCAAAGGCCGGGATTCGCTACGCAGAAAATCTGCCTGATAGAGATTACCGAATTCCTTTTTATATTCCGAATAGCGGGGCAGTTCCACGTTGTTGACAAAGATATCCCGCTCAGCTGAGCTTACCTTTGGCTGATTGGGAAGCTGCATGAATTTACTGCGGGCCGAGGCAAACTTGGCTTCCTCGTAATCCTTCAAACCTCTGGTCACCGTTTCCAACACCAGGCTATGGACCAGATTGTTCTCCCGGAAACGGACTTCGTTTTTAGCGGGATGCACATTCACGTCTATTTGCTCAGGCGGAACCTGGATGAAGAGGATATATGGCGGAGTAAGGCCCTTTTGCCAAGCACGGGTTTTCAGAATGAAGGGTTCGTAAGCAGCTTTGATGCTATGCCGCACCGTTTTATCGTTTATAAAACGACCATTGATAAACACGTATTGAGCTTCTATCAGGCTATCCTGCCTTTCCTCCAGGCCAAAGATATAGCCTTCGGCCAAGTAGTCCCCCCTGGTGCCACTAACCTTTATCACATCACCTGAGAAGAAATCATGTCCAAAAACCTCCATCATGCGTTGATCACGATCTTCTGTCGCAATGTATGCTAGTTTTTCGCGGCCGTCCACCACCAGTTTGAAGCTAACTCCGGGATATAGAATTGCCTGATAATGCATATACTTCAGGATATAACGCAGTTCCACCGCAGCGGTTCTGAGAAACTTCCTTCGGGCTGGCAAGCTTTTAAAGAGACCTCGGACGGTAATCGCAGTGCCGGGATTTGCCGAGGTTTTACTTACGTTTATCAGCTTACCAGAGGAAAATTCCACCACCGTAGCCATGTCATCATCTATGGTGCGTGTAAGCAAATGCAGATTTGACACGGAAGCGATGGATGGCAAAGCTTCTCCCCTAAATCCTAAAGAGCCAATATGGATAATGTCGTCCACAGTGCGGATCTTACTGGTGGCATGCCGTTCAAAAGCCAGTAGTGTGTCGTCGTAGCTCATGCCCCAGCCATTGTCGATCACTCTTATCAGGTCTTTACCACCATTTTCCACAACCACAATAAGGCTGGTGGCACCTGCATCGAGAGAGTTTTCCACCAGTTCTTTCACTACCGAAGCAGGTCGCTCGATCACTTCTCCGGCAGCAATTTTATTGCGGACATCTTCGGCCAGGATGTTTATCTTAGTCATGAATAACCTCAGTAGCGGAAGATACTGCCGTTGGTGAATTCCCTGATAATCGAGTTATACGGCACCAGCGCATCCGAGATATCCTTGCAATGTGAGATCATGTTTATCAATCTCTGCGCTTCTGTATAAGCCGAAGAACCAGGAGATACGTGATGCAGCAGCTTCCAGGCATGCTTTCGCAAAACCCCCAGTTCGTAGGTAAGGCTGCTATTGAACATATAATCCGCATTCTCTTGATAAGGAAAGATGTTCTGTTCTTCGCCTTCGCGCACGTCCTTCCATCTTAGCATGGTTTCTTCTGCGCTATAACCCCGGTATTGATGGTCACGGATTATTCTGCGCAGCAATCTGCAGTCTGTAGTGGGGATTCTATTGTGATTATCTATGTTTAGTTGATTAAGGGCAGAGATATATACCTTCACTTTGCGGTTGGCAGGTATTTCAGAAGTAAGCATATCGTTCAATCCATGAATGCCTTCCATGATTATGATGTTGTCTTTTCCCAGCCTTACGTATTTATTGCTTCTACGGCGCACCCCTCTGGTAAAATCGTAGCGGGGCAGCTCGATCTGTTCACCTTCCAAAAGCTGAGTAAGCTGCAGATTGAGGAATTCCAAGTCCATGGAGTAAATGGACTCAAAATCATAATCTCCGTTTGCCTTGCGGGGTGTTTTATCCCTGGAGAGAAAATAATCGTCCATCCCAATCACGATCGGTTTGGCCTTGCAGGCTTGCAGTTGAACTCCCAGGCGTTTGGCAAAGGTGGTTTTACCGGAGGAGGAGGGTCCTGCGATCAGCACGATCTTCACGTCCTTTTTTGTTACAATATCAGCCGCGATTTCAGCTATTTTTTTCTCATGCAGGGCTTCTTCTACCAGAATAAATTCCGAAATCTCATACTCGTCCGTTAGCTTATTGATGTCTATGATATTATGAACTCTTAGGATATCCAGCCACTTATCATGTTCCTGATGCAGGGCAAAAACCTTTTTGGGCAATACGAAGGATGGCATATCCTCAGGATGTTCCTGATTCGGGAAGCGAAGAATGAACCCTGGGGCATGAAATACGATCTGAAAATTCCTGATCATACTGGTGCGGTCAGCCAGGGGACGGATGAAGCGGTCGTAGTATTTACCGCAGCGATACACGGATACACTGTCCTGATAGTTATACTTCAAATTCTTTATAATGTCTTTGCGTCCCATCGCACTAAAGATATCCAACGCTTCATCGGTTCTCACTTCTATCCGGTCTATAGGCAGATCGCTGGCCACTATCTGCATCATCTCGGTTTGCAGCCTTGCACAATCCTGTTCGGTCCAATGATCTGTATTGAAGACTTCACAAAAAACTCCATCTCCGATGGAGTGCTCCACCACCAATGAATGTTCGTTTCCAAGCAGCGTATTCAGGGCCTTGGCCATGATGAAGATTGCCGAATCCTGATAGATGCGATATCCTTCAGGATGCTGATAGGTAATGCAGTTGATCAAAGTTTCACGGTCTGGAGTGTATTCTTCATTGACATATTCGCGGTGGTTTATTTTATAGGATAACACAGTTTCGCGGTCGATGTCTGAATTCTTGATGATCCGGGCGATCGACGCCGGCTTTTCCAGCTCCAGCAAACTGTGTTTAATTCCATTTAATCTGAGATCTATTATCATGATCCATCCTTTGTCGGTTTATCGAGGAAGTCAAGATTAAAAGAGGCCATATTTAGTCAAGTCAATAGGAGAACACGCAAGATGACAAAACAGAATCGCAAGCAGCGGCTTACCAGAGAGATAATCAGACTATGGGGGATTGTTTTCGCCAGTCTGTTTTTTGCCATGGGTTATTCCTGGTTCTTGTTGCCCTACAACATGGCTCCGGGTGGAGTAGGCGGATTATCGCAGGTAATAAACTACTTCTTTGGCATTCCAAACGGTATCTCCATGATCCTGATCAACCTGCCTCTGTTCGTGGTAAGTTTCCTGTTTATAGGAAAATCCTTTGGCAGCAAGAGTATCTATGGAATGTTGGTTTGTTCTTTGATGACCGATCTGCTTAGCTTTCCGGTTTTGCATCGTTTGGGTATAGTTCAAGATCTGACAGCCTATACCCATATCGTGAATGGCCGGGTGATCTATGCCATGTTGGGCCCTCAGGATATGCTTCTCTCTGCCATAGCTGGTTCAGTGCTTTTGGGGATAGGATTGGGGCTGATCTTCCGGTTCAGAGGATCAACAGGTGGAACCGATATCCCGGTTGCCCTCATCAAGCAAAAGGCAAATCTCTCAATCGGCACAGGCTATTACATCGTGGAGACCGGAATCATCCTCTTGGTTGCCTTCGTGCTAAAAGACCCTAAGCTGCTGATCTGGGGATACATAAACCTGTTTATCACCACCAAGATCACCGATCTGGCCAGTGAAGGCTTGCCATACATCAAAGGCGCCTACATAATCTCAGATGAAGTGGACGAGATCCGCAATGAGATCTTTGAAAAGCTGGATCGGGGAGTAACCTATCTGAACGGCGTTAGCGGCTATAATAAGCGTGATATAAAAGTCCTCTTCGTGGTGCTTAACCGACGTCAGGTACCACTTCTTACCGACATCGTGAAAGATACTGATCCTGATGCCTTCATGATCCTAACCGACGTTTACGACGTTTTGGGATATGGCTTCAAAAGCCGCAAAATAAACCTGGCAGACGGGTAGAAGCAGTAGAAGCGTCTTCCAGGCGCTGTTAAGAAAAAGCAGAGTGTTTCTTTTTTATTAACACAGAGAAAAGCAGAGGAACTGAGATAAGTATGGGAGGGAGAGCGAAAACTCTCAGTTTGCAGGTTTTGCTTTGAAGAATGGAACCAAAGGGGAGATTTATCTTTTTTTTAACCACAGAGAAAAGCAGAGAAAAGCAGAGGAAAAAAGTTTCTGAAATAAATATCCGTGTAATCCGTGCAAATCCGTGTTCCGATTCTTTTTATTAAACCACAGATAAAAAAGAGGAAAAGCAAAAACCAGAAGAACAAAGATAAGTATGGGAGGGAGAGCCAAAACTCTCAGTTTCCAGGTTTTGCTTTGAAGAATGGAACCAAAGGAGAGATTTTTCTTTTTTAACCACAGAGAAAAGCAGAGAAAAGCAGAGAAAAAGAGTTTATAAAAGAAAATCCGTGTTAATCCGTGTAATCCGTGCAAATCCGTGTTCCTATTCTTTTTCCGTGTTAATCCGTTCAAATCCGTTCAATCCGTGTGACCATTTCTTGTCCTCGTTCATCCGTCCAATCCGATCAACCTGGGTGACCGTTCTGCCAAACAGGTGCTGGACATACCGGAGTCATACCGCATGACCATCCGGTATGACTCCGGTATGATATGGGTAAGACCTGAACGTAGGTAAGAAACTCAGGTTCTAATTGTGAAGGAGGTTCTCCTGGCGAGCTTACAAACGAGTAGAGGCTGAAGGAGGAGCCAGTCTGATGCCTACCGGACGGTGGTCTGAGATGCTGGCCGCATAATTTGCCCAATTCAGAAGCCAGTTTTCAGCCAGAATGCTTTTACAGTATGAGCCAGTGGCAGCGAAATCGTCAAACAGCTCGTTGGAGATAAGGATATGGTCTATATGGCTGAGCGAGCTGGGATAAGACACAGAATTGTAGTTGGGATCCAGAGCAATACTCATATCGGCGAAAAGATATTCTTGGGGTTTGTCCAGAAAGCTGAGGAAAACATTGTATTCCCGCGGTTCGGCAATTTGGTCGTTCATGTCGCCCAGAACTATTACTTTGTCATTGGTCAGATTGGTGGAGATGTATTGATCCAACTTCTGGCAGGCCAGACGGCGACGGACTTCTTCGTCGTAAGAGTCTGTTTCGTCGATCACGTTATCCCCATAAGCTTTGAGGTGATTGTTTATTATTACATACTGCTCGCCCTGCCATTGGATTTCCAGCACATAAGGCGGCCGGGGAAAGGGATTGCTGTCGTTATTAAATATTGTATATTGATCCAACACACTAACTGTTCTCGTGTCATACAGATAGGCAAGTCGATAATCCGAAGTAGCTTCATAAACAAAGGCATCGTAATAGGGGATATCCTCAGCCAGTTGCATAAAAACAGTGTAATCCATAATCTCTTGAAAGGCTATTACATCCGCTGCCATGGCGGGAATCATTTCCTTTAGGGAAACCAGATCGGTTTCTTCCGGAAAGAGCTTTAGATTCCAGGTAAGGATATCCAGGGTGTTGGCAGTGCCAAACTTGATCCCCGGGTTCTCGTCGGGGGTCAGCAAATCGTTCTTGCCGCAGGAAAACAGCAAGATAAGCATTATTAGCAGTAAGATCAGTTTTATATGATGTCGCATCTTATATCCTTATATTGAATTAGGGCATTCTGTGCTATGATTGAAGCAACAGCTCACGAGCTCGCCAATCAGGCAAGAAGAATATGCAAAGTTGGGGCCAAAACGGGGAAAAAAAACAAACTCCGCAATCCAACCCGGATTTGGAAGGCAAATTGCTTATCTTCAAATTTACCATAAGTTGGGAGGAATAATGAAACAGTATATAGTGATCCTGATGCTGCTATGTTGCGCCTTGTTGGGTGCTACCAGTATGCAACAATACCGCACAAACGGCAACGTGCTTTCAGCCAGCCTGCAGCAATTGCAGTTAGCACCCATACCCATCGCTGAACCGAACCTGGACGAAGGTGATACCCAGCCCAGTCTGCCGGTTATCACCCGCACCTTTGCTTTCCCCTACGCCCATGCCGAGATTAATTTGCTTAGCATGAAATGGAATGTGTATGACCGACAGGGTAATTTCCTGTTTACCGAAAACACTCGCGACACAGATGCCATTAGCATGGTTCATGGCTTCACATTCCGCGAGATGCAGGGCTGGACAGTAAAAATAAACACCCAGAAAGAAGCCGGTGAACATATCAAAACCCTGGCAGAGATCGATTTTAATATGCTTGGCAGCCAGCCTGTGGCCATTCCCAGCGGGCTTTCCCCCGCTTTTGTGGAGGCATACAAAGCTCTGGCAGATAATTTTGATTACTCCTATCTGCGCACGCTTCCCCTCAACCGGCCAAAGATGTTGATCATCAGTCACAGCCAGTTAGCGCCATATCAAACAGAATATCTTAAATGGAAACGCTCCCAGGGCTATGACGTTTACGTTTTGAATCGCAGTGACCTGGGCAGTTCTTTGCAGGACATCAAGGCTGCCATTCTGGCGCATTATGAGCAATACCACTGTGACTACCTATTTCTGTGGGGCGATGTGAACGGCACGTTTGCGATCCCCACCAATTTCTATCCTTCTCCCGAATATGCGGAGAACGATGCTGACGACAACTATTTTGCCACTCTGGATGGAGACGATTACTTCCCTGAAATGGTGGTAGGACGCTTTTCTTTTGCCGATGCCAGTGAATTTATCACCATGACGAATAAAACCATCAGCTACGAAAAAACCCCTTCGATGACCGACCCCAGTTGGATGAAAAAAGCCCTCGTGGTAGCCGGAAACTATGCCGAAGGCGGATTGAGACCCACTACACCCGTCTATATGTCGCGCTGGCTGCGGGATAAAATGCTGGATTATGGATACACACAGGTGGACAGTGTGTTTTACCCGCCCAGTTATCCGGGAACTTCCAGTATCTTGCAAGCCATCAATCAAGGTGTGCAGTTCATCAGCTACCGGGGTTGGGGTGATGCCAACGGCTGGCATTATCCTTCCTTCCATATTCCAGACCTGAATTCTACTTTCAATGGCTCTAAGATGCCCATAGTCTTCTCCATAGTTTGTAATACCGGCGACTTTGCCAATCCGGTTAATCCTAGCTTTGGTGAAAAATGGATGCGCATGGGAACCATGTCCACCCCCGGAGGGGCCATAGCCTTTGTGGGGCCCAGCGATCTACATACCAAAACCAGATTGAACAATTCCATCTCCAGCGGCGCATTCCGCAGTATTCTCGATCAGGGAGTGCGGGGTTTTGGAACCAGCATTCTGCTTGGTAAGATTGAGTTATACAAAAATTTCCCAAATGACATCGCCGCAGGTCAATACGTGCCTTTCTACTATCATGTGTATAACATCCTCAGCGATCCCAGCCTCAATATGTGGGTGCTGACGCCAAACACCATTCCAAGCTCTGTAATCCAGGGCGGTCTGGACTATGCCCAAAGTGACAGCCATATCCGGATTGAAGCGGCCAACCTGGAAGGCGCAATGGTTTCCGGCACCAAGAACGGCACCGATTATCTGTATGCCCCAGTTCAAAATGGTTATGCCATTCTACCTATCGATCCCGAACAGAGCGGAAACCTAACCGTTACTATCACCAAGCCGAACTTCGTGCCGTTGGTAGTGGAGCTTAGCCCCAGCGAAAATGCCACTCTGGGCATCACGGATAACAGCCTTGCCGAAGCATACATAAATCCTGCCAGCAGCTATGAGCTAAACCTGCAGGTAAAGAATTTTTCTACTGCTGCGTTCAGCAATACCGGCCTTACTCTCAGTTGCACGCATCCAGCCGTGAACATCACTCAGAATACCCAAAATATAGCCAGTTTGGCTGCCGGAGCCAGTGCAGACCTCAGCTTCGCCTTCAATACTACCGGAGCGCTCTATCCCGGTGAAACAATAGAATTTACTGTCAATACCACCAATCCGGCCACAAGCAGTGTATTTCAGCTAAAAGCCGGCGGCGCAAAGATCATCGTTTACAATCATACCGGCACCTTTGCCCTCGGTCAGGCCAACAATATCAGCTTCACAGTGGCTAACGCGGGAAATGTGGCCATGAACAACATAAATATTGCCGTTACTTCCCTTAGCACAGCCGCCTCTGCACAAAGCGCTCCTATCAATATTGGCAATTTGGCCGCAGGCGAAGAGAAGCAGTTTACGGCCAGCATAACCCTTGCTGCCGATACCTGGGAAGGCCGCAATCTGCCATTCCGTTTCGATGCCTCAAATGAGAGCGGCTATAACTACTTCTGTTTCTATAGCGCTACTGCCGGAACTCCAGGGACAAACGACCCAACCGGCCCCTGCGAATATGGCTATTATGCCTATGATTCCACCGACACAGCTTACGAGCAAGCCCCGATTTACAACTGGGTAGAGCTCGACCCCGATGGTGGAACTCCCCTGGGCGAAGTGTTCATGACTAAAGACGATGGAACCCGCACCGTTAATCTGCCCTTTACATTCCGCTATTATGGCAGAGATTATAACAGCATAAGTATCTGCTCCAATGGCTGGCTATCCTTCGTCCCCACCGACATGGTGGATTTCTACAATTGCTACATTCCCGCCGCTCTGGGTCCCTATGCCATGGTGGCAGGATATTGGGACGACCTGAAAGGCATGAAAACTGGTGTGGATAACGAAGGAAACGGTATCTTCAACGATATACGCATGATCTATTGGCACGATGCGGCAAATAACCGCTATATAGTAGAATGGAACAAAGCTTACAATCAATATACCATCGACCTGATGGATAACGCTTCGCTGGAGAAGTTTCAGATTATCCTCTATCCACGTAATGGACAGGATGGCGATATTGTAGTCCAATACCACACTGTGGATAACCCCGGAACTACCACAAACTACTGCACGGTGGGAATTGAGGATCATACCCAGCTAAGAGGTTTAACCTTTACGCATGGAAACACCTACCCCGCCACCGCTCCGGTGCTTAGCCCCGGTTTGGCGGTAAAATTCACCACCACCTCTCCCGATAGCTATGTGGCAAATGAAGACCTGGTTAGCCCCACACCGGTAAGCAATCTGCGCAACTATCCCAATCCCTTCAACCCCAGCACCACCATAGCTTTTAGCGCTGCCCAGGCAGGCAAGGCCAAACTGGAGATATACAATTTGAAGGGGCAATTGGTGAAAACCCTGCTAAATGGCAATATCAACGCTGGAGAAACCAGAATTGAATGGAACGGAACCGATGACCAGGGTTCTGCAGTTGGCTCCGGTATCTTCTTCTATCGATTGGAGATGAACGGTTTCAAGAAGACCAATAAAATGCTGATGATGAAATAATAACTCAGAAGCGTAATATAGAACAACTCAAGCCTGGGGAATAGCACCTCAGGCTTTTTTTATTCTGAAAGCTCCGGAAGAGCGCAGGCTGTTGACAAAGCCCTGCGGGTTTTTTCTGAACGTGGTAAAGCGAAATGCCCTTTAGGAAAAGCCTTGCCAACAGCCTCATTTCCGGCGATATTTGCGCTATTTGTGAAAATTATAAATCTGAATAATCTGAAGGGGGTACCCCCCCCCCACTCCCTAAAAAAAAAGCCCACCCGCGGGCATGAAAAAAAACCTTCACATTATTCAGATTTTCATCCCCGCTTGCTCAGATTTCAGTGAGAGTCAATAGCGGCTAGGGAGAGATTCCGTACTCTTTGATATGGTGAACAATGAACATTGTTCAAATTTAACGAGAAATAGCTTGACGCATTGACAATGCCCACTATTAAGGGCGTATTGTTAATATTGACCCCCGCAAGTTGTTTGAGGGCTTCGATATAAACTGAAAAAAATGGGAGTCAGTATGAAAAGCAAGAAATTTGTTCTATTTCTCATGGTGGTGCTAAGCACTACTTGCACTTTGGCAGCGGATGTGGTGATCAATTCGTTTCCCTACACAGAGAGTTTCGAGGGGATAAGCTACCCTCCAGAAGGTTGGGAACGCAACCTTAATGCAGGAGAACCCAATCTGGAAAGGATGACCAATGATCCCGAAAACCCCACTGCCTACGATACCCCGTATGGTAACAACTTGGTGCGTTAGCCGAGTAAGCCGGATGTGTCCAATTGGGCTGCATTTATCACTCCTCGGATAGATTTTCCCGTAGGGAATGGCTTCTATAAGCTAACAATGTCTGTATACATTACCAATAGCTCGTTCTCCAATATAAACATAAGCAGGATGTTGGACACTTCGGGAGAGAGCTTTCAGGTTGGGTATGTATCCGATTCAAATCCCGATTCAGAAGTTGGTTGGCACGAGTATTCATGTGGACTTGGCTTTTTAGGTGGAACTTCGCAGTACATTCGCATACTGGCAACCGCTCAATATGAGGATGTGCGCTTTGATAATATCAGGATAGAAGAGGATTCCGCCTGGCTCGGGTCTTATCCTGTGAATGGAGCTACTAATATAGAGGATAGTCCTAGGTTAAAATGGAGTGATTATTCCGTAAACACCAATAATTATACGGTTTATCTCCGGAAAGATGGAGAGACCTACTCCTCGTATATATACCAAGGTTCATCAAACGACAGCAGTCTTGAAACAGATTTGACCTATGAAACCACGTATTATTGGTATGTGGTAGCAAATGAATATGGGCACACGGTAAGCAGACCTGAATGGACATTCACAACCGCTGCAGCACCACCGGCCATGCCCTCGGAAATAGTGTATGACTTGCCCTATCTGGCAGACTTCCAGCAGGACAGTCCATCCTGGATATCGATGTCAATTGATAAAGGTGCCAAAGTAGCCGGTATAAGTGTTGCAGGGCTTTATATGGACGATATTCAACTTCAGAGCAATGCCGATATTAGCAAATATGAAGATGGTCTTTGGATACGAACGCTTGATGGAGGAGCAAATTACGCCTGGAAGCTGGAGGCCGGTTATGGCAGTGCAATTATTGGTCCCAAGTTCCACATGATCGCCGGGCAGACATATGAAATTATGTACAATTACCGTCAAGACCAGCAATCTGCCTCCCCGGGAGATGAAGGGATTATGGCGATTTCTGATCCCAGCTTCTCGGATGTTTTTGTCCTTGATGCCAATTATGGCATCGCAAACACCGGCTATGCCCTGCGGAGGTTTAGTGTTACTCCGGAGGTCACGGCAGATTATCAGTTTGCTTTAATTGGTTTTTGCTCAGCTACGGTGTATGTGGATAACTTCCGTGTAACCCAGAATGGAGATGATGTACTGACGGCTGCTGCGCCTACCATTGCCGGTGTAGCCACTCCAGATCCGTCTCCCATCTATAATTCGGAAACAAATGAAGCTTTGGATACGAACCTGAGTATAACGAATATAAGCGGCAATCCTGAGATTACGGCCACCGTTACCTGGACTGCGCCTGAAGCTGGCTCGGAGAATACCGGGTTGAAACTGAATCTGCACGCCAGCGAAGGTACACTTGCAGAGGCGATTGTTACATTCATTCACAACTTGGGGTATGCACCTTTATCTGCTTCTTACCGTATAGTTCCCAATTCATACACCACGCTCTACAATCCCAATGACGGTTCGTGGACAGCTACGCAGTGTGTATTAACTGTCCCAGGCGGGAAGGCGGATGGAGACTATGAAGTGATTCTGCAGTTGGGGGAAGAAGGGACTTTACCGGTAGAATTGACTTCCTTTACAGCCGTTTCCACGCCGCAAAACTATGTGCAGCTTAATTGGATAACCCAATCTGAAACAGGTATGATCGGTTATTACATACATCGTAACGCCACGAATGATCTTGAAACTGCACAGGTTATCAGCAATCTTATCTCAGCTCACAATAGCTCCCAGGAAATGGCTTATGCATATACTGATGCAGAAGTTCAGCCAGGTTCTTGGTATTACTGGATACAGTATGTCGAACATGATGGGCATTTTGGGTTCCATGGCTCAGTAAACGTTTTGCTACAAGAAACCGGCGAAGGCAATCCACCTGTGATACCCTTGTCCACATCCATGCAAGCCATCTATCCCAATCCGTTTAACCCCTCTACCACAATAGCCTTTGGGCTGGAAAAGACTGAACATGTGATTATCCAGATATTCAACATAAAGGGTCAGCTAATCCGCAATCTGATGTCCGAAACAAAACCAGCCAATCATTATCACATTAGCTGGGATGGGACTAATGATTATGGCGATCAGGTATCTTCCGGTTTGTATTATGCCAGAATGACTGCCGGAAAGTATAGTGCTACCCGCAAAATGATAATCATGAAATAGTGTCATGTATGAATGGCATTAAAGATATTGTAACCCGCGCGTCAGCTTCATTACCTGATAAAAAAAATGGTGATAAATCGTGAATCCAAGATACTCTGCTTAAGCATGAGATTAGAGAGCAATACTGCATGCAGGTAGCTTATCATGTTTATGCTGTGAATATCCCTCGAAAATATGTTCAGGTTACCAACCAAAGCCCTCTGGGCTTGGTTTGTCTGCAGCGTGGGAAAGCGAATGCCCTTGAGAAAAAGACTTGCCAACAGCCTTTGTCCCAGCGATATTTGCGCTTTTTTGTAAAAATCATAAATCTGAAGAATCTGAAGGGGGGGGGCCCCCCAAAAAAAAAGAACTCAACAGGGGGCATGTAAAAAACACTCAGATTCTTCAGATTTTAATTTTTTATATCATGATATATTATTGATATATAGCAATATAACCTCTGTCTATACACTATAAACAGACTTCAGAGTTTACTCAGAGTTTTGTCAATGCTATCTTTTTTTTAAGGTTAGCATCAAACCAAAGGAAATATTTAAATGAAAAAGAGATTGACTGGTTATCCGTAAAAACGCTATTACTCTGTGCATTTGATAGTAGAAAATGAGGTTAGGTTGTGATCGAAAAGATTAACACTGATCTGAAAAGTTTGTAAAGCGTTATTGGCCTAGAAGGTGCCCGAGAAGAAAGCTTCTTCCCTGCATGGCAGTAGGAAATCCCGCGTCCTCGCGGGATAGGTTTTCCGTCGTCTCGTCGGTTGTTTTTATCATCCGGCGGGACGCCGGAAGTCCATGCCTGCGAGACGCAGGCACTCCATCCGTAGACTCTCCATATCTCACCCTGTTCACCGAACAAAAGCATTGACAAAGCAGGGCTCGTCTGAAAAAGGGTTAAAAAATTGAAATAATACTACTATAGAACGGAGTCCTTAATGAAAAACATCCTGGTTCTTGGCGCAGCCGGACAGATCGGTTCGGAGCTTGTTCCCTATCTCAGAAACATTTACGGCGATACCGCTGTGGTCGCCGCTTATCGCAGCACCCCACTCCCCACAGAAATAATGGAAAGCGGTCCATGCGAAAATATGGACGCCTTGGAAGCCCAGCGTTTGCATGAAGTGGTAAAGAAGTATAAGATCGACAGCATCATCAATCTGGTGGCCGTGCTATCCGCCAAAGGCGAAGGAAATCCGCCCCTGGCCTGGAAGATAAACATGGATAGCCATCTGAACGCCTTGGAAGTGATGCGCGAGGTGAAAGGCGCAGTATTCACTCCCTCTTCGATTGGCGCTTTCGGCCCCAGCACTCCTATGGACAATACCCCTCAGGACACTCTGATGCGTCCTACCACGGTTTATGGAATTTCGAAGGTTGCTGCAGAGCTTCTGGGCGATTATTACTTTCTAAAATTTGGTGTGGATGCCCGCGGTTTGCGCTATCCCGGGATTATCTCAAACGTTACCCTGCCCGGGGGAGGAACTACCGACTACGCAGTGGAAATCTACTACGAAGCCATTAAAAACAAGAGCTATACCTGCAATCTGAGCGCCGGAACCTTTTTGGATATGATGTATATGCCCGATGCCCTGCGCGCTTGCGCTGAAGTGATGGAAGCAGACCCCAGCAAACTGAAACATCGCAATTGCTTCAACGTTACCGCCATGAGCTTTGATCCCGAAATGATCGCTGCCGAAATCAAAAAGCACATCCCCGAGTTCCGTCTGGAATATAAGGTTGATCCCATCAAGCAAGCCATCGCCAATAGCTGGCCAAACTCTATGGATCAAACTGCAGCCCGCGAAGAATGGGGCTGGAAGCCCGAATTCGACCTGAAGAGCATGACCGAAGACATGCTGAAGGTCCTATCCCAAAAGCTGAAGTAAAGCGAACATGATACGGATTGGAGTAGTTGGCGTTGGCCATCTGGGCCAGTATCATGCCCGCAAGTTCCAAGCTATCGAAGGAGCTTGTCTGGCTGGAATATATGACCGTAATCCACAGCGTGCTCAGGAAATAGCCGTAAAGCTTGATACAAAGGCTTTCGACAGTTATGAAGCGCTTTTGGCAGCCTGCGACGCCATCGATATTGCCGCCACCACCACTGCGCATTACGAGCTGGCCAAACCTGCCCTACTGGCTGGAAAACACATCTTTCTGGAAAAACCCATCACCAGCGAACTGGCTCAGGCGGAAGAGCTTCTGGCTCTGGCAGAACAGAAAGGCCTGAAGATCCAGGTAGGCCATATCGAACGCTTCAACCCCGTTATCCTGAAAATAGAACACGAGATTGGAGAGCCGATGTTTATCGAATCGCACCGGCTCTCCACTTTTCATCATAGGGGCACCGACGTCCCTGTGGTGCTTGACCTGATGATCCATGATATCGACCTTATTCTCAGTTTCGTGCATAGCCCGGTTACTGAGATTAGAGCAAGCGGAGTGGGAATCCTTACCCCCAGTATCGACATCGCCAACGCTCGCATCGAATTTGCCAACGGTGCAATTGCCAATGTAACCTCTTCCCGCGTTTCCATGAAACAGGAACGCAAGTTGCGCTTCTTTCAGCGGGATGCCTATATTACGATGGACTTTCAGGCCAAGCAGGTCCGTATTCTGAAGAAATCGGCGAACATCATGCAATTGCTTCCCCAGATACTCATGGGCTCCACAGAGATAAAACCAGAGCAACTGGTTGACATGCAGCAGCTTGACGTAAGCGATACCCCCAAAGACGCTCTTACCATGGAACTGGAATCCTTCGTAGATTGCATTATAAGCGATAAGAAACCGATTGTGGATGGGATCGCCGGAACCCGCGCTTTGGACATCGCCCTGAAAATCATCAAACAAATCCAAACTCAGAACAGGAAACTAACTTAACAGGTATTCATTATGCAACATATTCTAATCAAAGACATTGCAGGTTATATTGGCCAGGAGATCTGCCTGAAAGGCTGGGTGCGCAATATCCGCCACAGCGGGAAGCTGGTGTTTATCATTCTGCGAGACGGCAGCGGAGAAATGCAGACCATCGCCTTCAAACCAGACCTGGGCGAAGAAGCATTTGAAACAGCCAAACGCCTTAGCCTGGAATCCTCCGTGATCATCAGCGGCGTCCCCAAGGCTCATCCGAAGCAGGAAGGGGTGTTTGAACTGGATATAAAAAGTATTAAACCTGTTCAGATCGCCGAGGAATACCCTATCTCCAAAAAAGAACACGGGCCGGACTTTCTGCTTTCCAACCGCCATCTCTGGATTCGTTCTCCCAAGCAGTGGGCAGTTCTAAGGATCCGCCACACGGTTTACTATGCCATCTGCGAATACCTGAATGATAATAACTTCTTCCGTTTTGACAGCCCTATCCTTACCCCCAACGCCTGCGAAGGAACCACCACGCTCTTTGAGCTGGATTACTTCGACGAAGGCAAAGCGTATCTTTCGCAAAGCGGACAGCTGTATCTGGAAACAGGAATAATGAGCCTGGGACGGGTTTACGACTTTGGCCCTGTGTTTCGCGCCGAACGCTCCAAAACCCGCAAACACCTTACGGAGTTTTGGATGATGGATGCCGAGGCAGCTTATGTGGAACACGAAGAAAACATGCAGATTCAGGAAGGCCTGATCCGCCATGTGATCCGAACCGTGCTAAGCAAATGCGACCAGGAACTGACGATTCTGGAACGCGACAAAGAAGCTCTGAAAGCAGCCGATGCACCTTTTAAACGCATGACCCACTATGACGCAGTGGAATATCTGCGTTCCAAAGGCAGCGAGATTGATCATGACAGCGACCTGGGAGCTCAGGATGAAGTGATGCTCACCGATGGTTCGCCGGTGCCTGTCTTTGTGGAACGCTGGCCAAAGGAAATCAAAGCCTTTTATATGAAACGCGATCCCGAAAACCCCGATGTCGTTCTGGGAGATGACCTTATAGCTCCAGAAGGCTTTGGCGAAATAATCGGCGGCAGCCAGCGCGAAGATGACCACGATCTGCTACTGGCCAGAATGCAAGCTGAAAAGATGCCCATCGAAGACTATCAGTGGTTCCTCGATCTGCGTAAATACGGTTCCGTGCCCCACAGTGGATTTGGCATCGGCCTGGAACGTCTCGTTACCTGGATGAGCGGAATTCACCATATCAGAGAAACCATACCGTTTCCGAGAATGATTTACCGGATCTATCCATAAGCTGGAAGGATGGAAAGATGGAAGGTGGGAATGTTCCGGCATCAGATAGATTATAGACTGGTTCAAGGAGTATCTACATGAGCAGTTTTAGAGAATTGAAAGTATGGCAGTTAAGCATGGAATTGGTTACTGGAATATACAAGGTTTCTGAATCTTTTCCAAAAACTGAAGTATATGGGTTAACTTCTCAGATCAGAAGATGCGCAGTGTCAATTCCTTCCAATATCGCAGAAGGGTCTAGCAGGCATAATGCCAAGGAATTCATTCAGTTCCTTTATATTGCAAATGGTTCGTTATCTGAATTTGAAACTCAACTGGAAATAGCCTTGAGGCTTTCTTATTGCAAGAATGTCTCGAACTTCATAGAGTTGATCAAACAGATTCGCAGTATGCTCAATGGCTTAATCAAGGCTATTAATGATAAAGACATGGTTCAAAACAAGAAGTGAAAACCTTTCAACCTTTCAACCTTTCAACTTCCGAGGTAATAAATGATATCCAATTACTTTTCCGAAACCACTAAAGTGATGAAGTCATCCCTGATCAGGGAGCTGGTTGCCACTACCAAGAACGTTCCCGGCCTGATTTCCTTTGCCGGAGGCTTTCCTTCACCAGCAACCTTTCCAAAAGAAACCCTGAGCAAGCTTTACGCCGAAGTGGTGGCAGAAGATGGCAGGGACGTCTTGCAATATGGAGCCAGCGAAGGCGACAGCAAACTGAAGGATGAGCTGCTGAAATGGGAAGGCTATACCAAGCTTGATCATGACAACCTAATGACGGCTGTGGGCGCAACCAATGCCATTTATTACATGGGACGAGCCTTGATAAATCCCGGAGACGTGATCTTGTGCGAAGCTCCAACCTTTCTGGGCACTCTGGTTGTCTTTGATGCCCTGCAAGCAGAGGTGCAAAGCATTCCGATGGATAACGAAGGGATCGATTTGAATGCTTTGGCAGGAAAAGTGAAACAGCTAAGAGCTATGGGAAAAACCCTGAAGTTTGTCTATACAATTCCTGATTTTCAAAATCCTGCCGGAATAAGCATGAGCCTGAACCGCCGACGCGATTTGCTAAACTATTGCAAAGAGCAGGGATTGTTCATTATGGAAGATAATCCATACTCCCGTTTGCGTTTAGCCGGCGATCCGTTGCCAACTTTGTTTAATCTGGCTCTGAACGAAATGAACGATGTCTCATTGGTCACAGAAATCGTGTCCTTTTCCAAAATTCTGGGGCCAGGGATGCGAGTGGCCTACGCCAAAGGCGATAAAGAACTGATCCACAAGATGGTTTCCTGGCAGCAAAAGGTAACCGTTAGCCCTGATTGCGTTACACAGCGTGTGGCAGCCAAATTTTTCGCCGGTGGTTACATGGAGCCGCATATCAAATGGATTTGCGAGTTCTACAAACCCTATCTGGAGAAAATGCTTACCTGCCTAAGCGAAGAAATGCCGAACACAGTTAGTTGGACAAAGCCTTCCGGAGGTATCTTCCTATGGGTTTGGCTGCCGGAAAGCGTAAATGCCGACAGCCTGTTCTACCAGGCCAAGGATCATCTGGTAACCTTCATCCCGGGAAGCAAGTTCTATCCGGAAGGACAGGAGAAATATAACTGCCTTCGCTTGAATTTTACCTATTCCACTCTCGAGCAGATTGAAACCGGAATCAAGCGTCTTGCCGGTCTTCTGAAAACCATTAAAGCTTGACAAAACCATGGTTTTCCCTTATCTTGTTTACATAAGGTTTAGCTACCATAAGGAGAATGGATGAAAAAGCTGTTTATCTCCCTTAGCCTGATGCTGCTGCTCTTGCCGCTAATCGCGCAAGTTGATCTGCCGCGTCCCAATTTCAGTCCCTACACCAATACCGGGACTTCGCTGCTATCCATGAATAACCTCTCCATGAGACATTCGATGGGCTTTGAAGCAGGGACCAGCTCCGGCGGTGAAGGCTATTACCTGTCGCGCTATACAAACCATCTGAAATACAAGTTCAATCCAAAGCTGGAGCTCGATCTCGACCTGAATTTTGTTAATTTTGGCAGCCTGAACACCAGCCAGCGTTTTGAACTAAATAAA
Organism: uncultured Candidatus Cloacimonas sp.; assembly: GCA_964529335.1. Lineage (GTDB taxonomy): Bacteria > Cloacimonadota > Cloacimonadia > Cloacimonadales > Cloacimonadaceae > Cloacimonas. Next base: position 42,541 of record CAZGWB010000006.1, read on the forward strand.
GACAACGATTCGAAGGTTATACCGGAATTCTCACTGCGCTACAAACCCACGGACAGCGTTCTGATCCAGGTTCAAATGGTGCAAGGCGGGCTATACCAAGCCTACCGCAATTCACTTTCCGGTTACCCCTGGTAAGGAGATACTGCTCTGGTTACCATAGTTGCAATCATTATAGCTGCCTTTGGAGCTTCCTTGGGCAGCTTTTTCAATGTCCTGATCCATCGCATCCCCCTAAAGCAATCAATTGTTATTCCTGCTTCTCATTGTGTATCATGCAAGAGACGCATTCCCTTTTATGAGAATATTCCCATTATCAGCTATATAGCATTAAGAGGAAAATGTTCTAAATGCGGATCCAAGATTCACTGGCATCACCTTTTAGTTGAAATTATTACCCCTATCCTCTTTGTTGCCTTGTTCTTACGTTACGGCTTGACAGACTTTCTATTCTACAAGTATGCTATTCTGCTGGGCTTCCTGATTCCTATCTTCTTCATCGACGCCTTTCAGCAGATTATTCCGCATGTGTTATCCATTCCCTTGATCGTGGTTGGATTCGTGCTTTCTCTGGTTCCGGGCAACGATATCGGGATTTTTAACGCGCTGTTAACCTCGCTCTTTGTGTTCTGCTTCCTGTTGCTCTTGGCTTGGGGATATCAAAAGCTGCGCGGCTATGAAGGCCTGGGGGGTGGAGATATCTGGCTATTAACCGGAATCACAGCCTTTTTTGGGATAACCGGGATACCCTACATCTTCTTGCTCTCAGCTCTGATGGGAATAGTGTATTTTCTGATCTTTGTGCGGGACTCAAACAAACCCTTTGCCTTTGGAACCTTTATCGCCGTGGCAGCGATAATCTGGGCTATCGTGGGCGAACAGACAATTCTTGATCTGATACCCTATCTATAGTTTAAGCCCGCGTTATTAGCGAAAGGACTTTACGTCAGCCCGCAGGGCTTATCAACAGTTTGAAACCCTTGAAGGATTTGGGGGAGTTCATTTTGATATCTCAACGGTGGTTGAAACCACCTTCCAACGCGTTCTTATCGCAAAAATTGTTGGTTCACCACGGATCAGATCAAACAATCCCCCAGGACGGCATTTCATAGCGATTGGTTCGGAGAGAAGCGAATACCCTCGATAATTCGTAGAAAAGCATCAATTCCAGGATTCTTCCCCTTATCATACCGGAGTCATACCGCATGACCATCCGGTATGACTCCGGTATGATATGGTGATCAGGGGTAGCTCCGTCGGCTCGACGGAGAAATGGTGAAATAGTATCAGGAGACAGGCATCAGGCTTAGACCAGATGAAGCAAATTATGCGTAATTGTCTCCATCAGGTTCAGCTTAGGGACAAACTGAACCTGATAGAGCGTTTAAAAAAAGGTTATGGGTTTAGTCGAACAGCGCTTTTACAAGGGTTGCCGGTTCGATTCTAAAGGAAGAGCCTTTTCCTTCAAAGAAATGATGTTCTTTTATGAGGTGAATATTCAGGGCAGTCCATTTCACGGTAATGTTCTGTCTGCGATTGGTAAGGGTGGTCACCAGTTTACGGATCAGACCTCCATGTGCGTAGGGACAAGGCAGTTTGCCACGGATAACCTCGGTTTCCACTTCGAAGTTCTCTTCGATCACGGTGCGAGCGTCGAAAACATCGAAGGTGGCATCGGTGAAGGCTTGCATACGTTGGGCAATTTCTTCAGCGGTGCGTCCCAAAGTCTCCAGTTCTTTTTCGTCGGCAGCGATGATCTCAATCAAGCTGCGTTTGTCTTTGCCTACAAAACCTGTAAGAGTAATCACCCCCGGCATCATCCGGGATCGGATGCGTTTCTCTTTTGGTGTTTCTTTCATTTTTCTCATCCAAAACTGTCGTAGTAGATTTTTTCCTTTGGAATGCCGTTTTCCATAAGTGCTTTGGTAACGGCGTTTATCATTCCTGGGCTACCGCAAAGGTAAGCCTCTGTGTTTTTGGGGTCGCGGATAACTTCTTTAAAATAGGGCATAACGAATCCGGTCTTGCCATTCCAATCACACCCTGGTTCTGGCGCAGAAAGCACAGGAACATAGCTGAAATCGGGGAAGACTTTTTCGAAAGCCGTCATTTCATCTGTTAGATAGAGGTCTTTTTTGGTACGTGCGCCGAAGAAATAGGTCATTTTGCGGTTGCAGCCAGTTTCAGCCAGATGTTCCAGCATGCTTTTAATCGGCGCTTTGCCAGAACCACCCGCCACATAGATAATATCAGCATCTGTATCCCGTAGAAAGAAATCTCCATAAGGGCCAGTAAAATAAACCTTATCCCCTGGTTTCAGATGCTGGTGCACCCAGGTGGTGCATATACCTTCCGGCACATAACGAATAATCAGTTGCAAGGCGTTTTGTAATTCCGGTTTGGAAGAAATGGAATAGGCACGGCTAACTTTCTGCTTTATTTGGGCATAAGGGGCCGTTTCGAGCTGCACATACTGACCGGCCAGAAAGTCGATCGTTTCGCCTTCGGCCAGTTTGAACAGGATGCCATTTATGTCGTAGGTATAGTCGATTATCTCGGCTACCGTAGCCTCGAAGCGGCGTATATTGAAGATGGAAGCCGGAATCTCAATATTAATCTCATTTTTCACCTTTACCTGACAAGCCAGCCGGATATTGCCTTCTTTTAGCTCGGAAGCTGAAAGCAAGGGTCTTTCAGTAGGCAACAGGGGTCCTCCCCCACTAAGCACCTTGCACTTGCAGGCTCCGCAGGTTCCCCTTCCTCCACACGCAGAAGGCAGGAAAATCTGTTTTTCGGTAAGGGATGAAAGGAGGCTGTTTCCGCCTTTCACATTTATCTGACGCTTGCCGTTGATGTCTATCTTGCAATCGCCATAGTTGCTAAGCCACTTTTCTGCGATTACCATAACAATTGCCAAAACGCCGCTGATGGCACTGAGCAAGGCGATATCGGTAATAATAGTTTTTAGCATCCTTACACCCCTACTGAATCTGCACGATTCCGGAAAAGCCCACAAATGCCAGAGCCATGATGCCGGTGATGATCAAACTGATCCCCACACCCTGCAAACCCTGAGGAACCAGCTTTTCTTTCAGCTTGCGACGGATGGCAGCCAGCATCAGAATAGCCAGCAGCCAGCCAATCCCGCTCCCAGCTCCGAAGGAAATGGATTGCAAAAAACTGTAATTGCGAATCACCAGGAACAAGCTTACTCCAAAGATGGCACAGTTCACCGTGATTAGCGGCAAAAATATCCCCAGCGTATAATACAGGGCCGGAGCATAACGCTCGATCACCAGTTCCAAAAACTGCACGAAAGCGGCAATCACGATAATAAAAACTATATATTGCAGATACACAATATTATACGGAACCAGAATAAGGTGGTAAACCAGCCAGTTCAGTCCTGCGGTAACAGTTAACACAAAGATCACAGCCACTCCAAGTCCAAACGAGCTTTCCACCTCACGGGAAACCGAAAGGTAGCTGCACATGCCGAGGAAATTGGTTAGCAGGATGTTGCTGGTGAAGATCGCTGCCCAAAAAAGCACAAATGAGCTGATGTCCATCTAATCACCCCTTTGGTTTGTAATACTTAATGTTTATGATCCAGATCAGCATAGCCAGGATAAAGAAAGCACTGGGCGCCATTACCATTATTGACCACGGTGTCCACCAGTCACCCAGAACCTTAATTCCAAAGATACTGCCAAAACCGAATAGCTCTCTGATAAAGCCAATCAGCAACAATACCAACGAATAACCAACCCCAGCTCCGATGCCATCGATCATGGAATCCAATGGCTTGTTCTGCGAAGCAAAGGCCTCAGCTCTGCCCATCAGGATGCAATTGGTAATGATAAGCCCCACGTAGGGTCCCAGTTGCTTGCTGATGTCTGGCAGATTTGCCTTCAAAAAGATATCCACGATTATTACATAGGCTGCAATGATAAGGGTTTGCACCATCATTCTGACGCTTCGGGGCGTCCAGTTTCTAATCAGCGAGATGGTGAATCCGGATAGCGCCAGGGAAAAGGTTACACCCAAACCCATGATCAGAGAATTCATCATCAGATTGGTAACCGCCAGGGCTGAACAAATGCCCAAAATCTGCCGCCAAACGGAGTTTTCGGTGAAAGCGCTTGTAACGAAGATCTGTTTTTTAGTCATGGCAAAACCTCCGCAGAAGCTTTGTGGATGTAGTTTATCTCGTCGGTGATCATTTTTATCACGCTGTTGGTGGTAATGGTGGCCCCCGTCACTTGCATGATCTGATGACTGCTTTCGGCTTTCTTCCCTTCCGGGATAAGCTCGAAGCTTTGCACCTGGCCAGTTGACATGTCTATTACAGCAAGGTCTTTGAATTGATCCAGAAACCAAGTCTCGCCGATGCGGGCTCCCAAGCCAGGGGTTTCCATCTGCTCATATATCTGCATACCCTTCAGCTTTTCCAGATCGGGGCTGAGAGCCACCAAGGCACGCATACTGCCCCACAATCCCTTACCGCCAATATCGAAGCAATATCCCAGCAGGCTATCCCCATAGGATGCCTGAAAAGCCTTTCTCTCTATTCCCGGAAGCTGGACTGCCTTGATAAAGGTATTGAAGCTTTCCGGATAGGAAGCCAGTATAGTTTGCGCTGTGTCTGAGGACAAAAGGGCCAGATCAGCTGCAAAAAGCTCCAGGATCATCCGCTGATAGCTATCCTGCTGGTGCGCCTTGATCTTAGTTTCGCTGCTGCGAAACATAACAGCAAGCACGCCAACAAACACTATACAGGTGATCAGCATAAAGATCACAGGGTAAAAAACCGTTTCGTTAAAAGGAGTCTTACTCATGCCTTAGCCTCCTTCCGCTGAATGCGTTCCAAACCATATTCGATCAGAGGCATCAGCGAATTGGCCAGAAGCAAAGCAAACATAAAGCCCTCGGCAAACAGCGAAAAACGTCTGATGAACACGGTTAAAAAACCCACCAGAACAGCGTAAACCCACAAAGCAAGCTTGCCTTTGGGTTGCGAAACAGGATCGGTGGTCATAAACACAATACCAAACATCACTCCGCCACTTAGCAAAAAGAATAGCGGATTTGAGCCGGGATAGAATAAGAAATTGAAAACCATAACACTGATTGCTGTTCCCAACATCGGTTGCCACTTTGCAGTTTTGCTAATGATGAGATATGCCCCTGCCAGAAGGATCAACAGCGCGGATGTTTCACCCAGAGAGCCGGTCTCCAGTCCCAGAAAGGTCTCCTTCATGTTCCAGCCAATCTCCTTCCCCAAACGCAATTGATTAAGGATTGTGGCTCCGGTTTCCATAGCCTTTCCACCACTCCAGTGGGCAAAACCTGCAGGAAAACCAAGAAAGGGATTCGTCCAGGAAACCGTCATCTGATTGGGAAACGTGATGTAAACAAAGGTTCTTCCCAGGATGGCGGGATTAAAGGGATTGGTTCCAAATCCACCAAACACCATCTTGCCAAAGGCTATCGAGACGATGGCACTCACGGCTGCTATCCACAACGGTATACTTGGCGGCAGAGTAAGCGCTACCAGAGTAGAGGTGACAAAGCAGGCCATGCTTACCTTAGCACCCTTTTTATTGCGGATAAACAGATATTCGCTGAAGTAACCGGCCAGATTCGCCACCCCAACTACTGCCAGAGCTCGCCAGCCAAAGAGATAAACAGCAAAGACCATCACCGGAACAAGGCTATATAGAACCCGGTTCATTATAGTTTGTTTCAGAATGCGGTTGAACATTGGCATCCTCTTCTATACCTTAATTGGGGTATTCCGGAAACTCCGTTCCCAGACTGTCCTGCCAAGGCTCCGAACCTCGACTGAGAATCAGCTTAATTGTAGATTTCTTCAGCACTTTCTCTCCCGAGGAGGGAATAGTGCGCATCACACTGTTTACTGGATAAACTTCTGAATAACTCGAGTCAATCACAGCCGAATGAAGCTCCAGATTTCTCAGCGCAACAAATACTTCCTGAAATGGCCTGCCGATGAAGGAGGGCAAGGTAACAGTGGCCGAACCCTTGCTGATCACAAGATAGACAGTACCTTCCTGACGGATCTTTTCTCCCGCCTCAGGACTTTGCTCCAGAACGCTTTCAACTGGTGAGCTTTCGCTGAATAGAGAGTCTTTTACAACCACATGGAGCTTCTCCGCCTGTAGCTTGCGCTTGGCTTGGATCAGATTGAGACCAATTACATCCGGGGTTTCTACCTTGGGCGTTCTTCCCAGTACCAAAGGAAAGATTAGCTGACTGAAAACAAAGGCGGTTACAATAATGATCCCCAGCCCTATTCCAAGCAGGTAGCCGAGCTTTTGATAGTCTATCTGTTTCATACTTTTCCTACTTACGTCTCTGCAATTTGGCGGCAAATGCGCCATCCATATGGTGCTTAAAGGGAATTGTTTTCAAGTATGGTCCTGAGCAATAATCCACAGGGATGAAGGCTGAGGCCTGGACAAGCTGATACTTCTTATTTCTGGCTAAAAATGCTTCGATTTGAGCTTCATTTTCCTGGGGATTCATTGTGCAGGTGGAATACACCAGAAACCCTTCGGGCTCCACGAAATTTGCGGCATAATCCAAGGCTTTTTCCTGTAGTTTGACTAGCTCCGGGATGCTGTTGTGAGCTTGCCAGCGAAGATCAGCTTTTCGGCTGAAAACACCCCAACCGGAACAAGGCGCATCAACCAATACTCTTTTGAAAGCCGGAGCTACCGGGCCATACTTGAAGGCATCGGTAACCACATTTTTTATGTTGGTGAGCTGGAGACGATCGGCCGCCTGTTTTAAAAGCTTCATTTTGTTAGGAATCTTGTCCACTGCAATCACTTCGCCTGTGTTATCCAGTTTTTCTGAGATGTAGGTGCATTTCCCTCCAGGCGCGGCAAATAGGTCGAGGATGCTTTCTTCTCTTTGAGGATCAAGCAGTTCCACCACTAACGCCGCAGATGTATCCTGAACCGAAAAATAGCCTTCTGAAAAGGCCACATCGTCGAGCAGCTCCGCTACCTGAGAACTGTGAAACATCATTGGACTGGCTAGAGAGGGAGTGATAACAATATCCCGCTTGGCAAAATAGGCCTGCAATTTGGCCGGACTTGTGGCCGTGCCATTCACTCTGATGTGCAGCTCAGGATTTTCATTGAAAAACATGGCCAGATACTCAGTAGCTTCGATACCCCATAGCATCAACCACTGACTGACCAGCTCAGGCGGAAAAGAATACTCATAGGCTATACGCAATTCCGGCTGTTCTGGATATTGAATATCGGGATTGCGCAGATAACTGCGTAGAACGGCATTCACAAAATCCGCCACTTGAGGATTGAAAAGGCTTTTTGCCAGTTCCACGCTTTCATTAACCGCTGCATGCTCCGGGATGGAATCCAAGTAAAGTATCTGGTATAAACCCAGATATAGTATTGTTTTTATCTTTATATCCGTGGCACTGAATTTCTTGGCATCGGTATGTTGTTGAAGGATGTAATCCAGCTTTAAGGCCATCTTGATAACGCCTTTCACCAAAGCATAAAACAGTGCTGGGTCTTCCCCGGCGGCTTTCAGTTTCTTCGCCTTCTGATGCAGCAGAACATCAGAATAATCCTTGTCTTTGAGAACCTTATAGATTATTGAGTAAGCTTCTTGGCGGAAATTCATCGGTTTCTCTGGTAGATGCGTTTGATGGTCTCTTTGATAAGATTTTCTGTATCCATGGCCAGCGTAGCAGAATCCATCAAGCTAAGTTCTTTGCGAATCTGATTCAGGTTAAAGCCCAGGGATAGCAAAGCGTTTTCCACTTCCAAACTGCTGCTCTCCGGTTCCTTATGCTGCACGTAGTCCATCAAGCGGTGCACCGAGTCCTTCAGCTCCACGATCAAGCGTTGAGCGCTTTTTTTACCAACCCCGGGAACCTTGGTTAACAAACCTTCCTCACCCGCTCCAATAGCCCGGACAAAGGCTGAGATACTTAGCGTAGAAAGGATGGACAGAGCAATTTTGGGACCGATTCCACTAACCTTGGTTAGCATAATGAATAGCTCTCTTTCAG
>CAZGWB010000007.1:0-45709 GCA_964529335.1 uncultured Candidatus Cloacimonas sp.
ATACTCTCTTTCGCCATCTGCTTGCAGGATTTTGGCGCGTTTATCACGTTCGGCGCGCATCTCTTTTTCCATGGCGGTTTTGATTTCTTCAGGAGGCAGGATGTCCTGCAGTTCCACGCGGTTTACCTTTACGCCCCATTTGTCGGTTGCTTCGTCGAGAATATCGCGCAGCTTGGCATTTATGGTATCGCGGGAAATGAGGGTTCTATCCAATTGCAATTCTCCGATCACGTTGCGTAGAGAGGTTTGGGTTAGCTTTTCGATGGCTTCCGGCAGATTTCCGATTTCATACACAGCCTTGTAGGGATCTGTGATCTGGAAATAAAGCAGGGCATTGATATTGATGGAAACGTTATCGCTGGTGATCACGTTTTGGCGTGGAAAATCATATACGTTTTCACGCAGGTCGATACGGTCTTCGATTTTGGAGACCACAACCACGTTTCCCCGGAAGTCTGATTTGTTATAACGCCAGTGAATGGGACGGGTTTTGTCGAAGATGGGAATGATGATATGAATGCCGGAATCCAAAGTCCGATAGTATCTTCCCAAGCGTTCCACGATTACTACCTGGGCTTGGCGAACAACGATCAAACCCTTGGAAATGATGGCGATAATGAGGGCTGCAAACAGTATTACAACGTATAAGTAAGGCATCTTAACCTCCCGGTTGTTTCTTATTCTCAATGTTTTGCTTTTCCCTTTTTCTGGCAAGGAAAATCTGCAGGTTACACAGCAATTGTAACAGAAAGAGCATATGCGCAGAAATGACTTGACACTTTTCCTTTTGGCGCAGCCTTATGATTTCTTGTTTTGCGACATAGTAGAGGTGAAACTGCAATGAAGATATGTATAATCTCAAACTCGCATCTCAGCAACGATGTGCGTTTGTACTACAAGCTGGGAATCAGCCTGGCCAAACAGCATGAGGTGTATGTGATCACCACCAGCGGGGTGGTAAACGATAGCCATAATCCTTTTCAATTGGTGGTGGATAGTGATACTCCCTGGCGGGCTTTGCGGATCATCGCCCAAAAGGTGAAGCAGCTAAAGCCAGAGCTATTGATCTGCGTGGAACCATTGACCCTGCTAATCGCCTGGAGACTGAAGAAAAAGCTTGGTCTGAAGGTGATCTTCGATGTGCATGAATTCTTTGCCTATGCCTTTTCCGAGCGTTTTATCTGGCCGGTCCGCTTTCCTTTTTATCTGGCTTATCAGACAGGACTAAAGCTGTTGCTCAGGATTTCCGATGGAATCTGGACGGTAAACCGCGAAGTTGGTAAACAGCTATTAGGGAAAAGCGTAGATAGCAAAGCGCTCGTCTTACCAAATTATCCGGTTAAAAACGTTTGGGACTACGTTTGCGACGTGCCAGGAGCACTGGAGCAGATATGTCAGATGAATTTTGACCTGATCTACATTGGCGGGCTTACCAGAGACAGAGGGATTTTCAAGCTCCTGAAGCTTGCATCTCTTTTAAAACACGATTTTCCCAGGCTTAAGATACTGGTTTTGGGCAAATTCTTTTCACCGGATACAGAAAAGCAATTCAATCAGAGCATAAACAGCTACAATCTGAATGCCGTTATCTACTATCAGGAATGGATTCCAGCCGAAAAGATCGGTTTGCTGCTGAAACGCTGCCGGTTTGGACTTTGGCTGTTCAATCCCCGAAACCGTAGAATGCGGCTTACCACACCCTTGAAGGTGCTGGAATATCTGGCGGCAGGATTGCCTGTCATTACGGTAAAAACCCCTTTGATGAAAGCCTTGATCGAACATAATGGGCTGGGAGTGTGTTCTGGATATCAAGCCAGAGCAATCGCCAAGGCAACCGCTAAGATGCTTTCCCTAAACGAAAGTGAGTATAACGATATGCACAATAAATGCCTGCAGATTGCCGAAACTAAGTTCAACTGGGAAGCATTGGAACCGCAACTATTTAAGTCCCTTGACAAGGTAATGGCAAAGTGAAACTGCTCTACATCAGCTATTTTTTTCCACCTTTGGGAGGCCCGGCCGCCATTCGCAACCAGAAAACCGTAAAATATCTCGGTAAGCTTGGCTGGGACATCGATGTGTTGACGGTTGCCGACATAGAATACAACTACTTCGACGAAAGTCTGCTGGACTCCATAACTCCCGAAAAGATCATACATATCCCTTCGCTTGACCCCATGGCTTTGCTGAAAAAGGTTGGCAAGCATAAACACACGCTCTCCAAACAAGTATATCATAACACACCTGAAAGCTTAAAACTGATAATCCGCAGGCTGGCACCTCTGGACGACAAGGTGTTCTGGTTGCCCAATCTGATGCAGAAGGCCAAAAGGCTGATGAGCGCTACCGGCTATGATCTTATCTATGTTTCCTGCGGGCCATTTTCATCAGCATTGGCCGCCAAGTGGCTTTCCAAACGTTTCGGAGTGCCGTATGTGCTGGAAATGCGCGATTACTGGACTTTGCTTAGCGATTACAATCTGTTGGGCTTCGGAGTAAACCGGCTGGTAGCCAGGGCTACCGAGAGAAGCTGCCTGAAACAAGCTTCCTTGGTCGTTGCCGCAACCCAGGGGATTGCCGACGACTTGGCAGAAAACTTCGATCCCAGTTTGCCGGAACGGAGTTTTGTGCTATACAACGGACACGATGAGGCCGATTTTGACGATTTACGGCCAGCAAAAAGGCTGGATACCGGCTTCATCCTCAGTTATTTTGGCGCACTTTATGCCAAACGCAGTTTGAAGTGTCTGTTGAGGGCGATTAATAGCCTGCATAAACAGAAGCTACTGCCCTCAGGCTTTGAACTGCATCTGTATGGGAATTTTCACCGGGAAACCCTTCTCGAGCTTGAGCAAAGCGGGGTGGGCCATCTTGTGAAGATCTGTCCACAGCTACAGCACAGGCAAGCCCTGGAGCAGATGTTGGCTTCCGATGCCCTGCTTTTACTGATCAATTCGGATAGCCCCAAAGGAACGCTAACCAGCAAACTTTTTGAGTATCTGCGCTGCGGCAAGCCCATTCTGGCTCTGGTCCCACAGCAGGGAGAAGCGGCGGAAATTCTGAAAGAAAGCGGCCAAGGTTATCTTTGCCCGATGGAAAGCTCTACCCAGATCATGAAGTGTCTGTTACAGCTCTTTGCTGATCGGAACAAGCCATTTTCTACCAACTATCCTGCTGAACGCTTTGAACGCCAAACCCAAATCAAAGCCCTGCATGATAGGCTTCTAACCCTGTAATCGCATCTGCCTCCCGATCACTCTATCTTACCGTAGTCATACCGGAGTCATACCGCATGAGCATGCGGTATGACTCCGGTATGATGGCCTTCAGTCATCTTGTTCCATAGCCATTATCCTGACACCCGACGTCTGATCCCTTAAACCTGTTTTCCTTGACGGCATTTGCCAACTGCAGGATTTGGTTCAGATTAAACAAGTTCTGCATCCATTGGCAGAAGAACAACGACAAAAAAAGAGAGGAAAACAAAATGGAAATCAGTAAAACCTACGAGCCCCAACTGCTGGAAAGAAAGTGGTATGAATTCTGGGAAAAAGGCGGCTACTTCAAGCCTGCCGGCGATCCCACCCAAAAACCATTCACCATCCTGATCCCCCCGCCAAACGTGACCGGTATCCTCCACATGGGACACGTTTTGAACAATACTCTCCAAGATGTCGTTGTCCGCTACCACCGCATGAAAGGCGAACCCACGCTTTGGCTTCCGGGTGTCGATCATGCGGGAATCGCCACGCAAAATGTGGTGGAAAAAGAACTTGCCAAAGAAGGCACGAATCGCCACGAACTTGGCCGCGCCAAACTTCTGGAACGCATCTGGAAGTGGAAAAACGAAAAAGGCGGTATCATAATCGACCAGCTAAAGCTTCTGGGAGCCAGTTGCGACTGGGACCGCCAGCGCTTCACCATGGACGAAATGCTGTCCAAAGCGGTGAAAGAGGTGTTTGTCTCCCTTTACGAAGACGGCCTGATTTATAAAGGAAAGTATATCATAAATTGGTGTCCTCGCTGCGTTACCGCCCTGGCAAATGACGAAGTGGAACACGCTGACGAAAACGGAAAGCTATGGCACATCCGCTATCCATACGCTTCCGGTGAAGGATATGTAACCGTGGCCACCACCCGTCCTGAAACCATGCTGGGTGACGTGGCCGTAGCCGTGAACCCCAAAGATGAGCGCTATAAAGAGCTGATCGGCAAAGAACTTATCCTTCCGTTGACCGGACGCAAGATCCCTGTAATCGCCGATGATTATGTGGACAAGGAATTTGGAACCGGCTGCGTGAAAGTGACTCCGGCTCACGATCCCAACGACTTTGAGATTGGGCAAAGACACTCTCTGCCCCAGCTTTTGGTGATGGACGAACATGGCATCATGAATGAAGCTGCCGGACAGGACTTTGCCGGTATGGAGCGATATGCCTGCCGTGAAAAAGTGCTGGAACTGCTTGCCGCCCAAGGGCTATTGGAAAAAACCGAGAACCACGAACATGCAGTAGGACATTGCTATAGGTGCGATACAGTGATCGAGCCCTACCTTTCCGATCAGTGGTTTGTGAAGATGAAACCCTTGGCCGAGGCAGCCATCAGGGTGGTGGAGAGCGGTGAAGTGAAATTCCAGCCGGAACGCTGGACCAAGGTTTATATGCACTGGATGAATAACATCCGCGATTGGTGCATTTCCCGCCAGATCTGGTGGGGACACCGGATTCCCGCATATTATTGTGATCAATGCGGTTACATGGCTGTGGCCAAGGAAATGCCGGAGGAATGTCCGGTGTGCGGTGCCAAGAGTTGGACCCAGGACGAAGATGTGCTGGACACTTGGTTTTCCAGTTGGCTGTGGCCATTTTCCACGATGGGCTGGCCGGAAGAAACGGAAGACCTGAAGCGCTATTTGCCTACCAATGTGCTGATTACTGCTCCGGAAATCATCTATCTCTGGGTAGCCCGGATGATTATGAGCACCCTGCATTTTAAAGGAGTGATCCCCTTCGACACGGTTCTGCTGCATGGCACGGTAAGGGATGAAATCGGCCGTAAAATGAGTAAGTCCCTGGGTAATTCACCCGATCCGATTGATATAATCAACCGCGTGGGAGCCGATGCTTTGCGGTTTTCCATGATCTTCGGCACTCCCAAGGGTGCGGACGTGATGTATAGCGACAATATTCTGGAAACTGGACGTAACTTTGCAAACAAGATGTGGAATGCCTATCGCTTCATTATGATGAGCATAGAAGGCATAGAAGGGTTGCCAGATCAGGATGAATTGAAGCTTGAACTGGCCGACAAATGGATCACGTCACGTTTGCAGGAAGTGACCAGGGAAGTCCATGGCCACTACGAAAACCTGCGCTTGAACGATGCGGCGAATACCATCTTCAAATTCATGTGGGACGAATTTTGCAGTTGGTATATCGAGCTAAGCAAAGACCGTCTGCGGGATGAAAGCGATCCACAAGGGCAGCTAACCGCCAAATATATCCTGCTGGATACCATGCAAAAAGGGATGCGGCTCTTGCATCCGATCATGCCTTTTATAACGGAAGAGATCTGGCAGAGTATTAAAAACGTGTTCCCGATGGATGAAGCCGCCCTGATCACAGCAAGGTTTCCCGAAGCGGATAACAGCTTGATCGACAGCGATATAGACGACAATATGCGTTTTGTTCAGGAAAGCATCACGGCTATTCGCAACCTACGCAAACAGCTCAATCTGGCACCCTCGCAGGACATAGCCATCACCATTCGCTATGCCGAAACATCGCAAGCTGAGCTCTTTGCCGCTTATATGGGATATTTCCGCAAACTGGCCAAAGTAAACCAGATAGAAGGCGGAATTGGTATAGACAAGCCAAAAGCTGCCATCGCTGCGGTGGTTCGTAACATCGAAATCTTTCTGCCGCTTTCTGGCTTGATCGACCTGGAAGCAGAACGCAGCAGGCTTGGCAAGCAAAGCGAAAAGCTGGAAAAAGAACTGGCCGGCATCAATTCCAAGCTGAATAATGCCAACTTTGTAGCTAATGCCAAGGAAGAAGTGGTGGCCAAGGAAAAAGAGAAATTCGCCGAAGTGAATACAAAGCTGGAACTGCTGAGACAACTGATTAGCGATCTGGCTGGTTAAATCCTAATTCGACATCTCGCAATCAAGATGGCTCCCTTGTTACAAGAGGAGCCATCTTTTCGTATTCAAATCAGGATTCAATCGTTAACGGCAATGATTCTGTAATACAGAGGATAAGGTCTGGCATAGGATCGTAGTTCGTAGCATTGCCCAAATTGGTTCCATTTTCAATGTTAGTGGGAGGATTGTCAGTACCAAAGTACAACCAAAATCCTGTCGGATACCCTTCTCCAGATTGCCATTGTAACGAGGAGTTTAGTAATACTTGAGTAGCATTGTCTAGTGGGGTTCCAATTATTGCGGCCAAAGGAGGTTGTTCTGAATTATATGGCGTCCAGGTAAAGGTTTGACCGCTTACGGGGAAAACCGCAGAGCTTAGGGTGCACGAGCTGTTGTTGGCAGTTCCGGCAGTAGTGGCAGACCAGTTGGTAGTGGTGGTGCGGTTATTGAAATCGGCATTGGAATCACCCCTCAAGCCTACTTGAATAGTGGCGGCGGTTGAGGAGTTTGCAGCAGTGAAAGCACCATATACGAATTGAACCTTGTTGCCATTTTCGAGAAGTTGAATCTGGAAACTGAAGTCGTCGTTGGCAGTGAGGGTGGGAACACGGCGATAATGAAGCCACTGCGCAGTGAAGATACGATTAGGCGCAGATCCGCTGGTCAAGGACATCAAAACGCCGTTGTCGCGGGATTTGATATCGCGGTTAAGAGCAGCGACAATGTTGTTTGTCCCAGCGGAGGAACTTATTGCGATGTTGCTGGTGACAACAGAAGGTCCCATGGCAATAAAACCATTGGCTTGAATGCTGACTTCAGTATAGTCGACATTGTTGTATTTGAAGGCAAATCCTAGAGGGATAGCAAGGAAATTATTATTATCGTTGGTGGCATCCCCATGGATTGTCCCTCCACTGACTTCTGTAAAAATTCCAGGACTAGAACTGAAAGAGTACTCTGAGACAGCCCCCATGAGAAAACATGTCAGGGCCAGATTTATGAAGATTAACAAGCTCTTGATAAAATGGACTTTCATCTGATCACTCCTGGTTTCTTTTTTAGTTCAGAATCTTGAATTCTTGTCAAGCTAAGCCATGCTGCCAATTGAGCCCTTTTGCTTTATTACTAATATCAGCCTATTGATATCTTTGCATAATAAGGAGTTGGCTATAACAATCAGCAATATCAGTTTAGGTCTAGCTCATCATTGGCACTGGGACAAGGGTCTGCCAATACTAACTTTATTGTTTGCATCTAATGAATTTTGTCAAGCAATATATTATGCAACATTTTATGTATTAAAGAGTATCTTTAATGCATGTCGCAGGTTCTCTTGCTTTGAACTAAGGAAACTGGTTGCCGATAGCAATAGTGCCATATCTGGATTATTTTTCCTGGGTTATCATTAGCTGACATTGCTTTTACTTCTTCTGGTCTGCCAATCGATTCTTGGGGTATTACTAACATATAAGGTTAAGGTAGGGGGTAAAGCAGCAGGGATTATCCTTCACACTATACGCACAACCTACAGACCGGCCTACAGACCCTATCCTGCATTTTTTACCCAAATTAGTAGAGCTTGAGGGAGTGTATATTATATCAGCAGCAATCGTGCCAAATGATGGTAAAATGTTTAATTGATGAATGCCAACAAGTTAATATAATGGGCTAGGTTGAAGATGTGGTAAATTTTACCATGGAAGGTAGGTAGCTCCGTTGTCTTAACGTAAGTGAAGGTAGACCCGTCATCCTGACGGGTGAGTAAAGTAGATCCGTCATCCTGACGGATGAGTAAGAGAGTAAAGTAGAAATTGATGTTCGTGAGTAGAAGATGCAGAAACAATGTCTTGCTTATCATAGTGTCACCCCTGACGGGGTTTAAGATTGCTATTGCTTTTTCCTGGGGTTCCGCTTCGCTTTACCCCAGGCTAAGGGATTTCACCCCTTCGGGGTTTTGGTGTTATCCAGTTAATTTAACAATGGGTTACGCCTGAGCTTTACCCCAGGCCAAGGGATTTCACCCCTTCGGGGTTTTGGTGTTATCCAGTTAATTTAACAATGGTTTCCGGCTTCGCTTTACTCAAGGCTAAGGGATTTCACCCCTTCGGGGTTTTGGTGTTATCCTGTTTATTTAACAATGGTTTTAGCTATAGCTTTACCCCAGGATAAGGGACTTCAGTGTCCTTCCTTGCTTCCTTGTCGCCTGTCCCATGTCACTCCTTATCCTCCCGGACTCATCCTGAATCTGATTTGGGTGGAGTCCGAGTGGAGTCCGCGTGGTATCCGAGTGGCAAGAGAGGATGAAGAGGGGGTGGTCAGCGTTTGGGCAGGTTAATTCCCAGATTGGCTATCTTTTTGAAGAGGTTGGATTTATCTATTTGCAGGTGGTAGGCGCACTGGCGAACGTTGTATTTATAAGCACGCAGAACGTTTTCGATGTAGGCTTTCTCAAAGCTTTGAATCGCTTTTCTTAATGAGCTTGATTCCAGTTGGTTAGGGTCATCATCGCGGTCTGTGGTAAAATCTGCCACACCCAGATGGTCGTTCATGGCAAAAACTACCGCTCTTTCCACGGTATTTTTCAGTTCACGCACGTTCCCGGGCCAGTTTTGCTCACAGAGCCAGGCATTAGCTGCCGGAGTAAGAGGTTTGGGGGCGATCTCGTTACGCGCACAGAACTTTTCCATGAAGTAGTTTGCCAGCAAGGGAATGTCCTCAATACGGTTTCTAAGGGGCGGTATGCAAATATTGATGGTATTCAGCCGATAAAGCAGATCGGGTCGGAATAGTCCCTTGGCGGCGTTTTCTTCCAGGTTTTGGTTGGTGGCGCTGATGATTCTGGTGTTCACTTTGATCACCTTACCCCCCAGTTTCTGAATTTCACCCTCGGAAATCACACGCAGCAGTTTGGCTTGAACTTCTATTGGCAACTGGCTGATTTCATCCAAAAAAATGCTGTTGTTGTCGGCGTATTCGAAATAGCCTTGACGGGCTTTGTTGGCTCCTGTAAACGCACCGCATTCATAGCCAAAAAGTTCTGCTTCAAAGAGTTCTTTGGGCACTGAAGCACAGTTCAGGCTGATAAGATTCTTACTTCCAAAACGACTGAGGCGATGAATGGCATTTGCAGCCAGCTCCTTGCCGACTCCGGTTTCTCCGCAAATCAAGACAGGGCAGTCAAACTTGGCCGCTTTCACAATCTCGTTGAACAGATCGATCATAGGTTTGGACTTTCCCTTCATTGCAATAGCGCTGATCTGTAACTCGTGAAGTTCATTATTCAAAGCCAGATTCTGGCAGATTCTGTCCAGTTTTATCAACAGATGCGACATATCCAAAGGTTTTTCGATGAAATCCAGAGCACCGTTTTTGATGGCCAAAACTGCGTCGGGGATATTACCGCTACCGGAGATCATCAAGACAGGCAGACCCGGATAGTGATCATGCACTTTGCTCAGGAGGCAAAAACCATCTTGTAAAGCAGGAAAGCACATATCGAGCATCATGATGTCGGGCTTGTCCCTGGCCAGTGATAATTCGGCCTTCTCCACGCTGGTAGCGCTTTCAACTCTGTATCCGGCTTCTTCCAGCAAGCGGGAAGTGAGCTTTTGGAAGATCAGATCGTCATCGGCCAGGAGGATTTTTGGCTTTTCCATATCACTCTCCTTTCAGCCAGAAAGTTACTGTTGTTCCCATGCCTTCTTCGCTTTGTATGTCCATGCTGCCACCCATGGAATCGATGATTTTCTTGGTTTCAGGAATTCCGATGCCTGTTCCTGATTGGTTTGTGGTAAAGAAGGGTTTCCAGATATCTTCCAGATATTTGGCCGGAATGCCCTTGCCATTGTCCTCGATCTCGATCAGAATCCTGCGTGAGTCTTCTGTAGCCAGGTTTGGGGGCATTTTTTTTATCATGATGTGCAGTGTTCCGCCTTCCGGCATGGCTTCCAGAGCGTTGTTCAGAACGTTGGTGATCGCTTCCTCAAAGCGGATAGGCTCGATAAATGCCTCCACCGAAGAGAGATCCCAGCTCTTTACCAAAGAAATGTTTTCCGGCAATCTGGTTCTGGCCAAGGCGTGCTCGATGGAAGGAATAATGTCCTGCAGTTTCAGATCGTAGTCTTTCAATTCGGTGAAACGCTGGAAGGAATGGGTGAAAACCCGCACCTTGTCGATCTCGCTGCGGATGATCTGATAATACTCCTGCCTGCTAGGATCGGGGTCGCCTTTCAGGCTGTCCAGGGAAAGAATGATATTTGTGATATGCCTGCGTACGTGATGCGACAATCTTCTGGCTGTATCTGCCCATTGCATTCTATCTTGCAGATATCCATCCTCTGGCTCGTCGCACCCGAAGACAATGAGATATCTGGTGATCAGGCTGCGGCCTTTGAATAGGGTAACTTTATATTCACGATTGTTTTCCTGCGGGAAGAGAACTGCCCGGGTTTCATATACAGTCAGGCGGCTGGCGACGAAAGACTGCAGGAGCAGGTATAGCTGGGGAAAGCACAGTTTCAGGTCTTTGCAGGCGGGGTCTTTGCTGTTTTCAGCCAGCTTGAACGCGCTACGGTTGTGTAAGGTAATGCGGTGATCGTCCTTTAATAACAACATCCCTTCTTGCAGGCAGTTAATTCCATTGTAGGATAGCTTGCGGCGTTTGGCATTGAATAGTATGTGGATGGGATAAAGCACCAGAAAAACCAAACTGAGATAAGGAGAATATGCTACAAAGAGCCTGTAGATAAGAGTCCACAAGGGAAGTGAGCCATAAGTGTAGTATCTTATTTCACGAGCAGAACCAATGCTGATCAGCGGTTTACTATCCAGGCCAGTTCCTACGATATCTACCGAGAACGTGGTTTCTTCCGGGAAGGGATTCTTGATTCTGGCTTTGCGGTAATAGTTACTGTCCAATATATCGATGTAATCATCCGCGGTTTGAAGGATAATCTCCATCTGGCCATCGCCGTTCAAGTCCCCCACGGCATGCAGCATGGCTATACTGCCTTTGTATTCAACAGGTTGCTGTTTGAGGTTCTGGTTAAGAGCGATAAGCCCTTTAGTTTTATCGGTAAGGATCAGATGGTAGGTTTCGCTGGTATCCAATTTTTGCATAAACTCTGGTAACTGGCGGCGATCCAACGAAAGAGGCAGATCAAGTGATAGCTTTCGAATCAAGCGGCTCCCAGTCCATTGATACATGGCTGCTGCTTTATTCTGCAGCTCGTTGCCCCAATAGCTGTTTGCCGTGTAAATCTCTAG
Organism: uncultured Candidatus Cloacimonas sp.; assembly: GCA_964529335.1. GTDB lineage: Bacteria > Cloacimonadota > Cloacimonadia > Cloacimonadales > Cloacimonadaceae > Cloacimonas. The sequence goes on from CAZGWB010000007.1 coordinate 11,408, forward strand.
CCGTTTGTCCTGATCCACATCAGCCGCAGCCAGATTGATAAGCCCATAACCAGTAAATATCCTTTCCAGATAGAGCAGCATCCCCTGTCCTGATAAAACTCCGAGGAAGCAACTGGCATCATCCATACCGTTGATTACGCTACGGGTATTCTTCATGGCTTGGGTAGCAAAGATGATCTCGTAGGTGCCATTGTTGTCAAAATCATCCCAAAGCAAGGAATTAACGTTACAGGGCATGTTGTAACGCCATTTAAGTTTGCCTGTTTCAAAGTCGAATAGAACCAAGCCACGGGGATTTGCATGAAAGCCGTCCAACGCTAAGCAGAGCAAATCAGGCTTCCCATCGGCGTCTATATCGTCCAAAACTTTGGGATATAGCTGGCCATAATATTCGCTATCATAACTGGTGTCGGGGCCATCATTTCTGGGAATGGCTTCGAAGCTCTTGTCCTCCCTCTGCAAGGGAACTTGCCAGGTATAGCGAACCGCATGCAGGAAAACCTGCTTGCCATCATTGAAGCTATAAAACATCCAGCGATTGTTGTTGCGCTTATCGGTTAGTGCATTTATGCTACGAACCCGATTGGCTAAATTGATCTGCGAAATGATTTTGCCCTTCAGATCATTAACGTAAATGCTGTATATATTTGGAGCGTTGTTATCCATGCTAAGCAACAACTCAGTCTGATCGCCTTTCAGGTCGGTAAAAATCCAGCCTTGCATTGCAGTTTCATGCCGTTTTACCGATTCCAAAGCCAGCGTGTGAGTATCGATATGCTGATTAATCCTGCAGCCAGTCAGGAACAACAGGCAGAATATCATTGCATAAAGGTTTCTTTTCAATTATACCCCCAAGGTTCTACTATGTTTGCTATGTTTGGCAGCATCATATGGATGTCAAGAAAAAAAAATTGGGGGAAAAGCTTAGCTGGTTGGTTAAGCAACTGCAAACAAGCAGAATAACAGAATCATTCGTAGGCTTGCCAGGAAAACAATATTGCTTAACTTATCTTTAGAATATGTGTTAGGAGGAACCCATGCTGAATGATCTGGAAATTGCCCGCAATACAAAACTGCTAAACATAGACGAAGTAGCTGCCGGACTTGGTCTTAATCCCAGTGAGATTGATCACTATGGCGAGTATAAAGCCAAAATACGCTTTTCTACTTTGGACAAACTGCAAAACAACCCCATTGGCAAGTTAATACTGGTTTCGGCGATTACTCCCACCCCTGCTGGAGAAGGTAAAACCACTGTCTCCATAGGGCTTTCGCAAGCCTTGAACAGAACTGGGAAAAAGAGCATCGTGGCAATCCGCGAACCAAGCTTGGGTCCTGTTTTTGGAATAAAGGGGGGTGCGGCTGGAGGTGGATATTCCCAGGTTTTACCAATGGAAGATATTAATCTGCATTTCACCGGAGATTTTCACGCAGTTACTGCAGCTAATAACACTCTGGCAGCACTAATCGACAATCACATATACTATGATAACGAACTGAAGCTAGATCCCAGGCGGATGAACTGGAAACGGGTGTTGGATGTAAATGACCGGATGCTGCGCAAGATCGTGATCGGATTAGGAGGAAGCAAGCAAGGTTTCCCTCGGGAAGACGGATTTGACATCACTCCCGCCAGCGAGATCATGGCCATCCTATGTCTTTCCAACAGCATGGACGAGCTTAAAGAGAGAATCGGCAATATCACGGTGGGCTTCACCTACGACGGCGAACCGGTAAAGGTTCATCAGTTTGGCTTTGAAGGTGCGATTGCCGCCCTGCTGAAAGATGCTTTGAAGCCAAATATCGTGCAAACCACAGAAAATACACCGGCCTTCGTACATGGTGGCCCCTTTGCCAATATCGCCCAAGGTGCAAACAGCATCCTGGCCACCAAAACCGCATTGCGGCTAAGCGAATACGTGGTTACCGAAGCTGGTTTCGGTTTTGATCTGGGTGCAGAAAAGTTCTTTGATCTGGTGTGTAAATACGGTAAGTTCTGCACCGATGCCGTGGTGCTGGTGGCAACGGTTAGGGCTCTGAAGATGCATGGCGGTGCAAAACTGAAGGAAATCAGCGCTCCCAATCCTTTGGCGGTGGAAGCCGGGCTACCCAATCTGGGCAAACACCTTGAAAACATCCATAAGTTTGGCATGAAAAGCATCGTGGCCATCAACCGCTTTCCTACCGATACTGAAGAAGAATTGAGGCTGGTGGCGGACTTCGTGCAGGCCAACGGTTTCGAGGCAAGCATAGTGGATTTTCATGCCAAAGGTGGAGCTGGTGGTTTGGAACTGGCAGAAAAAGTGATAAACATGGTGGATAAGGATATCTGCCAGTATCGGGGTCTTTATGACTGGAACAGCCCTGTGGAAGACAAGATATTTACAATCGCTTCAGAAATCTATGGAGCTCAAAAAGTGGACTACACTACCGATGCCAAGGCAGACTTGAAAAAGATAAACAAATACGGCTTTGACAAATTGCCGATCTGCATCGCCAAAACTCAGAAATCACTCTCCGACAATCCTGATCTGATCGGCCGACCCAAAGACTTCCTGGTAACTGTGCGGGAAATCGTGATTGCCAGCGGTGCGGGATTCCTGATTCCCATCACAGGTGAGATTATGCGGATGCCCGGCTTACCAAAGCATCCTTCAGCAGAGATGATAGATGTGGAATCGGACGGTAATATAAGCGGATTGTTCTAGTCCCTGATTCAGGATGTTGGGAGTCTTGCCCCTCACATTTATTACTAAACAATCATAAACTGAAAGCCCCGAACAAGGTTCGGGGCTTTCCTATTTCACTTGTTAACCAGTAAGCCGGTCAACCTATTTCATCATTATCATCTTCTTGGTGCTGCTGTATTTGCCAGCATTCATCTTGAAGAAATACACGCCGCTGGAGACAGGGCGATTGTTGTCATCAAGGCCTTTCCAGACAATGCTATGGTTTCCTGCAGCTTTGGCTTCGTTCACCAAGGTCTTCACCTTCTGGCCTTTCACGTTGTAGATCTCGATGTTTACAGGGATGTTTTCCTGCAAGCTGTAGCTGATGGTGGTTTCGGGATTGAAAGGATTGGGATAATTGCCCTTCAGCTCGGTTACTATGGCAGGTGCCACACCATCTTCGTTGTTTACGCTGCCGCCAACGCTATGCAGTGAGAAGTCATCCACAAAGAGGATGAATTCGTCTTCCGAAACATTGCGGATGCAGACAAAGATGCTTTGTCCGTCGTAAGCGGAAAGGTCGAACACATATTCAGTCCAGACAGCGGGAACCTGAACAGGTTCTGCACCGGTAAGGTAGTTTTGGAAGCCCTGAGGGATCGGAGTGGGAATAGTGGATACGCCGACTCTCATATCTTCAAGATAGGTGGAGCTCATACTACGTGCGTAGAATTTCAGAGCGCTATTAGTGCCCAAATGAACCCGGGGGGTAATCATGTAATCGTTATTAAATCCCGTTCCACCTTGTGCGGGAGGAACTGATGCAAAGCTGGCTGCCATCTTGGCTCCGCCATGCGGTGCAACGGTGGTTACAGGGGGAGTTGTGGCACTGGGATTGAAAACGATGAAAGCCATTGGGCCAGCGCTTCCGGGGAACTCAACATTCTGAATTCCATAGGTAGGTGACTGATCCACATCCAGCAGAGTCCAGGGCGCGAAGAGCGTTGCGAAATCAGGATAGGTCTCGTAGTTTTCTGTGAAGAAGGCAGGAGCCAGAACCACGTTCACTACCGCATTCACGGTGGCGGGAGCGGATTCTCCATTGGTATATACCGCGCTAACGCCATAAACGTAGGTGGCATTGGCCAGATCCAGATCCACGAATGTGGTGGTGGTAGGATTGTTTATGGTGCCGATCAATACGCCGTCGCGATAAACTTTGAATCCGGCAAGGGCGCGGTCGCGATTGATCTGGATATCTTTGTGATTCACAGCCAGATTTCCGCTATTCATCACAGCGGGAGCAGGGTCAACCACTTGACGGTTGGTGATGGCTTTCAGACCGGCATTGGTTTGCACGAAGGTTTGAATCGTCCAGTTATAAGTAAGGGTGGGGGCGAGGGCGGTAAGAGTGCTCCAGGTTCCCTGGAAATACATCATATTGCCTTTGCCTTCGATCTGCGGACCGTTGTCGCAACCGGCTGGGTATCCCCCCTGGGTATTACAGTTGTAGCCTACCCAAACTTCGCTGTTGGCGGGAATCACCACGGGGGTATTGAGAACCACCAGGTTCCAGTCGTCGATGGTGGGATTAACTACTTCTTGGGTATGAACCAGAGTGGCAGGGGCAGCAGCTGATCCGCCAGTCCAGATCTTAATAGTGTAAACGCAATTGGCTTCAGCGGGAACGAACTTAACCTGGGTAATGGTTTGCCCGGCGTAAGGTGCGATGTCGGCTACTGGCCAGCGGTGAGCCACGTCGAAGTTGGCTGCGGAGTTGGTTCCCACGCTATTGCCAAGCACGTCTTGGCTCCAGGTGATCCAGCTTCCTTCGGGAGGGGTTTCCGGGCTGACCCAGTTCAGGGTGACGTCGTTTCCAACCACAGTTGCGGTTAGCTCGGTGGGAGGATTGAGCGGAGGAATAATCTGAACCGAAACAGGTCCGGCCGGCACAGATTCTCCACCGTCATAATATGCGGTAACTGTGTAGCTATAAGTTCCGATCGCCAAAGCCAGATCGTCATACATCAGAGTGGCAGGATTGGGAATGGTGGCGATCAGAGTTCCATCGCGATACACCTTGTAACCAAGCAGGTCACGGGTAAGTGAAGCGGGCTGGGTGGCAGCAGGAACGGGAGTTCCGATATTGCGTCCGGCAGAGCCATAAACGCTGGCTACAGGAGCAAAGGCGGGAGCATTGGCAGGTGCGCCGACAAACACATCGTCCACCAGGAAGATGAAAGCGTCGTTCGACAGGCACTGGATGCCAATATATACGGTTTGACCGGCATAAGCGGCCAAAGGATAGGTGTATTCAGTCCAATCCACAGGAGCTTGAATGTAGCTGGCTCCACTGATGATGGTGAAATTCGCGGGTGCTGTGCCGGTGGTGGAAACGCCTACCTTGAAACGTTCCAGTCCATACTGAGCGGTATAGCTCTTAGCCCAGAATTTCAGGACATCGCCAGCGGTCACGGCAATCTGCGGAGTGATCAGCCAATCGTTATTGGGAGGAGTGGTGGAGGCAAAGCAGGCTGCCATCTTGGCTCCGCTGTGAGCGGCAAGATCGGTAACCGCGGGAGTGGTGGCACTGGGATTGAAGACCATGTAAGCTTGGGCTGCATAGGCATTGGGCCAGGTGATATTGGTCATGCCATAAGTTGCAGATTGATCCACGTCCACGGTAGTCCAGGGAGCGAAAGTGATGGCAAAATTCTCGTAGGTTTCGAATCCATCGTTGAATCCGACAGGAGGAGGGGTTTCGCCAGGAGCGTCCCAAGTGAGGTGAACGTTATTATTATTCTGGATTGTGGCGGCAAGATCGGTGGGAGGATCAAGGCTTTCGGTAATCTCTGCCACACTGAAGGTATCGAGATAAAGGTAGAACATATCTACCGCGCTGTGACCCCAGAAGCCGATATAGAAGGTTCCAGAGGTTGCGACGGGGATATTCACTTCCACCATCTCATAGGCCACGTTGGTAATATTCAGGTTCTCATAGATCAGGTTGGTCATGGCAGCGGCGGTTGGGGCATTGCCATAATACACGGAAAGCTTTTCCGGGTAGGTAGCGCTGCTGGCACGATAATAGAATTTTACTTTATACAGATAAGGAGCTGTGAACACCAGGGGTGGGCTAACCAGCCAGTCATTCATTTCCAGGGTGGTGTTATAGCGAACCCTCATGGAATTTGGAGCAGTGTCGGCATTGCCGGCATAGCTTTCCCAGGTATAGGCGTCTGTATTGGCATTGATGGTTGTCCAGCCCATGGGCAGTCCGGGAGGGGTAACGGTATCGAAATTCTGGGCGTAAGGATAGGTGGTTACCGTAGGATCGGCAAGGGTTGTGAAGCTCCAAACCGGGCAGTTCAGTGCATCGCCAAAGGTGTTATAGGGCACTATTTTCCAGTAGTAAACGGTGCTATAGGCGAAGGTGGCCGGATCGTAGGAAGTTCCGGTTTGGGTCGTGCCGTTTACAATATTGGTGGGAGGATTATCGGTTCCCAAGTAAACCTTGTATCCATCAACTGTTCCGCCGCCGGTAGTCCAGCTAAGGTTTGCGCCTATGGCTACGTTGATTGCGTTATTGGCAGGATTGGGATTCTGGGCGGCAAGGGGCGGTTCCCCTGTAGCGGCAGGCTGGAAGGTAAAAGTAAGTCCATTAGCCGGATAAACAGTTGCGCTGAGAGTGCAATTGCTGTTATTGGCGGTTCCGGCTGTGGTTGCGCTCCAGTCGGTAGTGGTGGTGCGATTGTTAAAATCAGTGTTTGCATCACCCCTCAAACCGACCTGGATGGAGGCGGCTGTGGCAGATGTAACGGCTGTGAATGCGCCATAAACGAATTGCACCTTGTTACCGTTCTCAAGCAGTTGAATCTGGAAACTAAAATCGTCGTTGGCAGTGGCAGTGGGAACGCGTTTGTAGTGAAGCCATTGCACTGTGAACACGCGATTGGGAGCGGTTCCGCTGGAAAGCGACATCAGGCTGCCGGTGTCCCGGGATTTGATATCGCGGTTCAAAGCGGCCACAACGTTATTGGTTCCGGTGGCAGAACTGATTGCCACATTGCTGGTTACCACGTTGTCGCCCATGGCAATGAAGCCATTGGTGGCGATACTGATGGTGTTGTAGGCTACTCCATTGTAGGTAAAGGTAAAACCTAAGGGAATGGCCAGGAAACATTCGTTGTCGTTTGCGGCTGTGCCGTGAACGGTTCCTCCACTGATCTCAGAAAAGGTTCCCTGCGAGGAAGTGAACGAATATTCGCTCACTGCGCCCCAGGCAGTGATTGCCAGTGCTGATAAAACCAGCAGAAGTAGAAGCTTTTGAATTTGTGCTCTCATAGCATCTCCTTTGCTTGGGAATAATTATAAGATCATAACTATGTTAATTATGGTGCAGTTAGCGTTTATATAAACAGTAAACGACACCAATGTGCAGTTTCTGATACACACTTGGCTTGTCAAGCAAAACTTATTCCCAGTTTGGGATAAAACACTCTTCACTATATCATACCGGATGTAAAGGCTCACTTATTCTTGCATGCCGGATCGCCAATCTTGCATGCTCTCATTTTTGCACAAATACAGCTCCGCTTACAGATGCAATCCAAGGGTTCTTCATCTGTAAGCAAAGCTCACTAATCTTGCAAATCAGCTCACTTATTCTTGCATGTGTTAGTCGTCCTCCGTTACATTCGCATACTGGTATCCGTAAAAGATATCCCGCAGCTCCCGCATCGTCATGGCATGGTCATACACCCGTATATCTGCCACATTGCGGGTATAGCTGCCAAATCCTGGCGCACCCAGTAGCCAGGTCTCATCAACAGATGGATTAGGTGCCCATGCACTTGCCTGTGTTATCGGCGTCTGGGTGCCCCGCAAGAACTGATTGATGATGGCTCTTACCGTTGGCACCGCGTCATTGGAAACCACTATGGCAATATGGTTCCACATGAAAGGAATGTTATCATTTTGCACGCTGCTCCAGGCAAACAACTGCGTCTTATTTCCTGCACCATCTGAAACCACCACAATAGGTTGGTGGTGATATGGCGACCCGCTGGCCACGTCAAAATATACGTGCACTCCGCCCGGATTACCAATAAAAAACGCATCATCGCCGTTAGCTCCGTTATCCGTTATCTTGGCATTTATCCAGAAAGTCAGTGTGAAGTTCTTATTTGGCAAGATATTTCTCCCTGCCACGTATATCTGCCCGCCGTTGGGCACTCTCAGCCCATTGCTGCGCACGGGATGGATAAAGGGATACAGGCTGCCGTAGCGCACTGTCCCCGCTCCCGCCCAGGTGCAGCCTATGGGGAGCAACAGGTTGGTTCCGCTTACCGTTTCCAGCGCATACCTGCCCCGGCCTTCGTTCAGCTTCACCTGCAGCAGCAGATCGTCATCATACATTGTATTCACGAATGGCGTCCGGCTTGGCGCCTTCACCAGGTACCCGCCCTGGCAGGTGATTGTTCTTCCTGTCGTAGGCAATGTCCCCACTTTCACGTAGGCTATGGCAAAGTAATCATCCGCCCCTCCGTTATAAATGCGCAAAGGAATGGCTGGCTGATTCCCACTCCAGATCATGTGTGGTGCGTCTGCATTAAGAGGGTCGATCTCATCGGTCGCAAATCGTGTTCCGTTTGTTCCCACGCTTACGCAATCGTGGTATTCCTCGCTATAGCCCACCGTCCAGGTTTCTCCATCGTCATAACTCACCATGATCATGGCCAGCTTATTGTCATAGCTGGCTAGCACGGAAGCGAACATAATCCCGTTCACCTTGCGTATGCATAGCGCTCTACAATGGTTCAGAAGCACAGGGTAAAAATTTACATCGTCTTTGGTCTTGTAGATCGCAGGTCCGCCAAACACGTTGGTCTCGCCATAGCCAAGGCGATACTGATCGCCGTTGGCGTCGGTGAATGCCTGCAGCGGATAGTCTGATCCTACATCATTATATCCATCAATGGCGACGATCACATCATCGTAGGTGGCAAACATATCGTCAGATTTTATGTTGCGGCTGGGGTGCGCTTGGCTTCCATCCATACCAACGTAAACAACGTCATTTTCTTCGCCAGTCCGATCAATGGAAATGTCGTGGACATGGTGGTTATCATAAGTCTGGAACACGCTCCTCCAAGCCTGACCGTATGGCTTTGCCCACACTTCGCTGTCAGCCTCATTCGTATATTTAGCCAGGTACAAGGTTTTCAATCTGTCTTCCTGCATGTGTATCCGCTGTGCGGGCTGTTTAGGATATAATGGATCAAGCGGATTGGTGACTTTTTGACGCAAAAAAGCGGTCAAGTCGGTGATCTCATGCGGGGTGGCAAAGTTTTCGCTGGCCAGCAGGGCGTACATTATTTCCGATGTTCCCTCATTATACACATCGCGGTAAAACGTATATATAGTGTCATCACTATCCACAAAACATAACATGATATAGTCGGTGGCGTTATTCAAAACTGTCCAGGTTACTCCCGCATCGGCGCTCCATTCCAAATCACGATTACCAATATTCAGTCGCACCAGCTTGCCTGCATTAGCGCCCTTGGTCAGCATGAAAACCTCCTGCAGCGTTCCACCTGAATGGTTAAGCCTGCTGTCCCGGATGAAATCATAATTGCCATGACTCAATATCTTGAAATCAAGCTGCTGCCCGTCCTCATCCAGAAACCTGATATCCCTGAAGTCCTTTTGGCAGCTCCCGTCCATGAACACGTCATCTGCCTGTGGTGTTCCCCGTTCCGCACCATAGTGGATATGTACCTTTTGCACGTAGTTTTCAAGGTCTTTATCAAGCCCGGCGATTTCGATCTCCACCGGTGTTTCTTCTGTCGTCTGCAGATCCAACAAACTGTCCAGGCTCTCTTTATATTCTTGCAGTTCAGCCAGGGATTCATATTGCTCATCGCTAAGCGCCTGCTCGGTCGCAAGCTCCAGGTAGCTCGGTTTGGCGAGATTAACGGTATCCAGCCTGGAGCTGATTGCCTGTGTGCTGTCCGTGCGCAATATCCCACCCGTTGCCGTCAGACAGCTTGCCCGTACGTAACAGGCAGTGGAGGGGATCGATGCGGCCGTGATGCGCTTGGTGTCGCCAGTCGTGTATCCCGTGCTAACAGCACTAATAAACACCCTGTTCTGGTCATAGTATGCCAGCAGTGCCCCCGTAGTGCTGAATATGTTACCCTTGATGATGATGTCCTGCAGCCGGTCAATGGGCACGTAGTCTGTGCAGCTATAGGTAGCTTCCGCTGTGGCAACCCCAGTGGTTTTATGGATGTAGTACCCATCTACGTCAAAATCATTGGAAAGCAGCTCGTTGCGAAAGGCTTCTTCCCTGGTATTTAGATTCCGGATCCCGTTCGCGTGCAGCCTCCCCCCGCTGGCTATCAGGCAAGTAGCTCGCACATACTTGGCAGTAGCGGGAATGCTCGCTGCCGGAATGATCTTGGGCTCGTCATTCACATACCCGCTGATAATGCTGTCTCCGCTCAAATAGGTTCTATTGACGTCATAATATGCAATTAAACATCCGGATGATGTCTTGATTGCCCCCTCCACATAGAGGTCATGCAGTCCGTCTATGGGCACGTAGTCAGTGCAGGCATACAACGCATCCACCACCGCAGTTCCCGTAAACCTGTTAATGTAATATCCACTAACGCTAAAGTGCTCTCCCGTCAGCTCGTCCACTATCCATTCCCGCTCAACTACTCGTTTCATTACCTGGCTGCTAAGGTCGTCAACCGCCAAAAAACCGCCATCGGTTTTCTTGCAGGCTGCCCGCACGTAACAGGCATTCTCCGGGATGCTCGCCGCTGCAATCCTTATCAATGTGTTTGACAGTGCATAGTCCGATATCGAACTAATATACTGCCAGTCCTTATCATAATATGCCAGTATGGCCATGTTGGATGCAAGCTGCACATAGCCCCGCACCAGAATGTCATGCTGGCGCGAGATCGGGATATACTCTGTGCAGTTACAGTCTGCGTGGGCGATGATTGCTCCAGATACTTTGTGGATATATTTGCTGGCTATTGTGAACTGCTCGCCGTACAGTGCGGGATATTCCAGATTGCGCCAGTTCTTGTCTGTATTTGTCCCCGTCCAGCCCGTATTAGCCGTAGCCGTGGTGACCGCCCCCACAAACATCTCAGTAGCCCATACTCCAGCCGCCGTTTCATAGGCTATCACCATCCCCCGGTACCGCAAAGCTGCCGGCACCGCTGCCCGCGCCGTTGCGCGTGTGTAATACTGCCCCGCCTCCAATGGCTGCATAATGCTTACGTTATACACCCCGGCTTTTTGGATGTTGTTTACAACCTCATCGGCCAGCTTGCTCGTCCCCACCGCTTTATTCGCTATCCTGTTCTCAATGATAGCGTTCTCTTCAATATGACTCGTCCCCACTGCCGCCGGAGCTATCTTATCATCGGTTACGCTGCCATCTGCCAGCTTCTCGCTGTTTACTGAACCTGCGCCCAGCTTGTCCTGTGTCACTGCCCCGGATGCCAGCTTTTCAGAAATTACGGATCCTGCAGCAATACCAGCGCTATCTACCTCTCCCACAACTATGGTTTTACCGGAAAAAGCGCCGTCACTGTCCTGATTGTCCCATATCTCGTAATAGCCTGGTGTTTCCACTTCGGCTTCATAATATCCCGATGTCCCGGCCTCAGGAACAGCAGTTCCGCCAGCCCAGTTCAATCCTGGCTTCACCAGTTTCACAGTTAGCCCCGATAACGGAGTACGCACGTCATCGATCACGGCAGAATATTGGATTGAAAACTTATACATCTTAGCTTCCTTCTATGGTTAAAGATTCGTCAAATTCGGTAATTGCCTGCGCATCAGGCGTGGTTGGCGGCGTATAGCTGGTATAGCGTGATACCATTGATAGCGATGTCATCAGTGGATATTCATGCAGGTCATCTGGGCAGGGCGGAAGCTTGTCTACTTCCACTTGAAATTGCATGGTAGCCCCAGCCGAGTCGAAAAGCAGATAATATGCACCATCCTGATTAAGCATAGACAGAAGTGCCTGATATTCATCTGGACTGGCAGGTATTGAAAGCTTGAACGCGTCTTCATGATAGGGCTCTCTGCGGTGTATATAAGTAGGGTCAAAAGCATTACGCTTTTCAACCCGGTACTTCAGATTTGGAGTCCAGTCTATCATCCCGGCTGGACACACTATCTGCGTGGTTAACGTGCCTATTCTGATAATCTTAAAACCGTTCATGATGTTTGCCAGCCCTTAATCTTATATTCATCGTTTACATAGTCTTTTTCAACTTCTACAATGTAGTATGTGATGCTGTTAACCGTGATGTAAGTGTGCAGTACCAATGAATAGGCATCTATGCGATCTATAACGATGTCCGCTATCCAGATTGACGAATGGTACGACAGCAGATATTCCTTGGATACTTCCTGCAATATGGCTGTGTCTCCCGCCAAAACGTCATATATGGACGTCCCCGGAAGTTCTGGCTTTTGCCTTGTCCGAGTAATGCTGATCACGTCATTGTTGTCTATTGCCACAGGATTGGCAGCCGTGGGTTGTTTGCTGATTAGTGTCAAAGTACCTGCAGAGGTGCATACCAACGTAGCATTATAAAGCATCAATGCCACCTGCAGCACCTGAAGGCAGTTAGTCTGTTCAGTTCCCTTGCGCTCAATGTAGTACTGCCCAGGATGCAGCTCGGTGGGAAATGTCTCACCGCAATACTTGGAATACACCACGTTCTCATACGCATAGGAATGGTACACAGAATCCATGGATTCCTCAGGCGTTACCACGTCGTCATATACGTCTTCCGCAAAGCCGTTATCGACAAAAAACTGCCGGAAAGCAATGTCTGATTCGGACAGGCTGTTCACCTCTGTTTCCTGCCACTCGGTTTCATCGTCATATTCTGCCAGTTTAGCGCATATCCCATTGTAATAGGTATATATACGCGCTTTATACCTGGCTTTGTATCGATACACATCCGGGTCATCGTCATACACCCCTTGGATGCCCTTCCGGTTCGCAAAAATAAAACTAATCGTGTTAGCAGGAGCATTGGCAACATACCCGAATTTTGGTGTCTCATAAGAATCACCATACCAATAATAAACCCATCCTCCTGAATTAGCAGGCAGCGTATTCATCTCAGAATAATCTGTGGCTGATAGCTGCTTCATGTCCGCGTAAGTATCGTCAGGGATCACCAGCGAAGGTATGGCAAAACCGCTACTGCTGCTTGGTATGTCGATAGGTATCGCAGCTTCTATCTTTGCAATGAAATAGCCAAGTATTTGAGCTGCTGTATATCCAGCCGTAAGCGAATACAATTGCGTCAGATCGGCATATATGGAAAGCAGCTTCAGCTTGTCATAGCACAAGAACTGCAGCGGTTGATTTACCCCATTATCCTTTATCTGCGATGTGTCAATAATCCCGCTGAAGATCAGGGCATCGTCGCGATATACCTTCACTTCATAGTGGCTTATATATCGCTCGTGTTCATAGTCGCCTGATAGGATATATTCTGTTATCCAGGCATCCGCGAAACACTCGAAGTTCAGCCGCCTTGGCTCACGGGAATAGTTGGATATGCCCTGCAGCTTGTCAGCGGATAAGCTCAGTGTGATTATCTTCCGCTCCGTACTGGTATCTATAAGGCTGTGAACTACTTCATTGTAGTCCTCCGCATCCGTCTTCCCCTGGATAAAGTCTATCTGAAAAAGGTTCATGTTGCGCTCCTGATCAGCGTGCCCTGCTCAGCTATCTCGCTGATCCGCACCGGATCGCTGGAAAGCGGGTCTATGTGTATCACGATCTGTGTGGGAAGCTTGGCACTCATCTGCATTATGGCTGCCAATATCGCGTCCAATGTGGAGTTTCCCCCGGTAGCCACCTGCCCCCCCCCGGCATAGCGATAGCTGTCTGCCGGCATGGGAATCGAAAAGCCCGACGGAATACCGGTAAACAGTGTTTTTACAGCCGCCAGCGGAGCATTGTTGATAAAATCAAAAAAGCCCTTTCCAAGCTGGGCCACCCTGCTCTTCCGGGTAATGTATTCACCCCCTTCTGCCTCGATGATCGTTCCGCCTGCAGCATGCGAAGGACCCTCCAATAGTCCACCTTCAGCCTTTTTCTCGAACTTGGCTTTATTTATCTCGCTGATATTCTTCAGCCCCATGGCACCCGCTGCCGCTGCAGCCGCAATACCCAGAGCAGGCCCAACCACCGGAATGCCGGACATAGATTTATAAGCTGCCAATGCAGCCGCCGGCATGTCAACCATGGCTTGCGCCAAAGCTAATGCCTTCCAGGTCTTAAACCCAGATTCCGATTCCTTGTCCTGCATGGCTGCCAGATTCCCCAATATGCTCCCTACTCCTTTGGCAGCCTGTGAAGCGCTATTGATCTGAAGTTGCATCAGTGCCTTTGCCTTCTGCTTTTCAATCTCCTGCTCGGTGATACCGGCTTCGAGAAGCTTTTGTCTACGGCTGGCATAAAAGGCGTCCAAGGCGTTTAGCTGAAGCTGATAGCTATTGCCGCTTAGCTCCAGATCCCGCGCCCGAAAGTCGTCCCTGGTCTGCGCCATGGCGAGCTGCTCTTCGTACTCACGGTTCTTAACCTGGCCCCAGCGGAGGTTGGTCTCCCGCAGTTGAACCAGCACCGCAGCAGCCTCTTCCTTGCTCAGATTCTCCTTTGCCCATGCATAGTATTCCTCCATTGTCTTTTTCATGGCGTCATACGATGCCACCCCAAGCTGCTCCAGATTCGCGTAATACTGCACCTCGCTGCGGAACTTCTCCTGGGTAAGCTGCTTTTGCTTGTCTGCCGCTTCGGCTTGTAGAAGCGACATCTTGTCGCTTATCTTCTGCTCTTCGGCAGTCTTCCAGTTATCCAGTTCACGTATAGCATTTATCTGCTCCTGGCTTTCCTCCGCGGTGTATTGCTTGATGATTGCCAGCTTTTTTTGATAGTCCGCTTCCAGGTTCTGCAGCTCAGTATTGCGGAGACGCTGCAGCTCAGCCATGAGATTCTCATAGTCATTCACCTCCGGAGAGCTACCTCCGTCACCTGTGCTTCCGCCTCCGGCTCCTCCAAAGCTTAAGTCTCCTGCGCTTTGCACCGCTTCACGGTAAGCATTGGCAAAAGAGCTAAGCTCAGACTTGGCTTTTACCAGCTGAGCGCTTACATTGCCCATTCTGGTTAGTTGGTTGTTTACGGCAGTCCACTCACCATTTGTCCAGGCATCTGGATTGAATCCTGCTCCGCTCTCCATTGCATTTGCAGGAAAAGAGGCAAATAAGGCATCACGTTTGGCTTTCAGCCTTTCGTATTCCGGTTGCTGCTCTTTAAGCTTGATGGTAAGCTGCGCTACCTGGTCTACATACTGCTGATAGCGTTGTCCATATATCTTGGCAATTTGCTGGCTTACCAAAGCGTTGCTGGCAGCGTTCAAAGCAATTGTTAGTTCGTTATAGCCGGCCGTCTCCAGGTTAATGTTGCCCAGGTATTCACCATAATTCTCGTTCAAACTCCTGATGATGTTCAGCATATTCTGCTTTTCATCACGGGTAAGCTGGCTTTTGCTTTTGAACTCCAGCAGTGAAGTAGCCAGCACGTTAAACTTCTCTGCTTCGAGGCTAACCTCAGTTTTGGCGTTCTTGATCTCTTCAGCCAGGCTTATCTGGCTTTCCGCGGCTGCGTTAGTGCTCACTGCGGTAGCAGCTATTGCCACGCTTGCAGCCGTAAGCCCACCCACAATGAGCGACATTATCCCTGCCACCGGATTGATTGCCGCCTTCAATGCGGTAAATGCCGCTACCAGTGTAGTAATGGCTGTAGCCACAGCGATTATGGTCGGCACGGCTAACGCCAGCCCTGCAATCAAACCCTGAAGCCCCTTGGGTAATTCCTGGAACCAATCCATCAGGTTCTTCAGCCCTGCCAGCAGCGGCTTGATCAGAACGTCCAGCATGCTGCCCACTGTCTCTTTGATGTCTCCCCAGGCATTGATGTTCTGCAGTCTAAGGTCAGCCAGAGCAGTAGCGGTACCGCCATAGTCTTCGCCCAGTTTCTCCACCAGGTAGCTCACGCCCTCTGTCTGCAACCGGGTTTTATCCAGCTCTATCCCATATCGCCCCAACATCTCGGTATGCCCGTTCAGTGCTTTCCCCATCAAATCAAAAGCGCTTTCCACCGTCATACCAGTGGATTTTGTAGCTTCGGTAAAGTCCAGCAACAGTGGAGTAAGCTCGGCAGCTTGATCCTTGTTTAGCTTGAAAGTCATGGCCAGCTTGCTCATCAGCGCGGTCAACTGATCATCTTCAAAGTTGGTCAAGTCCTGCATGCTTCCGGCAAATTCCTGGATCTCCTTCGCCCCGTCTTTGAATGCCAGGTTTGCCAAGGTTTGGCTCTGCCTGGCTCCCAAAGAAGCGTCCATAAAGCCGTTTATACCGCTGGTAAGCTTACTGATAGCCGTGAATACAGAGCCCACTGCCAGCCCCAGATCCCTGATCGTTGCCAGGCTCTTTTCTGCGTTTAACTTCACCTCGGTAGGCGTCTCAGCCTTCCGCTTCACCTCGTCCAGGTTCTGCTGCACCGCATGCAGCTTCCCGTCCGCGCCGTCGGTGATTAACAGAAGTTTAAAATTTATTTCGGGCATTCTTATCCTGATCTTTTATCGCTTGTAATGCAGACAAAACCTGTGATATAGCTCCGGCAAAGTATAGGCGCAAAAGTCTGCATGGGTGTAATTCATGGTTCTCAGGCTCACTTCAAAACTTTCGTAGCTGTCTTCGCTTTGGGCGTTGCCACTGCGTATCCGAAACTTGCGAGCCAACCGCTTAATCTCCCCTTGTTGGCTCTTATATACCCGAAAAAATCGGCAATTACCTGCAGCCCGTCGAAGGCATCCATAGTCCCAGGATCCTGATCGGTGAGGATGCGGATCATATCCTTGTCCACTTCGCTTTCAGCTATGATGCCCAGCAGATCGCTCTCGCTGATGCTGGTCAGCTTGCCGCTCATAAATTCATCCAGCTTCGCTTTTAGCACCGGGTTGTCATGCACCAGGGCAATGATCTGTCGTAGTTGGTCGTAAGTCAGTTTCATATCTCTTCTCCGTTTAGGTTATGGGGCAGGCTGGCCTGGCCCGCCCCCTTATCTTCGGATATTATGTCCCACCTACGGGAATATCCTTATACATGTATATCTTGCCGGCTGTTGCGCCTGCAAACTCAGTGGTCAGCACGAAGGTATACAGCCCGTCTGCTTCTCCGCTCCAATCCACTGTCCAGCGCATGCCGTTCAGAATTACCATGCGGTCGCCTTCGCGGTTTCGTAATATCATGGTCTGCTCTTCAGCGCTGAATGCAGCCGATTCCAGATAATCCTTCTGCAGGATCCCGATTCCGACAATGTTCAGCTCAATGGTGGTCATGCGCTTGCCGGCAACCTTATAGTTGCGGGTTTTCACGCTTTCCACCTTGCTTTCCATCTTTCCGGGTTTTTCGCCCAGCTCACCCAGCACCTCGAAGTTGCTTGCCAACGTGGTGCCGATCACCGTCTGATCGTCCAGGTAAGTGCTGATATCGGCAGCCGACAAAGTACCGGAGCCGTAATACACCAAATCGCCAACCATGGTCTCAATGAGATTGGTAAACAGCAGATCGTCCTTGTCTGTGCCGCTGGGAAATGTGGGTTTTACTACGTTAGTCAAGGGTGGCATTAGAACACCTTCTTTAGCAACAATCCGGTTGCCACGATTAAAGTTTTACGGTTTTTCCAAACGAATTCCACCGCCGCTCCCACCGAACCAAACACCTTTTTAACCAGGTTAAGTTTCTTAGCCGGCAAGGCAGCCTTAATGGCCTCTACAGCGATCTCTTTTTTTACGCTGTCTTTGGCTTCAGGTCGTTTATTCGCAATGTCCTGAGCGATGTCCAGGATCATGGAAAGGGCTGTGAATAGCTTTCCTTTGTCCACCTGGCGCTTGAATATCCAGCCTATCAGGATCACCAGCAAGCCTGCCAACAGGTTCAGGAATAGCTCTTGGTTTTGGGTTATGAGTTCAAACATGTTATCTCCTTGGTAGCTTTGTAGAAGCGACATCCTGTCGCTTGAGTTCCTTCCACGAAGGAGGTGGTTGCCCACCTCACATTCGATAGAAGATCAGATTCAAATGCGTTACTGTTCCGGATGCGGCGCGTTTTACGTAGAACTTGCTTGCTTTATAAGTTGGTAGTTGAAAGGGATATCCGTTCTTAATCCAGGCGTAGGGTTTGTCCGTTTTGTAGTATAAACTGTCGGGACTAATGGATACGGCTCCGCTGTCGGCTATGCACCACACTTCCATACATCGGTCAGGCAGGGTGATCCTATGCCAGAGAGTGTCTGCTGTAGGGCTATAGCGCAAGGCAGTCCAACTCTTATACTTTTGCATGGGTATTTTACGGCTATCCACGGGAAGGGTCTGTGCGCTCAGCGCTGCCACAAAGGCAGACACCAGTACCGCACAAACCAGGATGATCATCAGATATTTACGCATGGTTTTTCCTCCTATGCTTCTGTGTCGGAATCTACGATTTGGAACACCTTCACGAAGCCGTCCACGTAGGTGATGCCGGGGCGAATGCGGATATACCAGTGGTATTTCCAATCGCTGCCATGGTGCTCCACCTTAAGTTCGGCGTCGGTGCGGTAACCCAGGATGATGAACTTGGGCAGTCCGCCCACGATATAGTTATCCGTCAGGAAACGGGCTTCCACGGGAATTCCGGAGAAGGACACGTTTCCACCTTCCAGCAGGAATTTATCGCCGGCGGTAGTGGAACGCTTGCTCAGCCAGGCGCGGATGCGAACGAGATCCTTGAAGCTCACGTAGAACTTGAAGTTCTCCTGCTCTTCCAGCATGCTTTCATCGAAAGCAAGCAAGGCAGCTTCAAACTTCTCATCCCAGTCCACATGCTCGGCACTATCGATCTCGGTGATATCGTTGTTCGTGCTGGCGATCTTCAGAACGCCGTTCAGACCTTTCAACGCTGGGGTACCAGAGGATCGGTCGCCAAGGAAGAGCAGCTTGCGAATGGCCTTTTCAGCCTTCTTGGCGATATGCTGCTCCACATAAGCGCCAAAGGCGTCTTCGCCATACTTGTCCTTGTAGAATTCCACGATATCGCGTCCCAGGGTGAATTCAGCATTCAGGATGCCGGTGGTGCAGGAAAGGTCGGCAGATGCGATATCCTGTGCGCTCACTGCGCCATCCAGGCTGTTTTTGAACACGAGGTCTTGAACAAGGCCTACATCGATGCTTTCGTCCTTCATCAGGGGAACTACAGTGATGTCGGACAGAGTGCTGCTGGGTTGGCTGCCAACCACTTCATCGATGAACAGGGAAGTGGTATTGGAATTCAGGATGTTCATGGGTGCACCGGCATCCACCTGGGCAATGCCTTTGTAGATCTCGCGGTGCGCGGCCTTCACGATCACCTCGGTTCCGGCGATCAGCACCTTCTTCTCGCCAGTGTCGTTATCCCCCGGTTCCCCGCCCAGAGATTTGGATATCGCTTTTTTCATGGTGGCGGTTAGCTCCTTCATTTCATCGCGGAATGCTTTGATCAGCTCGCTGGCAGCGTCGCTGCCATTGGCTTTTTCCATCTCCTTGATGCGGTTTTCGATGGTGGTGATGACCTTGGTGGAGCCTTCATCGGGCTTATCGCCCAGGCTCTTCTTGATCTCTTCCAAGGTCGATTTCAGCTCGGCAATAGCGGCGGAGTTATCAGTCCCGAGATCCTCGGCATATCCGGCGATGGATACGCCGTTGAAGCTGCCCTTCTGAACCTTCTGCCACAGGTCGGATTGCAAATCTTCACACTTGAGGGTCAGCACCCAGCTCCCCACTTTGGTGTTGGGAAAGTGCTCTTTATCCTCGGTCTTGAGGATGCTGGTTTCGGCGATTACAAACTCCGGGACGGGCTGATTATTATGGTTGATGTCGTTCTTGCCTACCAGTCCCTTCTTGGCAAAGCGGTAAGCAGCCTTTTTAACTTCTTCGGCTGTGTAGGTGTCGCCCTGGGCGTCCACCACATCCGGTTCCATGACGGTTACATACAGCAGCCCTTCAGATCCCACTGTCTCAGCTTTGAACTTTGCTGTGGCTCCCAGGGTTTTTGCCTGTTTTCCGTCCGCGCATTTGATCACGGCGCCTTTCATGTTGGCAGGCTTCATGGTATCGAACAGTAGGCTGATAAGGTCTACGTCCACATTACGAAGCTCGCCTTTCATGATCTTGCGCCGCTGGCCACGGTTAAACTTTCGGGAAAAGATACTCACGTATTCTCCTTTTTAGTGGAAGCGTCATCCTGACGCTTTATCCACCTTAATTGTTCCTGAGGCTGCTGAATAGCCTCTCGTCAGTCGTTTGGATTTCATCTGTCAGCTTGCCGAAGTTAAAATCGGTAGGCTGAACGCCCCACTTAAATTCATAGTTGAATTCCTGCGCGAGGGTTTCAGCCAGCCTTCGCTGCAGCGGCTTGATTACGAAGTTATAAAATAGTATCATATCGCTGTTATTGTCCCCTCCAAGCTGCCCGCTTACGAGCTGACTAACTATCCTGGGAGGCACCCGGTGATATGCGAATATGCCTTCTCTCAAATCTTTTTTAAGGGTTATGAAGCCCCCTTCCTTGTCCTGCTGTCTCAGCGGTTCCAGGCGTATCTTCACGTCCTTGCTCTCGCTCTCGATCAGCACCGTGCTATGGCTTCTTGCATTGCCTTTGGCTTCCAAGAGTGCTTTTTCGATCTCGCTGTAGGCGTCGCTCACCACCTCATTGCCGTCCTCATCCAGAACGGTTCCGTCGCGTAGCGTTCCACCCTCCACGATCATAAAGTAATCTGCCATCAGCCCATTTTTGAAGTTGTTATAATCAAAGGTCTTGATCTCGGAGAGTATCTCGATGTTAATCGCAATCGGAAGGCAGGCTAAGCCCCAGGCATTGCTCTTATGCGAGTTCCGCTTCAGGTGGATCACGTCTGCATAGGCAAAGTCCTTCTTCTTGTTGTTCCTGGTCTGAATGTAGTTGGGCCGCAAAAAGTTAAAATCATCATAGTTCTCCACGATGCTCACTTCGCTGGGCAACATTCGCTCCAAACCAGCCCACTGCCCTTGAGCGTTCCTCATTTTGATCAGAAAACCATTGCCGCATGCTAAATAATTGCGGATAAATTCGCTTAAAATAGTCCCTTCGCTCTCGCAGCTCGGATATTCGGCTGCTTTCAACCAATTCTGCACATTGGTATTTTTGCACTCGATGGTGATCAAGGAACTGTTGGCAATTGCCTCGATGCAGCCGGCGTGATATTCGTCCAGATCCAAAAGATCCAAAAGCTTGGCCATGCTATACGGCGCAGCTATCGTCTTCTTAGCCACCTCTGCCTTGCTGATCAGTCGGGGACCAACCTGCTGGCATGTATCGAAGTCCACCTCCACAGCCGCATACTGCTTGCTCAGCAGCTCGCTTACCCCGCTGATTGCCACCCGTGTCTTGCCTATCTGCATTACTCGCATCTATCTCTCCTGAAAAGCCGCTCTCTGGAATGCCGGTCTCTGGAATGCCGGTCTCTGACCGGCATGGTACTCCGTGCCTCTGGCCGGAGTAAGTATGCTCCAGCATGGTTGTTCATTCATACTTCTCTGTGACTTATTTGTACGTCCCATCACGCTCCGGTCCCACGCTTCAGCAGCGCCAGCCGCGCCACGCGCACCAGCCTGGCACCGTCCACCCGGCTCGTATAATACTCAATCTCAGGAATATCCCGAAACGTCGCAGCCTGATACTTCTCCCGAAATGCTTCCTTCAGCCGGTATAGCTCCGCATCCGGATCCTCCGCTTTCGTGGCGTTCACGAGCAGGAACACGCTCCAGGCAAGGTCAGTGTCCGTGAACCTGCGTCCCGTAGCGTTCTTCCCGGTTTCGCCATCCAATACCACAATTGCCGCCGGAAGCTCCTTGGGAATTTCGTCCTTGTTATAGATTACGGTTGCCACTCCAGCCTCAACCAATGCTGTGCGCAGGCTCTCGCGCTCGAATAAAAACTTTTCAGTGCCAGTCATATCCCCTCCTGGAATGCCGGTCTCCGACCGGCATGGCTATCCGGCCTCTGGCCGGAGTAATGCATCTCCGGTATCTCGACGAAGTCCATATTGTTGTCCTCACACCCTCACCTCTATCCCATTAAGCTGCTCAAATATCCACTGCTCGCGGTTCTGCAGCACAGTCTCATATACGTTCCTGGCTGCTATCCCCTCGCGCTTAATCTTCCCTCTGATTAGATACGCCATCTGTTCCACGCTTAGAGCCTTTCCGCTTTCCTGGTCAACCCAGGCAAGCCCCTTGCGCTCCACCCAGGCTTTCAGCGGTGCAATCGGCGTCCAACTCGGCACCTTCCCGCCCAATACGTAGGGTTCATGCTTCACGTTGCTCCCCACCCGCAAAGTCATTCCCTCGGCATTCATCTGCACCAGGTACCCGGCATTGCCCAGGAAATCGCCTTTATCGATTATGTTCTGGCGGATTATCTCCTTCCTGGCATCCGCATCGATCACGCTGCCAATCCGGTGCAGTGCGCCTTCCAGCGCTGCAATGATCGCCCGGTAAATCTCAGCCATTATTTCCTCGTTTTCCACTATATCACCCCAACCCTTATCAGCCTCGCAGGTCTCGGCTTCAGCTCATACAGCCTGGCCAGCCCGTCTTCGTTCAGATAACCCTTCAGCAAGGTCAAAGCCCGCGTTTCGAGCTTTTTCTTAAAATCCTCAATCTCTGCCCCAGTCAGCAGTTCGGTAGCTGCGCTGTCCAACCCGATGCTCTTCACGATCCCCTCGCCCAATGTCTTCAGATTCAGGAATTCCGCCACGCTCTCCAGCATCAGGAAAGCATAGCCATAGCGGAACGCCACATACACCGCATCTCCAGCTTTCAAATCGTCTTCCCCGGCGTCATTATAATCGTCTTCCAACGTGATCTCGGCCAGCCTCTTCATCACCAATGCCTCATGCTCCCCGAATATCGGATTGTTTGCCAGGTCAGCCGGCAAATTCAATATCGTAATCACGTCTCTTACAGTCACTGGTATCGCTTTCATATCATCTTCTCCATCTGCGGCATCTGCGCCACAATCTGCGGCATCTGCGGGAAGCTCATCATATAACTATCTCCGTTTGGGTCCGGCATTTCCAATGAAACGGAGGAAACGGCGTATGCGCTCCGCTCACGCCCACCGGATTGCCGTCTTGATCTCGTTCTATCTGGCTTTCTTTCACCCATGGTGCCAGGGCTTTCACCCGCTCCCTGGCTTCTTCCAGCCCTTCCGCGTTCACATCGATCTCCATGAGTTTGTCACGCACTTCCAACGCCACATCCAACGGATATACCTTGTTCTGGCTCACCAGCGCATAGCAGATCTCGCTGGTGCGGTCGTCCATGGGGTTAGTCAGCCGGTAGCCTTTTGCTCCCGCTTTTTCATATCCGGAAAGGCGTCCGAACTCCCGCATCCTCAGCGCCGTATGTTCCGCCAAGCCCTGCCAGTAATGGCTCCCCTTCTCGCCCAAATCGCCAAATGTCTCTTGCAAGGCGTCAGCTATCATTTCCCTGGTAAAACCCTGCTCAATTGCGTTAGTCAGGGTATCCCGGAAGTCATCGCTAATATCCGTGCCAAAGTGCTGCCCTATCCAAAATAAATTCTGCTTCTGGATCTGGCTTGCCAAAGCCTGGTCTTCGATTCCCCACAGCCCAATGCTGATCCTGGCTTTCGCGCTCGTCTTAACGTCCTGCAAGCCCAGCCTTAGGCTTCGCTCCACGTAGGCTTTGGTCTCTTGTGAAACCGCCATCATGAAGTCATCACCCAGGTTCTGGTTTATCGCCCTCAGTAGCGCATCCACCTTGCTTTTGTCGAGGCGTTCATTCCTGGGCATTTCTGTCAGCAGCCCTATCGCAGTCCTGGCAGCTTCCCTCAGCTCCTTCTTCCAGGCATTGTTCAGCACCTGATAATACTGCAGCATCATCCGGTCAAAATAGTTCACGCACTCCCCCCGTCCGCGCCATCGTGGAAGCGTCATCCTGACGCTTTAAAGTGGAAACATCCTTCACCACTGCATCCTCCGCACCTTCACCCGGTTCCGACCAATGTCATACTCGCTAAACCGCTCCAAACACCCCGCCAGCGCATCAGGCCCGTCCACGTACCCATCCGGGTAAGTGCAAAACTGGCTCACCAAGGTCGGCATATCTTGGCCTTCCGGAAACAGCACCTTGGCTGTCTCGATGCTGGTCTCGGTTCTTTCTATTCTTAAGGCTTTGTTTTCTTTGTTATCTATCCGCTTGATCCGGTGGCTGATCGGTGGCAAATGCTTTTCCTGCGCCCAACTGTCAAAATCCGCCAATATCCGCCCCTGACCATAAGTAGTCTCACAGGCTGCCCTGTTTTTCACCCGGTATGTCCGGTCAAGTTCATGATAGGCATCGTAAAAGTATCTGAAGAACTTGGTGTTCTCAGTCTGCCGAATCCAAACGTGGATCACGTAAAAGCGGCTGCCGTCATATCCTATCGACACAACGGCTTTAAAACAGCCCTTCTCTCCCCAGGCAGGGTCGGCGTATAACCAAACACGCTTCATCTTGCTGGGCTCCGGAAGTGCCCGGTACCGCTTAAACCAATCACTTTTGAATATGTTCCCCTCGATCACCGGCAGCCCCAGCATCTCCCGCTGATACCCGCTATGCCCATAACGCTTCTTAAGATCCGGCAATACCGCATCCGGATATTGCTCCGGCCAGGTGCTCTTACCCTCAGAATCCTCCAGGGAATAGCGCAGAAGTGCCCGCTGTGATGTTTTCAAGGTGGAAGCGTCATCCTGACGCTTCTCAGACCCCGTACAGGCGGATGCCAATCCGCCGTCCCCAATCTCCTCACTCTCTGCCAGTATCTCACCCTTGATAAGTTCCATAAACTGGCATATAGCATAATTCGGATGCACCAGGTTACCCAGCCAGATCACCTTCCCCGGTTCAGCCGGGTCCAGTGCACCTGCCAGTTCCTGAGTAATCTTGTCCAGCTTACGCTTGCCAATTGTCTGGCTGCCAACGTTCTCTTCTTTGTCTATATCGTCGCAGACTATCAGTCCCGGACGCTTCATATTTTTATCGTTAAAGGTCCCGCGGTGGCTCTGTTTGATGGAACGTGCCCTAATCCTGCAGCGGGATTTCAGGTAGAAGTTTTCCTTCTCCCCCTCGATCACCTCAAGCTGAGGATAATCAGTCAGCAACCGCCTGTTCTCCTTCAGCTCGTTTAGCGTGAAAGCAGTCCGCTCAGTAGCCAGGTCTGTGTCGGCAGCCGTGTGGATCACATACTGGCAGCCCTTCACCATCTTCCAGATCGGATAAACGATCCCCATCAAGACAGTTTTGCCAAGCCCGCGGAATCCCGTGATCCCGATCACTCCGTTGAATGCCTCGGTCTCCTGGAACATTTCCCTGTGCTGCTCCGCAAAGGGCAGACCAAACACATGCGGAAAGTAGGTCTTGCAAAAATATTCAAAAGCTTCCCAGCCCTCACCCGTAGCTCTGCGGATCCGCTCCTCTTTATCCCGCGGAGTATCACCCGTAAATGGCCTTACGCTCGGCGTCTTACACGCAATCTCAGCCAGTGCCTTCTGCTGCCGCAATGCAAACTTAGGCATCTACGTCCTCTTCGTCTGGCTCTTCTTCCTGCGGAAATGGATATGACCAGGCATTTTGCAAGGTAACTCGAAGCTCAATGCTCCCTGCCGTCACCCGGCAATCAACCATCACCGTTCTCATTCCGGAAGCCCCATTACATTGATAGACCCGGCCAACACTGTCCAGCATGCCTTAGTGCTCTGACTCTTAATCTGAAGATAATATTTATATCTGCCTATCTCCGTTAGCGTTTGCTCAGGTATCCATACCTGTACAACGTTTCCACTTATAGATCCGTCGAAGTTCGTAACGCCTACGATGGTAAATATTACCCCATCAATCTCGAATGCAGCGCTGTCAAATTCACTCCCCGCCTCGTCATATATCCTGCAGCGGATGCTGATGCTGTCCCCGGCATAGCTGTTGATCACCTTGTTCATGGTGTGTCCTTCTCCGCTTTTTTACGTGTCTTGGGAGGCAAGCGACCTTCATTCATCAAATTGCATTCTATCTTGTTCCACCATGCATCAAACTTCTCATCAAGCTGGCTCAAAAACTTCTCAAATTGCGAGATAAGCTGCTGGTTAAAGTCCGCTGCGAGTTCGCCTTTCAGCACCAAAACCTTTTCTTTCAGCTCATCATGCTCTTTTTTCAAAGCCTTCAGCTCCGTCCAGGCAGTCTTGAATAGCCAGCTCATCACTCCGACGTATAAAGTGAACAATACGCCCAGGATCGTTCCAAGATATTCTTGCATCATTTCTCCGAAAAGGGCAGCCCCGCCGGAATAAACCGAACGGGGCTCTGCAGGGGTCGGAGGATAGTGGAAGCGCCATCTTGGCACTTGCAAGCAAAACTATCAGTAGAAGCGTCATCCTGACGCTTTCCAAAATGCATAAATAGCCCGGCGGATAGAGGTAAACCGCCGGGCTCGTGTGTCCTGGCAAGTGAATCCTGGAATGCCGGTCTCCGACCGGCATGGTGCTCCGAGCCTCTGGCCGGAGCAAAACTTCTCAACCCCTCAACCTCTCGACCTCTCAACTTCTCTGCCATTCTCATCCGTTCCTCACCCTCAGGTATTCAGCAAGTTCCATTACAATCGCCTGAAACTGCTTCAGGAGCCCTTCGTAACCCTTCTCGATCATAAAGTCCGTTACCTGATCCATAAACTTCACAATGTGATCATTCAACTCCTTGCTTGGCGCATCCTGTTTTTGAGCTTGCTTTAGCATGCTTACCAGGCTCTGCAAGGCCGTGTTTTTAGGATCCTTAGCATATTCATCAAGTGCCGCCAGCAACGCCTTCTTCCTGGAGATTGCCAGCTTGTTGTCCAGCCGCTTCTCTTCCTTGCTTAAGTTATCCCACTTGCCGGCTTTTATCCACTTGGATATCGTCACCGGGGAACACCCCACCATGGTGGCAAGATCCTTGGGATCCATCTTGCCGCCCAGGTATAGCTCGAAGGCCATGTCTTTTTTTTCTCTGAACTCTTTGCTGTTAGCCATGTGCCCACATTTTACCCCCGCCACCCCATGTCAAATCCACTTGTCCTCATTTGACACACTATTTTCACATTATCCCAGCATTTTTGGAAGCATCGTCATTCCAGCGCAAGCTGGAATCCAGTCATTTCAGCACTCACCCATCTTGTCCCTTTTTCCTCTGTGTCCTCAGTGGTTCAAATAAAAAAGCCCCGGGCGTTCAACCCAGGGCTTAACCAGATATTACCGCTATACTACCTGCACAGCCATATCCCATACCAGTAAATGGCCAGTATGAACATGCACAGGCTAAAACAGCCCCAGGTTATAGTCTTGCCCAGTCTTCCGTTCTTCTTCATCATTCCTCCTCGGGTTTTACCTTGCGTTTATCCATGTAGGCATTTAGATCCCTGCCATGCACCCGCAGTTGCTTGCCCGCTGGTCTATATGCCGGCAAGGGATCGTTTACATCGTTAATCATCCGATACACGGTCTTCTTGCTTACGCCCAAAGCGGTCGCTATCTCGTCGGGACGGTAGTACCGTTCACTGAACATCCTTCCCTCCCTGGGCTTTGATCTGCTGATACTCTGCCTCCAGCTCCTCGATGCGCTGTCCGCTGTATATCTTGATCATGCTGCTGATCGGAGCGCTGCGCATTGTGCGAATGCGCTGCGGCATCGGATATTCCTTTAGGGCTGCTGCGTCAGGAAACTTGCAGGTATGCTTCATGAAGTCACCCCAGGAAGCAAAGCTATCCCAGGATATGGCGCATAACTCGGCTATAAGCGCCTGTCGTTCCGCTGTCCCGGTGCTATCCCCGGTACCGGCGCTTGCCAAAGCACCGTCTATCCTGCCTTTGTTCACCGCTCGCTTCTCTGCCAGTTCTTGGCGTTCCCTGTCCAGCTTCCACCATGCGCTTAAGTATTCATCGAAGTGGCAGGCGGCATACAGCGTGCTTGGGCGCAGGTTATGCTCCATCTTCTCGTTCCCCAGCCACTCCAGGCATTTCACCTCATGCACTCTGATGAAGTCCTGCACCTGGTATCCCTGTTTCAGTCTGGCTATTATCAGAGCCTTGGCTGCGTCAGTGGGCTGAAAACGCGATTTCGTGCGTTTGTTCAAGTCTCCCAGGATAGTGGCTATATCCTGGTCAAACAGCTCTCCAGAATCAATATTGGCGGCTTTCATGCGGGCTACCCGGATCAAGTTGCTTATCCAGGTCTTGAACCGCTTCGCCAGTTCTGCTTCGCCGATCAATCCGCTTGCCGCCTGCCACAGTTCTTTGTTCTGCATCTTATACTCCCGGTTTAGAGGGCTGCGAAGTCCAGCACTATGCTCACCAGCTTCCCGTCTTCCCCTGCTTCCTGGAAGTAGAAGTAGGTCTTGGTGCTCTGCACCTTCTGGCTGTCCGCGATCAGTTCCATGGCTTCGTTCCACAGCTCATCATCTACCTGAAGTTGTCGCAGGCCAATGAGCTGCTTGGCATCCACCTCGCCCTTGCTGTCCACCTTGAATGCACGGTTCACCAAAGCTACGATGAGGTCGTCGCTGGTGGCGCTGCGGGCTTCGATCACCTTGTCGATCTTTTGCTTAGCGATCTGCAGCTTCTCGTCGAAAGTCCACTTCTTTGCGATCTTGATGCTGATTGCCTCATCCATGCTGAAGTTATAGAGCGTGGTGCCACCCACCCACTCTTCGCCTTCCCGCTGAGCGCTGTCGTCCAGGAACTTGGCGATAGCCTGTTCCATCAGCTTCTTTTCGTTCTTGATCACCAGGTTAAGCTGTCTTGCCTTGGCAACCAGGCTGCTCACCAGTTTGTCTCGGTCTTTGTGCTCTTTGGCAATGTACTTCTCCGGAACTTCATTGCCTTCCCCGTCAAGCCACATATTCAGCTTTCCGCGTTTTACTATCTTAGCCATTGCTTACCTCCTTGGTGGAAGCTTCATCTTGAAGCTTGTATTTTTTTATTTCAGTTATCAGCTTGTTCCTTTCGTCCATCAGAGCCTCCACAAATGCTTCCTCATCACCCTCCGTCCAGGTTCTCTGCTTCTTCTCCTGCTTACGGATCATACGATATACATCCATGTAATACGGCTCAGTATTCACAACGATAAGAAAAGGTTTGCCTTCCTCCAACACCTTATTCAGCCGTGCTGGTAATTGGTTGTAATCCCAGTATTGGAAAATTGGTACTGGTGTCACATCTTTTTCCCTCGGTGGCATCGGGTGTTTATATCCCACTCCGGTATCGGGAAGTTCAGGGTGCACTACCGCCTTCCGGCTCACATTCAGCCTTGTGGAAGCGACATCTTGTCGCTTTTCCCTGGCCAACTCAAACACTAATTTCCCATCAGGAAGCTTCTTCCGTGGTCCCACCTTGCCTGTCCCCTGGCAGGTGAGGCAAACATGAGTGTCAGGATCCCTGGTGATGAATTCATATTCCGTGGGGTCTTCGCCAATACTCCCTTTGCCATGGCACACAGGGCACTCCATCATACGCGTTTGCTGATTATTCGTGATGCTCATTCTCCGCCTCCTTTATCTGCCTGTCAAATTCCTTTTGGTTGGTCTTGATCACTTCCTTCAGGTCTTGCATGTCCTCTTCCGTGAAGCTGTTAAAATACAGGGCAAGCTTGAAGTTCAGTTCTTTCTTGCTGCAGTTCAGGAAGCTCAGCATCCGTTCAAAGTACTGATCCACAAATACCTGCTTCAGGTCTATGTCAGCTTCCTTCTCTGCCTCCCGCCTGGCTTTCATCTGTGCCTTCAGATCAGCAGAACTGCAATCCCGGGCGGCTATTATCAACTCATCGCGGGTTTGCCAGTCTGCCTTTTTCATGGCAGGAAGTATGATGCACAGTCGGTCATACCCGATCTCCACCAGGGTGGCGTCATCGAGATCCATTTCATTTACGAATAAATTGTAGATAGCTATCAGCTTGTTGGCAATAGCCGTGCTGAAGTGATGCTCGTCCTGCAGGTAAGTGGCAAAGGTCTCATAGCCCTTGAATTGATAAGTCTTTGAGGCCTTAATCTCGCTCAATATCTGCCCCAGGGTGAGGAAGTCCTCCTCGATGTCCCCGGTCAAACGGCTTACCGCCATAAACTTCTGTTCCGGGGTCTGTGGGTTACGCTTTGGTAATGGATTTTGTGTCATTTTGATACCTCTCTATTTTGTTTTGGTTGTTTCTTCTCTGCCATCCACAGTTATGTTTATGTCTTTGGGGCTTTTAACTGTGATGTAAATAGCATTTCTTATTGTTAGCCTGCCCCCGCTGAGCATCCTGATCAACCGCTCTATGCTTCCCATAACGCCTACTAAAGCTATCGTTATTATCACTGCTTCGGCTGACATTGTTTTGCTGCCTTATCTCTCGACTTTAAAGGACATTCCTTCATGCGGATCACATTACGCCCGCTTATTGCGCATTTACGGCTAAACACGGGAACTGCCCCTCCAATGCCGGATTGCTCCAGTGGCAGCCAATGAGGGCAGTTAGTCTTCTTACAGATATCCTGTTTCACCCTGCCACCTTATACCTGGTAGGCAAGAACCGGCAATTATGTTCCAGCACCATGGGGATATCCTTCACAAATAGCGGCACGTTAAAGTTCGGGCATGTCCGGTTCTTGCTTACCTCATAGTGCCCCTTCACCGGTATATCCCGGCCAAAAAGGTTCCACAGCTCGCTGATCAGCTTCGCTCCGCTCATGAACTGCTCCGGGGTGAATTCGTCCACGCCGATCCATACTATGCCGATGCTGTTGGCATTATATCCCAGGGCATGCGCCCCAATCTCGTTATCGCTGATGAATTTATCACCGTCCAGCCTTCTGCCTATCTCTATCTGCCCGTCCATGCAGGGCAAATACAGCCCGGTCTGCTTCAGCTTTTTGGTGCTTTTATCCACAATGTCCGGCACGATCAGCCCATTATTGATCACGAAGTGATAGCCGATATCCTTCCAGCCATTTGCCTGGTGCCATCTGCGGATCTCAGCTGCGCTGCCAAACAAGCTGTCGCTGCAGTGCAATATGATGTTCATGATTGGATTCATTATCTTCCGCTCCCTTCGCTGATTTCGGTGATTTCGGTGGGCAACATCCCTCCGCTTTTCTCGGAGTTTCTATGTGGTTCAATATTATCAACCGCCGGCAACGGACACCTCTCATCGATGCTCATAAATTGCACCCTTCTCCCAGTCCGCGGACACTTGTGATAGTCTATCGCACTCGTAAACTTAGGAGGATAATCCTGGTTAACCCGAACCCGCTTGAATATAGTCTGATGCGCCGGGCACTGCCCACAATAGTGTACTTTCAGGTCTCCCACCGCCGTTTTATACAGTCTGATCTGCATTGTCCCCTCCCTGGAATGCCGGTCTCTGACCGGCAAGGTCTTCCGGCCTCTGGCCGGAATCTTTTAGCTTCACCAATGCCTCTGCCCTGGCGCATTTCTCCGGATCTGCTTCCCGAACCAAGCTCCTGAACCAGGCGTATTCATTCGAAAGTTTGATGTATTGGCGGGTCAGGTATTGCTTCTGTTCTTTCAGCAGTCCGTTATCCTCCAACCACTGCTTATTCAGCTTATGGCTTTCCTCCAGATCCTTTTCCATTACGCGGATCACCGCCATAGTCTTACCTAAGTCTGCTTCACGTCCCTTCATTTCCTTTCGGCATCTGGCATAGTCCTGCGCAATCGTCTCAAATGCCAGGCTAAATCCCACGAACCGGTTAGTCACTCCGCACAGCAGCAGGATAATCATTCCCGCCGCTCCAACCATGGCAAACACGATTGCCACTAATACTGGAATTGGTACATACATCCTTTCTTACCTCTCTTTAGTAGAAGCGTCATCCTGACGCTTATTGTTATTCAGATTCTTCCCCTCTGCGCCCTCTGTGGTTAATGTTTTCAATAGCTCTATCACTTGTCTCCGCTCTCCCTTATCCAGCAGATTCCAGTGGGTTTTCTTATAGTTGATCACCAGGTATGCCCTTAGCGTAGCCTCGTCCCAGCCCGCCTTCTTCATCAGCGCATGCATATACCGCCCCTGCCGGTCATAATTGAATTCCACCGGACGCCCATGCTTCCGGTACCCTTTCACGATCTCCCATAGCTCGCTTAGCCGCTGCTCATCCAAATCACGCAAGCTCCGCCCATATCCCAATCCCTCCATGATGAAGTGAAATACATAGTCGCTCCAGCCCAATCGCTTGATCCGGTGTGCCTGGATGAGGCGGCGAAGTTCCCTGCACCTGGGGCTATGTAGTTTCGACATCTTGTCGCTTGATAGACTATACATCTTGCCGCTTGCTTCTATCGCTTTCATCCCTGCCCCCTGTTTTGACCGTTCTTCAGCCCCTGCTCAGCCCTCAAGCGTCTGATTATCCCCTTCTGGATATTAGACCCCAGGGATATCAGGTTATCCCGCTTTATCACGGTATATCCGCTTTCGTTCACGCCCACGCTGCCTATGCTGCATAACGCTACCAGATACATGTATACGAATTGCCGGCTAACCCCCAGGGCTTTGCCTATTTTGCGACACCCGCTGTTGTTGCCCATCTCTATCTGATCCAGGATCATCTTGGCCGATTCGAGGTTAAAACGCCATTGCTGCCTGCCTATCACAGTGCTGTTATTCATCTGTTCCGGCTTTACTGCGCAGTATATCCCCGGTTCCAGCTTCCGCACCCGTCCGGCTTCTATTTGCTCGGAAATCACGCTCTGCACAGTTCGCAGCCCCACTCCGGTTAGCCCGGATAACTGCGCTGGACTGAATGGCTTCCGGTATTGCTGCAGACAGTTCAATATTATCTCACGCGCCTTCATTAGCCCTCCAAGTCCCTCACCGTGATCACGCTCAAGCCCTTCGCTTTGGCTACGCTCTCCAGGCTGTGAATCAGCTTGATTGTGTCGCGTAATGTCCCTTGGTTGCGCTTATATATGTAATCCACGATGTCTTCCCCAAACTTCACTTCCATCACCGTGGCGGTAAGTATGGCTATATCCTTCTTGGTTGGGCTTTGGAACTCGCAAAACACCCCGCACCTGTCGAAGTAATACCGGTTGATCTGATATAGCTTATCCTTGGCGTTCTGCATTCCCACCAATATCACCACCGCCAGGGTTTCATCCACAATGTCCCGCAGTGCCCCCAAAATCTTCAGTTCCTTAAAGGCGTAATCGATCTCGTCCACCACGATCACCACCTCCGGATGCTCATCCAATATCCCGATTATGCTCCGGAAGATAGTTCCGCATGCTCCCGTAATCGGCATCCAGCCCAACTTCAGATGCGCCATAAGCGCGGTTTTTAGCACTACGGCAAAGGTCTTGGGCGTCATGTAGCTTTCCAATCGCACATACACGTAGCCACGGCTATATGCCATCCGCTGCGCATACGTGGTCTTGCCCAGCCCCGGATGCCCATAGATCAGCCCCAGTCCCACCATCTCCAGCTTCGGACGGTTCAGTAGATAATCCACGCACCTGTCTGCTGCGATTATGTTGCTTAGTCTTGCCAGTGTTCCTTCTTTCATGTTTACCTCTTTTATCTCGATATTCCTATTATCTTTTGCATTTCTTCAAAGCTCACACTCTCAGCCAGTTCGCCTTCCTCTTCCTTCAGCAGGTCCTCCAACACAATCACCTTGGTAGAAGCCTCATCTTGAGGCTTGCCCGTCCCCGTACAGGCAGATGCCAATCCGTCCTCTGTGCTTAGTTTCTTTTCTGCCAACCTCTCCAGCTCCGCCACTTCCGCGTTCACGTCCACCCGCTTCACCGGTGCCGGCATCATTGGCTTGTTCACGAACGCAGGATTATGCTCTTTCACCAGCGCAGACCGCTGGTCTATCAGGTGCTGATGCTTGGCTACCGCCTCATCCACCACCTTCTTGCTGATGTTCACGAGCTGCTTGGTCTTCTTCCGGATGGTCCGTTTCAGTCCCTCGATCTCCCTGTCCTCAGCCCACAACCGCTGAGCTACCAGGGGATTATCCATCTCTGCAAATACCCAGGCGCTCTGACTCTCGCGTAGCTCTGCCTGGCAGATCGGACGGCTCCGCTCATCATATACCAGGATGCTTCTCAGGTCGTTGTAATCGTAGCGGATGATCACCTTCTTGCCCACATGGTTCACCATCTCCGGTGCCCAATACAGGTTCTTATACAGGATGATTCCTTCGCTTCTAAGCTGCTTGCGTTCTGCGGTAAGCATCAGCAGGTTCAGCTTCACCGGTTCTACCAGCCGTTCAGGGTCTCTCACCGCATTAGTGAAAGCTTCATAAGGCTTCTGCTTGGTAGTACCGTGAACGCTCATGCCATATTCCCACCGAATATATTCATACATGCTGTGCATGCACTCCGTATAGTCCATTGCCTTTGCGCCAAACATCTCTATCATCCATT
>CAZGWB010000007.1:45719-48132 GCA_964529335.1 uncultured Candidatus Cloacimonas sp.
TGCGCCCGAAGTGCGCCGGCTTGGCTTTTATGTCCCGTCCGCAATAGCTCGCCTGACGACTGCTCCATTGATCGTCCAATGTCTTGAACCACCGCTCCACTACCTTGCTCTTGCCGTTATAAGCCCTGGCAAAATGAGCATCAATCCCCAGCCTGGGGAAGATGCCGGCAAATTCCTTCTCCAGGTCATGCTCTTCCCATTTTTCGTTGAAGAGCTTGCTCCTGAATGCCTTGCCGTTGTCCAGCAGCGCCCACTTGGGGATCATTCCCATGTGTAGAAATGCGTTGCGGAAGGCGGTAAGTGTGTGCGAACTGTCCTCCGTAAGCGCCAGGCTCATTCCCACCGGATACCTGGTTCCCCAGTCGAATACCATGATTAGCGTGGGCCTGAATGGCTTGCCGGTGATCGGATGCTTCACGAATACGTTCAGTTTGTGCCCGTCCACCACTACCACCTGCAGCGGCTCGATGCTGCTGTCGTCGCGGTCTATGCTCTTCACGATGTCTTCCATCACTGCCTTGTCCCCGCGCCTGCCCTGGCACCACTCCGCCGGATTATCCGCTGCAAAGTCGGCTACCCACCGCTTCAAGGTAGCTATGCTGCTGGGACTCTCCAAAACCCCCTGATGAGCCTTCACCTTCAGCTCGCGGATTGCGTTCATTACCGGCTTTTCCCAGCCAACCAATAGGTTTCTGATCAGCCAGTTCTGCTCCAGATACGTCACCTTCCGGCCCCGCACCTGGGCATTATTCTTGTGAACCAGCTCAAACATATCCTGCTCGCTCTCCCGCCATTTCTGCCACCATAAACGCAAGGCACGCTCTGATCGCTGCCCCTTCAGCTTGCGTAGCTCCGGAACCAGCTCACCCTGGTTATATTCCTGGGCAATGGCAGCCCACTCACTGGTCTTGTTCTCAGCCCCCCTGATCCGCCGGTCTATCTCCTGAAGCAAGAGCGCATATAGCTGAGCCTCATCCAGCTTGTGATACGGAACATACTCTATCACCCTTGTAGAAGCGACATCCTGTCGCTTGAAAGTGGAAGCGTCATCCTGACGCTTGACCTTCTCCGTACCGGCGGTTGCCAATCCGCCGTCCATCCCGTCCATTCCGTCCATCAACTGGTCACCGATCTCCACGCCCCCGGCAGACAACTTGTTGGCTGCTGGGGTAAAAAGGCTGGAATCCAGGTCTTTCCCCTCTGTGTCCTCTGTGCTCTCTGTGGTTAAAATCTTTTCAGTGGTTGTCAGTGCCAGGTTGTCAGTGGTTGCTTCTGGTTCCGCATTCGGTTCCGCAAAACAGGTTCCGCAGTTCCGCAGTTCCGCAGTTCCGCACTCTGGTTCCGCATTCGGTTCCGCATAACTGGTTCCGCATTCTGGTTCCGCATTCTGGTTCCGCATTCGGTTCCGCATAACTGGTTCCGCATTCGGTTCCGCATAACTGGTTCCGCATTCTGGTTCCGCATAAACCATGTATGTGATCTGATCTGCACGTTTAGGATGCGGTACCTCTTTAACCTGGTATTTGCCTGATGCTATGTTTTTGCGGATAGCCCTCTCGCTAACCCCTTTCATCACTGCATATTCCTTCACGCTCATCCAGTTCCCGCCGGGCTTCTCTACCTCTCGAACTCTCGACATCTGATCTTCTCTCATCCTACATCTCCTTTATCTCCCTACGCTCATAAATAGGGCGGGGGGCGTCGACTCCACTCCCGCCCGGAGTTGTAGGGTATTTTTGTGTTTATCAAAACTTAAAGCGCAGCTCTCCACGCCCTGGAAAGGCAGAGCATGTCCCTTTGAAAGCTGCGCTTTAAATCCTGATCTCGGTACCGGCGCTTGCCAAAGCGCCGCCCTTTCTCCGTGTCCTCTGTGGCTAACAAAAACGGGACGCACCACTAAGTTGTGGGCTATGTTCACGTTTGTAATGATAGATCGCCCGGTGCGTCCCTGCGGAATTCTTGACAAAAATAGGGACACTCCCAATCTGGGGAAAGTTCGCAAAACCCCAAAGGAGCGTCCCATGACTGATTCTCTTGACCTTCCAACCATTACTGTTGCGGATTTGCAGCAAACCATCTTTCAATACATCTTGATGTTTCTGCCCTATAAGGATCAGCTATTGTCACTTGAATCCCAAGCGGATCCAGATCACCTTGAAGCTCTGGCATCGAGGGATAATCCACATGTGAATCGTGCTGCAGTCGCTTTTGTAGCTCAAAAACAACTACCTCTGGATCTCGATCTTGAGACCCGCTTAGGCATATTTGTCCGCTTACTGCACAATCAGGAGCGTCTTGATGAGATGCCACCGGATAAGGTTCTATACCTTGCATATCTGGATCAGAACAATGTCCTGCAGCCATGCTCAGATCCGCTTGAGTTTGTCCTGTTTCACGCTCGTACCGAGAGGTC
>CAZGWB010000008.1:0-46571 GCA_964529335.1 uncultured Candidatus Cloacimonas sp.
TGACTCCGGTATGATATCCTTCAGACATCATGTTCCAGCCAGTTTCCTCACAACCGGAAACTATCCCCTGTCCGCTCATCACTATCCACTAAAGACAAGTAAATATGAAAAATCGATATAGCTCTATTTTGCAGTAGATAATCACTTTTATAGGCAAACCTGGAATATGGCAGCTTGAGTTGTAGTTTTTATATTTATCATTTGTTTAGCGATTATGATATATTGCTAAGCTACGGCAGTGTGGAAGTTTAGCTGCTTGACAAATGCAGAACACCGGATTTTTTTGGCCATGCAGGTTCTCAGGCACCTGCTGGATAAAGTTAAAACACAGAGAGATTAATCGTTATGACAATTGTGTGGATAACTTGTGGATAACCGGGATTCAGTTGCCCCGACCGATGATGATGAGCAGTAGCTAAAGATTAGTATTCAAAAGACTTAGGAGCATCGATGAACGGCAGCAAAAGCCTTTCCTGCCTGTGGATAAATAAAAACTAACGGGATGATGAGTTATGGATCAGGATATTTGGCAGAACATTCTGGATAAGCTGGAGGAGAATATAAACCCCCAGAGTTTCAAGACATGGTTTTCTGATACTCAATTAGTGGATATGAGCGACAAACAATTGATGGTTAGGGTTGGCACTCAGTTTTCGGCCAACTATCTCAATCAGAATTACCGGAATGTGCTTAGTGAGATTTCATATGGATTGTATGGCCGCCGTTATGAGGTGGAGTTTGTAAGCCAATCTCACAAAGCCTCTGGAGCGGAGGGTGAAGTTCCCGAATACAACAGCAAAAAGGTGACCCTGAATACCAAGCTGAACGAGCGCTATACCTTCGAGGAATTTGTGGTGGGACGCAATAACAACTTTGCCTACAGCGCAGCCAAAGCCGTGGCCGAATCACCTGGCTACACCTATAATCCGCTGTTCATCTATGGTGAAAGCGGAATGGGAAAAACTCACCTGATGCAGGCGATCGGAAGTTTCGTGCTGAAGGAAGGGCGTAATTGCAGCATTTTTTACATCACATCCGAGGCTTTTACCAATGAAATGATCGAAGGCATCAGAGGCAATAAGATGCCGGAATTCCGCGCCAAATTTCGCAAGGTTGATCTGCTTTTGGTTGACGACATACACTTTTTATCGCACAAGGAAGGCACCCAGGAAGAATTCTTCCACACTTTCAATGCCCTGTTTGACAATAAAAAGCAGATCGTGCTGACCTCCGACCGTCCGCCCAAGGACATCCCCGATCTGGAAAAAAGGCTGGTAACCCGCTTTGAAAGCGGTCTGCTGTGCGATCTGAAGAATCCCGATTTTGAAACCAGAGTGGCAATCCTGCGCAAAAAAGCCGAACCGGAAAACATCCAAATGCGTGATGAGGTATTTAATTTTATCGCCGATAACATCACCAGCAGTGTGCGGGCTTTGGAAGGTTCGCTGATCAGGATTCTGGCCTTTTCGTCCTATAACAAGCTGAATCCAGAAGAGATCGACGTTTCCACCGCTTCCGACATCCTGGCCGACATGATCACCGAAAAACTGAAGAACATCACCCTGGATTCCATAACCCAAAAGGTATGCAAGAATTTCGAGATCAGCGTTCCGCAAATAATGGAAAAATCACGCAAATCAAGCCAGTCCATGCCACGTCAGGTTGCCATGTATCTGGCCAACTATCTGATCCCCCAGCTTTCCCTGAAAGAGATAGCTGAATATTACAACCGCAAAGACCATACCACGGTTCTCCATGCCAAGAAGATGATCGAGAACCGGTTTCGGGAAGATCAGGATTTTCGCAGTAAAGTTGAACAGACTATAAACGACATCCGGAATTAGTATGATTCAGTATGGATTATGGCATTACAAGAAAAGTTATCCACACCTGTGGACAGCAGGGTGTGAATAGCTGTGAATAACATGTGGATAAAGAGCTTATTGGTTTTACGCGGTGGACAAACCGGGATAAACCCGAAAAGTTATCCACGGCTTATCCACACAGGTCGATGCTCATTAAAACCCGGTAAAACAAGGTGAAAAAGAAAAAGCTTGACCGATTATCCCCATATCCACAGAGCCTACTATAACTACTTTTTTTCAAAATTACTCTTTAACAGGACTATTATTATGGATTCTAAACCTCGGCTGAAATGGACACTTTGGCTGTTGCTGGCTGGCGTTATTGCCACTGGCTGTACCAAGAAAGACAATCTGACCGGAAACAACTGGAGCGGAATAGACACCTTAAGCGTAACCGATACGCTGAATATCGGCTTTGGCTACAGCTACCCTGCAGACGAGCCTGTAAAGATAAAAGGAACCGAAGCCAAATTGCTTGCTGCAAATGAGCGCAGTGCCACCTCGATCTCATATTTGCGCTTCACCGGTTTACCGGCTTCAAGGACGATAAACTCCATCGTAAGCGACAGTTGCTACATAAAGATTAAGTTACTAAAAAGCTCCGACCTGAACCGTAATCCCCTGGTTATCAGTTTGCACAAGGTTAATAAAGCTTTGCCGGATACGATCGATGCAGCGCTGGCAGCGGAAATAATTGCGGAACCCTTGGCCAGCTACACTCTTGGAGATTCGATCAGCGTTGCCGGGAAAGAGATAAAATTTGGGCTGGATACCGGCGATTTGATTCCCTGGGAAACGGAAACTGATTCCACCGGCTGGAATCTTGCTCTGAAAATTGACAACGGCTGGGTGGAGATCGCTTCAAACGAGACTGTGAATGGTCCCAAACTTAATCTGCGTTACAAGACCAGCGAAGAAGGCGCATGGAATGATGTTTCCAAAAAACCAGACCGCGATACCTACTTTCTGGAAGCTCCTGAAGGCATGGCCAGTGAAACCTGGAAGATAGACAACCTCACGTCCACCCGCCTTTACATCAAATACAGCCTGCAAGATACTTTGAATACGATGTTCCGGGATAATGAAGGCAATCTGCTAAGCTTGACTGAACTGAAGCGCATGACGGTAAACAAGGCAGTTCTGGTTTTGCATGTGAAACCAAACACCAATACCTATTACACCGGCAGCACCACATTCAGTCTCTATCCATTCAATGTGGTGAAAGAAGGGATCAGCGGCCTTACGAATCTGGTGAAAGCCGATTATGAACAGATTTTGGGAACTTCTGCCTCAGAAAAGACGGTGGAAAATGACCAGGTTGAAATAGACATTACCCCGCTGATCCAAGCTTATACCTCTGGTGATAAGGAGCCTTTGGGGATTATGATTCAATCTCTGCAGGAACGGCAGAACTTCGGCTATCTGGAGTTTTATGACAATCTCAGCGCAACGCCTTCTGATAAGCTGCCTTATGTCCGGATAATCTATACCCCGCCCTTTTTATGAGAAAACTGATTTTCTTATCATTGGTTTTGCTGCTCAGCTTGGCTTGTAGTCCCAAAAAGGACGACAAAGGCATAGCCCTGGCCCAGGTGAATGGTGAAACTCTTTACCTGGAAAGCTTCAAAGCCACCTTCGGAGTGGAAGAATGGGACAAACTGAGCCCCGAACTCCGCAAGAAATACATCGAGGATTGGGTAAACCTGACCGTTTTGGCTCAATATGCCGATAAACAAGGTTTGAACAAAAAGGCTGAAGTGAAGCAGCGGATTAGTTATGCAGCCAAGAAAGTAAAGGCCAATGCCCTGATTGCAGCGCGTTTGGCAGAAATCCAGGTATCCGACGATCAACTGTTCAATTACTTCCGTCTGCACCAGGCTGAATTCCAAAAGAACGCTGTGGAATATAACGTTCAACGCATCGCTTTGAAGGATAAGCTATTGGCTGAAAACGTGATGACTCAGTTGGGAGCCGGAATGAACTTCAACGAAGCGGTGCAACGCTATTCGCAGGAAGAATTGAAGTCCAGAGCCGGTATACTTGGCTTTGTAAATGCTGCAGGAGCGGATTCCAGCTTCTGGCTGGCAGCCCGAAATCTGAAGGAGAACGAACTGGGACTGGTAAATAAAGATCAGCTTTGGTTCGTTTTTCGCATAACAGAGCAGCGCAGCACCTCTCAGGAAGCCAATTTTGAAGACTACCGGGCTGAGATTAAACGCAAGGTGCTATTGGAAAAACAGGATCAGATCTACCAGGATCTGATCAAAGAAATAAAATCTCAAAGTGGTGAGATATATTATTACTAAGGATATGCCAATGAAGAAAATAATACTGGCCTCCCTTCTGCTGCTGGCCTTAAGCGGTCTTTGCGCAGAATTGGTGGACAAGATCGTGGCCAAGGTTGGCACCGACATCATCCTGCTGTCCGATCTGCAAAAACAACTGGCCCAGATGCAACAGGCCAAGGTGCTTACTCCCGATACCGACCCGCAGGAAGTTCTGGCGGAGATGGTGGAACAGAAACTAATGTTGCAAAAAGCCCGTGAACTGGACATCAAAGTGGACGAAACCAGAATCAAAAACATGGCCGACCGTTATCTGAAACAGATAAAAGCCCGCTATGGGAATGATGCAGCCTTCGCCGAAGACCTTAAAAAAAGCAAGCTTACCGAGCGCGATCTGCTTAGCTACTATGTGGATATGCTCACCGAAAGCGCTTTGACCGAGCAACTGGTGGAGCGGTTTATCTCTGCCAAAGTGAAGGTGACCGAGCCTGAAATGCGCAGTTTCTATGAGACAACCAAGGATTCCCTGGCCATTAAGCCTGTATCTTGGAAGCTGGGCATGATCATGCGCGAGATAAAACCCGGCAAGGATGCCGCAACTGCCAAACTGAATGAATTGAAAGAGATCGAACGGCGCTTGCAAAGCGGTGAGGATTTTGCCGCTCTGGCAAGCTCTGAAAGCGATTGCCCCAGCAAAGAAGTGGGGGGAGACCTGGGTTTCTTTAGCCGTGGAATGATGGTGAAACCCTTTGAGAATGCCGCTTTTGCCCTGAATATCGGCGAAGTAAGCGAAATAGTGGAAACCCAATTCGGATATCACCTGATTAAACTGGAAGAAAAGAAAGGCGAAGAAATCCGGGCCCGGCACATCCTGAAGATGATCTCAGCTTCCGAAGCCGATACCCTGAGGGAAAAAGAGCTGATGGAAAATATCAGGCAACGCTTTGCCGCCGGTGAAGACTTTGGCGCTCTGGCCAGCCAATATTCCATGGATCCCGAGAGCGCAGCAGATGGCGGTGAGCTTGGTGAATTTTCCGAACGCGATCTGCCGGAGCTTTTTGCTGCCCAGATAATGCAATCCCCGGTGGGGCAGATGAGTCCGGTGCTGGAAAACGAAGGGATGCTGTATCTTTTTGTCCGTCTGGAAGAAGTGCCTACCCGGCTATTCAGCTACGATGAAGTGAAAGACCAGGTGCAAAACATTGTCTTCCGCCGCAAACAGATGGAAGCCTACGGAATCTGGATTCAAGAACTGAAACGGGAATCCTACGTTCAGATAACCCTTTAGGCTAGTTCAGAGACAGGTGATTTGAACAAAAAGCTGAATCTGCATACCTGGTTGGCAAGCTTTTTCGGAGTAGGGTTCCTGCCCAAAATGCCGGGAACCTGGGGCAGCATTGCTGCTTTTGGAATATATCTCTTGCTTCCTGCTGCCTGGTTTGGAACCGGAGCTATTTGGATTTCCGGGGCTTTTCTGCTTGCTTTCTGCCTGCTGGCGGTTTATTTTTCCTCTATGGCTGAAAAAACCCTGGGACACGATAACGGCAGCATAGTAATCGACGAGGTATGTGGTTTCTTGATGGTGGTACTCTGGTTTGAGCATAGCTGGTTGATCGGGCTGTATGCTCTGGTTCTTTTCAGGGTGTTCGACATTGCCAAGCCCTTTCCGGTTAATCGCGCTCAAAAACTGCCACGCGGTTGGGGTGTGGTGGCCGACGACCTTCTGGCAGGCATTTATGCCGCTCTACTATTGTTTATGATAACTAAAATCTATCCAAGGTTCTTTGGATTATAGGAGAAAAA
This sequence comes from uncultured Candidatus Cloacimonas sp., assembly GCA_964529335.1. Taxonomy (GTDB): domain Bacteria; phylum Cloacimonadota; class Cloacimonadia; order Cloacimonadales; family Cloacimonadaceae; genus Cloacimonas. Next base: position 5,954 of record CAZGWB010000008.1, read on the forward strand.
ATGCAATATATAATTTTACAGGCTACAGGAAGCACACCCGCAGCGCAATCAGGTTTTGGCGGCAGTAGCATTATCATGATGCTGCTGATGTTTGGAATTCTCTATTTTCTATTGATCAGACCGCAACAAAAGCGCGCCAAGGAAACTCAAAGCATGCAGGACAAGCTGCAGCCAAACGACAAAGTGCTTACCTCGTCTGGCATCTATGGCCGCGTTGTATCCTTGAAACCCGATAAGGGCATCGTGGTGGTGGAAATAGACGACACTAACAAAGTGAGAGTGGATTTTCAAAAAAGCGCCATCGTGGCCATTCTGAATCCCACTGAAAAAACAGAAGTAAAATGAATAATAGTCCCAAGCTTCTTCCGGTTCGCTTGTATGGGGACGCTATCCTCAAGAAGGTTCTTCCGGAAACTGACCCTAAAGAACCTGCCTTACAGGAGTTTATTCCCGATCTGATTCACACGATGTATGAACGCGACGGCGTAGGCCTTGCCGCCAATCAGGTTGGTAGCGAGTTCCGTGTTTTTGTGATCGATCCTTTCTGGGCTCATGAAGGTGAACAGAAGAATCCCATCGTGATGATCAATCCCGTTATCGAAAGCCGGGACGGTGAAGTGGTGGGTGAAGAAGGCTGCATCAGCTTGCCGGGTATTTATGCCGATGTGCATCGCAGCGCCAGGATCAGCTATTCTTACACAGATCTGCAGGGAAAACGAATACAGGAAAGTGCGGAAGACTTTAAAGCCGTGGTGATTCAACATGAGTATGATCATCTGGAAGGCATTGTGTTTACCGACCGTATCTCCACTCTGGCCAGACTGCGTTTGAAGGGTAAACTGAAAGACCTGGCTGCCAGGGCCGTGAACGGCGTAAATGTAATGGAAGGTTTGCCCGAATGATCAAACATGTGTTTATCGGCTCCTCGGTTTATGCCTTGCCAGCCTTGGAACTGCTGTGTAAAAAAGGCATGCCGCCATTGCTGGTGATCAGCCAGCCCGATAAACCCGCAGGCCGAAACCTGCGCTCCACGCCCACTCCGGTAGCCAGATATGCCCTCGATAAATCCCTTCCGCTGATCAGGCCAGATGATGTAAACAAGCATGTGGATGAGATAGCCAGGCTGCAGCCTGATATCCTGATCACAGCTTCCTATGGTGGTTTCATCGGAAAAAAGCTTCGCCATCTGGCACCTGGCAAAGCCATCAATCTGCATCCTTCTCTTCTACCTCGCTACCGGGGAGCCAGCCCGATTCAATGTGCTCTGTTGGCCGGAGAAAAGACAAGCGGAAATACTATCTTCCGCTTGAGTGCCACCATGGATGCAGGGCCGATAATAGCTCAGGAATCCCTGGAGATAAGGGAAAACGAAAACTACAGCAGCTTGCAGCAACGCTTGGCTGATCAAGCTGCCGGAATGCTGCTGAGCCTACTGCAAAATAATCCTCTACCTTTTGCTGAGCTTGCTCAGGACGCTGCCTTGGCCACGCTGTGCCCCAAGATAGACAGCTCTCTTTGTCAGATTAGCTGGAAGAGTCCTGCTTTGGCCATCCAGAACAAGATCAGGGCATTTTCTCTGGAGCCGGGAGCCTGGACTTATTTGCGGGGTAGCAAATTAAAACTGCTGGAGGCTATTGCTCTTGCCGAAAAGCCATCCGGCGAATGCGGAACGGTTGCTTCCGTAATAAAAAATAAAGGTTTCACCGTAAATTGCCTGGATTCTCAGTTGCAAATCCTACTGGTTCAGGCTGCAGGAAAGAAAATAATGGAGGCAAGCGCTTTTGTAAATGGTGCGCGCCTCATACCGGGTGAAAAACTTTGGATGTGAAATTATGAAAGAACATTACCTTGCTATCATTAAGTTTCCGATGCTGGTAAGCATTTCGCTGTTCCTCATCGCAGCTCTCTATTTCGGAATGGCGCTGGGCAGTTATCACAATTTGGGGCTTTCGGCCTGGGGAACCGTTCTCTACACTGTTATTTTTATTGTGCTGGTGATTCTGGTGAGCAGCTGGATCCTAATCCTGATGAGCACTCACCAGAAGATAAAACCCCGGGGCATGAAGATATATAGCTCCTGGATGCTGGTAAATATCTATTTTTACTTGGCCAAGTGGCTCGGAAAGCTATTTATGCAGAACAAGCTGATCCTGCAGGAATCGTTTTTGCATTTCAATAACGAGATCGTTCTGAGCAATTCTGCTGGAGTGCACAGCCAGAATATCCTGCTGCTTTTGCCCCATTGCCTGCAAAAATCCGACTGCCGTATCCGCATTACCAACAACGTGGTGGAATGCGAAGCCTGTGGTGGCTGCGACATGGCAAAGATGAAGGATATCCAATTGCGCTACAACGTAAAGGCGGCTGTGGCGACGGGTGGCTCTCTTGCGCGTAAGCTGATCGTGGACACCAATCCCGATGTGATCATTGCCGTGGCCTGTCATCGCGATCTGACCGACGGGGTGAGAGATAGCTGGCGTTATCCGGTTTACGCAGTGCTGAACGAACGTCCCAAAGGTCCTTGCTTCGAAACCACGGTCAGCGCTTCCACCATCGAATTCGCCATAAAGAAGTTTATTTAAAACAGGACAATCAGCCGTGAAAAACATCAGTTGCCTCACCATTATCGTTATCCTCCTGTTGAATGCAGGTATCACCATCGCTCTGATCAACCGCAATAACGACCGTGCCATGACGGACATGGGACACATGTTCAGCCCCAAAGACGAGGCCAATAAAGCCGTGGATGTGTCGCGCCAGAATGCCATCACCAATGCAGTGCGCTTGGTGGAACCGGCAGTGGTTAGTGTAAACGTGATCAAAACCGAGCTGGTGCGGGCCCGCAGCCCCTTTGGTTTTGGCTTTTTCGATTTCTTCGGCTACCCCATGCAGCGTCAGGTGCAGTCCATCGGGAGCGGAGTAATCTACGACGCCAAAGGCTATATAATCACCAATGCGCACGTAGTCAGCGGTGCCACCCAGATCAAGGTGGTTTTGCCTGATAAACGTGAATTTGACGCAGGTATCGTGGGGATCGACCAAATCCATGACATAGCCAAACTGAAGATCAGCGGTAACAGACTGCCCGTTGCCAAGCTGGGTGATTCCAGCGATTTGATCATCGGAGAATGGAGCATTGCCTTGGGTAATCCCTACGGCTTTTTGATGAACGATTCCAAGCCCAGTGTTTCGGTGGGAGTGATCTCGGCCTTAAACCGCAGTTTTGCACCCCGGGAAGACCGCCACGATTATAAAGCCATGATCCAAACCGATGCTGCGGTAAATCCTGGCAACAGCGGCGGCCCACTGGTAAACATCAATGGCGAAGTGATCGGCATAAACACCTTTATTTTCAGTGAAAACGGCGGCAACATAGGCATCGGTTTTGCCATCCCGATCAATAGCGTAAAGGCCATTCTGCAGGCTATATAGTTTATAATAGGAACACGGATTTTCACGGATTGAACGGATTCGCACGGATTTATTATTATGATCGCCGAAGAAACACAGTATAGCGTAGTAACACCTGATACCAGTTCTTAATTCCTCAGTTTTCTGTGATTCAAAATTATCTGCTGTTCGCTGAGCTAGAAAAAAGCTTATCGTATAGGCAAACCTAGATAAAAATACCAGCTCTTCATTAGGAGTACCCATGTTAAAATACATATTGTTCATGTTGGCCCTTGGCTTTCTTATCAGCCTGAGCGCTCTTAGCTGCTACGACATCCAATACACCTTAAATGCCGACGGCGATTCACCTTATCTGGATCAGCAAGTTTCCGTGCATGGTGTGGTTATCGCCACTGGCTACAATAATCACGGATATTTTATCGCCGATCCCCAAGGCGGTGCCTGGAGCGGATTGTATATCTACAATAACACCAATCAGCCGCAGGTGGGTGATATGGTGATGCTTAGCGGCACCGTGGCCGAATATTATAATCTTACCGAAATCACTCAGGTTTTTTCCTTTCAGGTGCTTAGCCAGAATAATCCCTTGCCTCAGCCAGCCGTGATTAGCACAGCAGCTTTGGCTTCCTTTGCTTCCGCAGAGCAGTGGGAAGGATGTTTGGTGCAGGTTCAGAACGCCACGGTAAGCGTAAATCCGAATGCCTATCAGGAGTTTTATGTGAGCGACGGCAGTGGAGATTGCCAGATAGACAATGTCTTTTTCCCTTCCGGGCATAGCTGGAACAACATCCAGATTGGGCTTAGCTTTGCCTCCCTTACGGGAGTGGTGGACTATGCACATTCCAGCTACGCGCTAAATCCGCGTTGGCAAACCGATCTGGTTTCCAGCACTTCCGAGCCGGTTTTGATCCTGCCGAATCTTACATCGACTCTCAATACCCAGCTTACGGTAGCCCTGGAAGCGCATAATCTTTACCCGGAAGACGGCTATGACAGCTATTCTTTTCAGTTGAATTACGATCCAGCTCTCCTGCAATACCAGAGTTTTAATAACAACGCCAGCACGCTTTCCTACGGCGGCACTGTGAATGTTCAGCCAACTGAGGGAAACCTTCAGGTAAGCTATCAGAGCGATGCCAATCTATCCGGAAACGGAGTTTTGTTGAATTTCATTTTCCTGGTGCATAACACAGGATTCAGCACCTTAACCCTGTCAAATGCGCTGTTGGGTGATGATCCCGTTAGCCAGATCATCAATGGCAGTGTGCGGGTGAATGGCGTTTACAATGCTCCGGGTGATACCTTAACCCTTATCCAGCGGCCCATTTTGAACGTTCCGGCCATCCAGATTCCCGGGGAAACGATGTCCATCACTTGCTTGGCACCCCAAACCACCACCGGCTTCAATGCCTGGCTGGTGCATGGCCTGAAGCGGATCAGTTTGCCTATGCTATCCTCAACCTGGCAAAGCAATCCCGACCGTTGGGAACTAAGCGTCAGCATTCCGCAAGTGAATGTTTTCGAACTATACGATCTGGAGGTTAACGCTTCCGGGGGGCTGCACGACATTTCCCAAAACGCCGTTCAGGTGGTTCCCAGCCGCAAGACTAGCTATTATTTTGTGCATATCACCGATCTGCATATGCCCACCCGCATCTTCTATCCGGATGCCGGCTTTGATGCGGATTCGCTTTCCGTGGTCGATTTCAGGGCGGTGATGGACGATATCAATCTCATCCGGCCGGAATTTGTGCTGCTAACCGGCGATCTGATCAACGAAGGCGAGCTGGAAGGCTTTGCCAATCAATACCATTATGGCTGGGTGCAGCGCGTTATCTCCGAGCTGGAAGTTCCGGTTTTTGTTACAGCCGGAAATCACGATATCGGAGGCTGGAATTCCACTCCACCACCCGCAGGTTCATCACGGCGAAATTGGTGGCGATATTTCGGCTGGAGCTGGCTGGACAACGATAACGTAAGCTGGCCATATCATACTCAGGATTACTATTTCACCTATAACAACATGCTTTTCGTAGGCCTGGAAAGCTATGACAACTACGATTACTGGCGGCAATACATCTATGGTAACGAAAGCTATACCGATCAGCAGCTTGCCTGGCTGAACAACGTGCTTGGCCTGCACCCCAATCACAGTAAAGTGCTGTTTCACCATTACGACTTTCAGGAACAGCTAAATCTCAACGCTCTGGACATCGATCTGTCGCTGTGGGGACACATTCACTCCAATAGCGGTTCGATCTATACCCAGCCTTACGATCTTTCCACGCGCAGCACCTGCGACGGCAACCGTGCATACCGCGTGATCAGAGTGAATAATGAGGTGATTACTCCCCATAATTCCATTTATGCAGGCTCTACGGGGGCAAACCTCAGCATCAGCTATTCGCCATCCAATTATGGCGTGTCCGACACAGTTAGCGCCACTATCGTGAATGGCCAGCCTCTGGCCTTCGAAAATGCTCTGGTGAAGTTCATTATGCCGGCCGGAACCACAGGCTACGACGTATCAAACGGGGTTATTGAACAGATCGAGCGAACCTGGCAGAAAAACATCTGCTACGTAAGGGTAAATCTGCCGGCCAATGGCAACGTCCTGGTTAGCCTGGCGGCCAATGGGGTTTCAGTGGAGGATGAGAACATTCTATCCAAACCTGTTATCCTGGAATCCGTGTATCCCAATCCGGTAAAAGGTTCTTGCACAGTTAGTCTGAACGGCGCCAAGGCGAGCTCGCACTTAATTCTGGAACTCTATAACCTGAAAGGCCAAAAAGTGCAGCAGCAAAGCTTCGAAAACCTTGGTTCCGGAGCTAATAGCCTGCTTTTTTCACCTTCCAGCCAACTCGCCAGCGGCATCTATTTCCTGAAGGTGCAAGGCCAGTCCCAAGGCCGCAAACTGATCATCATGCGCTAAAGAATGGTTGCCACACAGTTCAGGGAAGGCTGCACCAGACTGCTGAAGCCCGGCAAGCAGCGTAGTCTTTCTTGGTATTTGGCGCACCTGGACAGCTATCTGAAGCTAAACTACCGCGTTCTGCGTCGGGGAATCCCCGTTAGAGAACTGCTTGTCCTCAAATATCCTTTTCTTTTTGACGATCTTGAGCTACCGCCATTGCTTTCAGTAGATTTTACCGATTCTTGCGATCTGCATTGTCTATATTGCAACCTTCCCTGGCTGCCGGATAAACGAAGCTTTATGTCCACCGAGGTTTTTGGCTCTTTGCTGGAAAAGTTGGACAGCCAGCCCATAAAGCGGATCAGGGTAAGCGGGGGTGAGCCTACACTGCATCCTGAACTTGGTAAGTATTTGGGCGAGCTTGCCAGACGATGCAAATTTCTGTCTCTAATCTCCAATGGTCAGTGGCAGGATGAAGCGATCTCAGAAACACTTTTACGAAGCGGATTAGACCTTATCGAACTGTCCCTCGATGCAGGCGGTGCACAAGTCTATGAAACATCACGCCCGGGAGCAAGTTATGAGAGATTCATGAAAAATTTGACAGTTCTGTCTGGATTAAAGAGAAAACTGAAAGCCCAATGCCTGATCAAAATACGGCTGATGCTAAGGCCATCCACTGAGCATTTGGAAGCACAGGAAAGCGCTTTCCTGAAGCGGTATTGCGACATCGTTTTACCCCAATTCATCCTACAACATCCTGATACGCCGAAACAGGAAGATGTTTTTATCCAGCCAAGCCATCAGCAAGATAGCATACCGCTATGCAGGGTGCCGTTTCGTGACATGCAAATCAAACCGGATGGAAAGATTCCTCTCTGCCCTGCCAAGGGTAGCTGCAGGGACAAAGGGAAACGAATTTTTATCGGTGATATCAAGGAAAATGGGATAAAAGAAGCCTGGAACCATCCGCAACTACAACAAATGCGCCAGGCACAACGTCAACGCCGTGGCGAGGTCCTTCAGCTTTGCCGCAACTGCCATTATGCTTAAGGCTTAGCTGTTCCTATCCTATCCCCATCCTCTAAACATAGGGGAAGTATTTGATGGGAATAGGTTTGCAGCTGTTAGAACTACTCTGAGGATCATGGCTTTATCGGTGGTCTGGAGTATCTATCCGATATTACCACAGAAGTCCCCCATGTCATAGATTTGCTTTGCCTGCATGGCATAAGCCTCTTTCTGGGAGATACCCGGTCATCAAGCTTGCGGCCGATACCGATGGTCAGCTTGCCTGCTGTGCATCGGTATGGCTTCAGCCGCAGACCCTAATGTATTATTTTAGAGTGGTATTTTGGTTTATAAACGCTCGGTCATGCTATCTTCTTAGTCTTAGAAGTGATCATTGATCCAGAGCCTGGAAAGTAAACCCTGCCGTCGATAAATCAAAATGTATAACGATTCAGAATAATTGTACTTGACACTAAAATTATGATTGGAGATAATGCATCCAATGGTTATGATAATGAAAGAATGGATATTTTTTTGTGTGCGGTAACTCCAAAGACTCTATGATTGAGGCCCTAATTAGGGATGAATCGTGACATAGATGAGAGAAGCCACTCTGACATGGCTTCACAAGCAGAGATAAAAGAATACGAAGTTTCACGTGATCCGTGATTAATAATAACAAATACAGGAGTAACGTTATGAAAAGGTACGTCGTAATAATCATTTTTCTTATTGTGCTATCATTTCTATTTTCGGAACCTGTGCCACAAGATACAATCTTACAGGTCGCAACAAATTGGCTTGCCCTACAAACTGGGCAAACTCCCATAGCTAATAACTGGGCTGCATTTCCGGATTCGACAAATGTTTTATACTACAGAGTAAACTTCAACCCAGGCTTTGTAATTGTATCGGCAGATAACAGTTGCATTCCAATATTGGCATTTTGTACACAAGGTAATTATTACATTGATAGCCCCCAACCCGAAGCTGAAGAAGATTTACTTTCAGAGTACTCACTCCAAATTGAAGATGCAAAAAATAACAACCGAAACAATACGGAGACGCTTCCCATATGGAATGCCATATTAAATCAAACCATAAGCATTACAGAGGAGCACGATTTAGGTTTTGAGACTCCACAATGGGGACAGTCTGAGCCGTTTAATATTTATTGCCCTATGGATAACCACAATTTGCCTATTTTGCGCAGTAAAGTTGGTTGTGTAGCAACAGCAGTTGCCCAAATATTTAACTATTACAAGCATTGGACCTATAGATTGGTAGAAACGGATAGATACACCTCATCCAAAAATGGTTTTGATTGTGAAATTGACTTAGATTCAACTTTGCTCAATTTCCCTGATTTCACTACTTTAAACGGCTATTTGGATGTAGTTGAATATAAATACAATCATAACATACCCCTTACAGATAACGACAAAGCTGCACTAAGTTTTGCCTGCGGCATTCTGTCGCAGATGGCTTACTCTTCCATAAGTTCAGGAGCTGGTAACGGTTGGCTGGCTTATAAAAAATCGAACATGTATTGCCAGAATGCATGGTCAAGATCCTACACAAGTGAAGCATGGATAGATCTAATCAAAAACCAGTTGAGGCTTAATAGACCACTGGAATATATTGGGTAAAGGAGTAATGGTCATGGACATGCCTTTGTTATTACGGGATTTCAAACCACAAATATGAATACAACCTTGAATCTGGTGAATTGGGGTTGGCCTTGGTGTTTTCCTGAATATTGGAGTTTACAACCCTTAAACCCGGCAAGTTATTATCCTGAAAACCATAGTATGCTTATTGGGATTGCTCCTAATGCTAATGTAACTCAAACAATCCAATTGGAAAATGGCAGTACGGATTTTTCAGGTATTCGCCTTTATGCAAGAGGACATGATGGAATATTCACAACCCTTACATCCGACACTGGGGTTTTCGAGTTTGGGCTCCCACTTGGGACGTATGATTTTACTTTATCTGATGTGAACAATTATTTCTACCCTATCCAGATTGATAATATTAGCATCCAAACGGGAACAAACCATATATCACCAGACCCGATAGTTCTTACCCTCAGGCCAAACATTGTTATTGTTCCTACTGATGTGCCAACCATACAGGAGGGAATAGATTTAGTAAGAAATGGAGGAACGGTAGCTATCCAAAATGGGAACTACGTTGTTTCCGCATTAAATTGGCAAGATAAACACATAAAACTACAAGGTCAATCACAAAGTGGTGTTTTTATTACCAATGATCCAAGTACTGGTTTACCTGCAATAAAACTTAATGGGATTGGCATTGACAATCACGACATTATTACCCAGATTACCTTCATTAATTGTGAGTTAACGGAAACAAGCAGTGATAAAAGGGGTGCAGCTATTGGGCTTTACGACGGTGCAGCACCGATAATTACTAATTGCTCATTTAACCAAAACCGGGTATGTTGTTCAAGCGAATCCAGCTTACAGGTATGGGATGGAACTGGCGGTGCAGTGTGCGTCTATATTGCGAGTTATGAGCCCAATACACCAAGATTTGTAAATTGCACATTTTCTAATAATTATACACTGAATGGGAATGGAGGAGGGGCTGTAGCCCTATATGGACCAGCACAGTTTACGGGATGTATATTTACAAGCAACAAAACCACTGTAACTGAAGGAATTGAAAACCCTATTAGTAGAGATATGGGAGGAGCCGTAGTTATCAATGCCCGGTTTGGTGACGATGACATTGACATTGAGTTTGACAGTTGCCTTTTTAACAACAACAATGGCAGAAGCGAAGCAGATGATGTGTTTGTGGCAAACGCATATAGATTGAAAACTCTACGCTTTAATGAATGCACTTTTTCAGTAGATACACCTCATAATCATGGAGCTAAACCGGCAGTAAAGTTTTTGAATGATGCAAATAACTACTTTGAAGATATGCACGCTCACCTGATCTTTACTAACAATAAGTTTCTGTCATGTAGGCAGGGGGCTGTCTATTTCTGTGATTTCGGCGGTAAAAACCGCTTAACTTTTACAGGGAATGTGGTTGCAAATAATTTGTATGTCGGATATGGTGTTTACTCATGGAATCCTGATGGGACTCCCCCCCAAAATACAGATTACTTTGTGTTTGATAACAACACATTCTCAAACATCCAGGGTAGCGGTTTGATTCTATACCAAAGCGCACCCACAACTATCAATAATACCGTATTTGAGAACTGCAGCAGTTATGGTATAAGCTGGGGAGCTTATGAAGAAGGTCATCCAGATTGGGTAACCAGAGGATTAACCACAAACAACTGTTTGTTTAGCTCTTCTAGTCCGCTCTATGATTTTTCAGGTAATACGAGTAGTCCGTTGGTAGAGAATTCTGTGATGAGTGTGCCAACAATGAATCTCGACAGCAATTATCGTCCACTCTGGAATACAGAGGTGAAGTCGCTATGCATTGACAATGGAAATCCTGACACTAACGGTGATGGCGTAACTTGGCTGACAGATTTTTGTGATAGAGATTCTGACGGAACCCAGAAGGATATCGGCGCAATACCCTTGATTGACGGACATCTTCACAGGTATCATAATCTAACAAACGATAAAGTAAGATACATCAGCATTCCCGGGGTAGTGAATTATCCAGGAAGTGGGGAACAGAATTCGCTCCCCTATGTGTTTGATGAATTCAGAAGTAATGGTTTGTTTACAACAACACCAGCTGTTCTTGAGCAAATCCGATGGATTTATAATAATGATAACGAAAATGCTACCCCGTACTATATTCCCGACCATTTTGTCTGCAGCCAGAACGGTTATAAGGTGACTCTAACGAATAATGCTGAGGACGTCCTATTCCAGTATCAGGGTTATTATCCCGGAAATCCAATGAATCGTGGAATGTTTATCCAGAATCTTGATAGATATACTACAGAGCATTACATTCTGCCTCCTGATGCTAACAGCCAGGTGGATAGTAATACAGGGATCCCCTATCGAGAGATGTATCTTGGTTATTATTTGCAGGAAAGCTTAAAACCATTCGATGCACTGCTACCAATTCTCGATAACATCACAGCAATTATGGCAGAAGATTGGGCAATGTGTCGGTTACCTGTTCATGATTATAGTCCCTCTCCCGGTGATGAACCCTCTGATGCTTATACAAACACTTGGCTTGGTTGCTTCCCAATTGGCGGTAGAGAAATAACAATCAATCCCGGAGAAATGGTTGTGGTCCGCTATATCGGTAGTGATCCCATTGAGTTTAAGCTTGGCGGTGATAACCCCGATCCACCATTTACTGATCCCTACTTCCGTGAAATGGCTACTCATTTCGGATATGAAGAACAACCGGACTATATTCCAATTTTCTTATCCATAGACCTCAACCAGTTTGAGGATGGCAATAAACCAACGGAAATAGCAGTATTCGTTAATGAAGAATGTAAAGGAGCAGCGGTAATTAAGGAAGATCAGGTGCAATTAAATGCATACATCACAAATGTAGAAGACCCTATTGAAGAATTAGCCAATCTGGAATTTGCAATGTATTTCCCCGGTAAGGGTGCGGCTAACAGCGTGCTTGATTACTCAGTTCTAAACAATCAATCAGGACGATTTGAGAGTAGAAATGTAACTGTTTCAGAATGTAAGGAATTTCTGCAAGTTAGGATAGATGCAACAGATGAGCCTCCCCTGCCAACAGTAATAAAGCTATATGGCAATTACCCCAATCCTTTCAATCCAGAAACTACGATTAGTTTTGACCTTGCAGAACAAAGCCCTGTTACGATTGAAGTATTCAACATTAAAGGGCAAAAGGTGAGTACCCTTGTAAGAGATAATTTTGCTTCTGGGCATCATTCAGTGGTCTGGAATGGGACTGATAGCAACGGAAAACCTGTGTCTTCAGGAGTCTTTTTCTATAAGATGAGCACACCAAATCACGTCTCAACCCGGAAAATGCTGCTTCTTAAATAGCTTAATAATGGGGCGGTTAACCCCGCCCCCAAGCTATTTTCCCAAAGGAGAACATTGAAAAAGCTACTTGTCGCTATACTGTGCTTGTTGCCTGCATATGTTCTAGGCACAACCCGAACAGTGTCGCTGGATGGCACACAGCAGTTCACCAGTATTCAGTCAGCAGTAAATGCTTCCATAACTGGTGATGTGGTATTGGTTTATCCAGGCAGATATGTCGAAAACATCGAGTTAAACCATTATAGCATGACGATTGAGAGCCTTTATGCTATCGACCCACAGGAACACTACATTGAAGATACCATTATCGACGGTAACATGAATTCTTGTATCAGGGTTGTAAATGGTGAGACTGTCACTGTTATCGGCATTACCCTGCTTAATAATGAAGAAGGTAATTATAGCGGTGACCTTAATTTTGCGGGTGGTGGTATTTATCTTAAGCTCTATTCTCAAGCCATCGTTAGTCATAGCATAATAAGGAATTGTATTGCATTGTCTGGTGGAGGTATCACTGTTTCTCAAAATTCATCATTGACGATGTCTGCAGTACAAATCTATGATAACCAGGCAATCTACGAGGGAGGAGGGTTACAATTCAATTCATCTGACAACCTTACATTAGATCAGGACAATCCTTGCTCTATTTATAACAATTCTGCACCTTCAGGGATGGATATAAATATACGGTTTATAACTGAAACCACAAATCAGTATAGCATTTCTCTGTTGTTAGGCAGTATACCCCTTAGCGAACCAGATGGTTTTTACATTGCTGTTCGATACGCTAACCTAGACATAAGTATACAAAATGGATTCCTTGATCTGATAGATCATGATCTGTACATTTCTCCGGATGGTAACGATACCAATGACGGTTTGTCGCCAACATTGCCCAAAAGAAACATAGCGAAAGCCATGCAGATAATTGCATCAAATCCGGACAACCCCAGAACAATCTATCTTGCCCCAGGAGTTTATTCGCACACGCAGAATGGACAAGCTTTCCCAATAGGTATGAAGTCCCATACGCGCGTTGTCGGTTCCGGTACTGATGATTGTCTTTTAGATGGAGAAATGCTCCGCACTTTTTGGTATCCCACTTGCGTAACCGATATTGAGTTATCAGGCATGAAAATGATTAATAGTAGAAGCATTTATACCTTCCCGCTGGGAGTCTTATATGGCTCAGACATCTATCTACATGATCTAATATTTGATGATAACTGGGGTACAGATTTATCAGGGATGGCTATTGGATATTGCAATAATGTCGTAATTGAAAACATCGTTGCCGGAAATACAACATATGATAACGATTTAATGACTATCTTCGCATTCGAATGCGACAATCTGATGGTTGATAATTTTGTCTCAGCTGATAATACGATAACAGATTGGCAAAGCAATGATATGGGTTTTCGTTTTCAGTCCTGCGATCTGGTTCTTCGAAACTCGATCATTGCCAACAACACAGCCCAGGATGCCTGGCCTTTTGTCTATATAAACATCTATCCCGGTTTCGAGGATTTCAATTTGGACATGAGCAATGTGCTGATCGTCAACAACACTGTTTCGAACGGTAGTTGGGTGAGTAACCCAATATACATGCAAAACCGCTTTCAGCCGATGCAGATCAACAACTGCACCTTTGCCAACAACAATGCCAATGGCACTCTCACCAGCGTAATAGGTGGTGCGGATATCAGGAATCTGGTCTCATATAACCCTGGAACGCCTTACGAACTTTATCTAATGAACTATATCAGTAGTATTGGGATGAGTTATAGCGCAAGCGTCTGCAACAGTCTTTTCCGGACAGCTACAGTAGGCAGCTCTTTACCCAACCTGGTCACCCTTACGGATAACATCATGGATTCCGATCCGTTATTTTTGGGCACAGTAGATACAAATCTGAGTATAGATCAGCCGGAGTATTATCAGTTAAGCTTTGGTTCACCCTGTATCAATACCGGCACGGTAGATACGACCGGATTGAACCTGCCGCCTATGGACCTGGCAGGCAACTGGCGCATCTGGGATGGCAGGATAGACATGGGCTGTTATGAATATGGCTCTGTGCCCTATGTAGGTGTTGACGATCCTGAGTTGCCAACCCCTCCAGAGCAATTTCGGGTAGCTGTTTATCCCAATCCACTCATAAATACCAGCCGTGCAGCGGGAGTCTTTATTGAATTCACCTTGCCCTGTAAACCGGCTTCAAAACCTGTGGTGGAAATATATAATATCCGGGGACAGAAGGTTAAGACCATCCGCTTGATTGAAAGCTACAACAGCCTTGTCGGTAAAGCAGGGCTTTCGAAAGATGTAAAGCAAAACGGAGAGTTCTATTCCACTGTCTGGAATGGCAAGGACGACAACAACAAATCGCTTGCGACAGGGACCTATATAGTTAAGGTAATAGCTGACCGAATTGCAAGCACCACGAAGGTGACAGTAGTTAAATAGTATCAAATGACTATATGATGTCTTAAAGCCATGTAAAATATGGGTTTTCTTACTCGTTTTGTTTCTGGCATCTCTGGCAGGTTGCACTTCAGCAGAGCCTGCCTCCATTTTGCGGACTTGCTCAGCTTGTGGATAGGGAAATTTAACTCAAATCAGTTTCGCCATTATGGTTCTTGAGCAGTTCCGCAGGGAGTAGGTGAATGCAATGCTGTGCCACATGATTTTTATACAATCTCTATAAATGGCTGATTTGCACAGCCGTAGAAGTTACAAGCATACCCTTACAGAAGTGAGCATTAAGTTACGTAGAGTAATGTTAGATATTGAGATAAGAAGGTTATATGTCCACAGAATCAGGTCTGGTGAATAGCGACTGATCACACTATCATACCGGAGTCATACCGGAGTCATACCGCATGATCATGCGGTATGACTCCGGTATGATAGTGTGACAATTAGAAATGCATAGTTCTTTTACACTCAGAGAGAAAAATCCGTGGTAATCCGTATAAATCCGTTTAATCCGTGTTCCTATTCCTTCTTTTCGGAGTTAAATAATACCATTCCCCACAACAAAAACACGTATTCAGTTTTCTATCACTTTCCCCGTGCCGGTATCGAAGTCACGCTTTGTTACCTGGCTTTTTTGCAGGATGATGTCTCCTGTGCCGGTACTGATCTCGGCCATATTGATCTGGCAAGCGGTCAAAGAGACGCTTCCGGTTCCGCTTTCTGCGCTTAGTTTTTCCAGGCTGCAGCCGTTCAGGATTACGCTTCCGGTTCCGGTTTCGATCTCAACCTCCTGGCTGCCTTTCAGATTGCTCAGTTTCACGCTTCCGGTTCCGATTTCCAGTTCAAGGCCAAGTTTATCGGGAATGCTGCCGCTGATTCTGGTGATGGCAACGGGATTTCCGGATTTGCTGGTGGCTGTTAGTTCGCCATCTGAGAGAGTAATGGTTGCGTCGCCGGGCTGAAATTCCAGGTAACTTACGGTAAGATTTACCTTGTTTTCGGGGCTGCCGTTAAGCTCTGCGAACATAGTTCCCTGGCTTATCTCCAAACGGTTGGAAGAGTAATTTTCATTAATGCGTATCTCGCCTTTGTGCTCCAAGGGGATTCCGTCCACCAAAATGCTGTTCAGGGCTTTGTTATCCACCACATCCTTGAAATAACCCGCAGATCCTTTGCAGGAAAAAAGACCAAGGGCAAAAAGCAGCAACAGGATAACGAAGGCATTGCTAAGTTTTCTCATAGTGATTCTCCGGTAGGTTTTTGATATATTTTAACCGGATTAGCGAAAAAAGGCAAGGCGTTGTGGAGGTTCTGTCTTCAGGACGGAGAGGTGAAATGGCTAAGTGGACAAAGTTTTCTCCAGCAATCTGCACAGATTAGGAGTTGAAGTCCTAATCTGTGCAGTTTTCAGCTTAGCCATCCGTTCGCCAAAAAACGCTTGACCTATAAGCCAGATTCAAAGGATTGTACATTCCAAATGAAAAGATGTGAGGTGCGGACATGCGCAAGCTGATAATCGCAGGTAACTGGAAGATGAATAAGGGCTTAAGCGAAACAAGAAGTTTTGTTCAAGCGGTGGTTCCCCAGCTAAACACAGTTGAACTGGGCAGAGTGATTCCCCTTATCGCTCCGGCCTATCCTTTTTTAACCGAAGCCCTGCGGGAAAGCTTTTCTTCAGCTTTGATGATTGCGGCACAGGATGTTTCGGCAAATGACAAGGGAGCCTATACCGGTGAGGTTTCGGCTTCCATGCTGGCTTCCCTGGGGTTAAAGTATTGCATCATCGGCCACTCCGAACGCCGTCAATATCACGGAGAAACAGACGCCAGCGTTAATCAGCGGCTGTTTAAGCTGCTGGAACAGGGCATTACCCCCATCGTCTGCATCGGTGAAACCCTGGCCCAAAGGGATGCCGGAACTACTGAAAAAGTGGTGCTGAGCCAGCTAAAGGGCGGTTTGCAGAACCTTCAGATGGATAACGGCAACGAAATAATCATCGCCTACGAACCCGTCTGGGCAATCGGAACAGGCCGAACTGCCACTCCCCAGCAGGCTCAGGAAGTTCATGCCATTATCCGCCTATGGTTGAGCGAAAACTATGGCCAGAGCGTGGCGCAAAACCTCAGCATCCTTTATGGAGGCAGCGTTAAACCAGAAAACCTGAAGGAACTGCTGGAATGTGCAGATATTGACGGCGGTCTGATTGGCGGTGCTTCGCTGCAGGAAAACGACTTTCTGGCGATGGTAAATATTGCGGCTGCAATTGCATAGTAAAATAAAGTTTAGAGGAATAGAATGATAGACATCAAGTTTATTCGCAGTAATGTGGAATTGGTAAGAGAAGCGATTAAAAACAAGAATGAAAAGGCAGATCTGGATGCGCTCTTGACGCTGGATGAGCAGCGGCGTAAACTGCAGTTCGATTTTGATACCCTGAAGGCGCGCCAGAACAGCGTTTCTCAGGTAATCGCCCAAAAAAAGAAAGCCAGGGAAGACGCAGCCAATGAATTAGCTGAAATGACCCAGGTTGCCGAAGAGATCAAGCATGTGGCAAGCAGGCTGGGAAGCGTAAACGACGAATTTGAAAAGGCTTTGCTTACGATTCCCAATGTGCCGCAGCCGGAAGTTCCCATCGGCAGGGACGAAACAGCCAATACCATTGCCAGAATTTGGGGTGAGCAGCCGGTATTCGGTTTTGAAGCCAAAGACCATCTGGAGATCGCCACGATAAACAAGCTGCTCGATCTGCCACGAGGTGCCAAGATTTCCGGAAGCGGTTTTCCGATTTATACCGGACAAGGTGCCAGGCTGGAACGAGCTCTGATCAGCTTCATGCTGGAATTTCACCAGCAAAAACACGGCTACGAAGAACTGATGGTGCCCCTGGCCGTAAACCGTAAAACCATGACCGGTACCGGACAGCTTCCCAAGCTGGAAGAAGACATGTATCACATCGATGAGGACGATCTCTTCTTGATTCCCACTGCGGAAGTACCAGTTACCAATATCTACGCCGATGAGGTGCTCAGCTACAAAGACCTGCCCAAGTGCTTTGTGTCCTACACGCCCTGTTTCAGGCGCGAAGCCGGTTCCTATGGCAAGGATACCCGCGGTTTGCAAAGGCTGCATCAATTCAACAAGGTGGAAATGGTTCGCTTTGTGGAGCCGGAAAACTCCACGGCTGCCCTGGAAGAGATGCTGGCCAATGCCGAAGCCATTCTGCAGGCTTTTGGATTGCATTACAGAGTGGTGAATCTCTGCACGGGCGACCTATCCTTTGCCTCTCAGCGCACCTACGACCTGGAGGTTTGGGCTCCGGGAACCGGAAAATATCTGGAAGTGAGCTCAGTTAGCAATTTTGGCCAGTTTCAGGCACGGCGCGCCAATATCCGCTACAAGGACAGGGAAGGCAAGGTTCAACATGTGCATACCCTGAACGGTTCCGGATTGGCCACGCCACGGCTGATGATCGCTCTGCTGGAAACCTATCAGCAGGCAGATGGCAGCCTTTTGATTCCGCCTGTTTTGCAGCCTTGGCTAAATATGAAAATTTAGGAGAAAGCTATTATGACAAAGCGTGGAAGCTTGTTCCTGTTGCTGTTCTGGCTGCTTTGGATCGGCCTGGCAGCCAAGTATTCGGATGTCTATCCCTTTGGTATCTATTCCTATCTTCAGAATACCGGCGGTTTTTTTGCCAATAACAACGAATATCTGGCTCAGCGCATGCAGGAGCTGGGGTATAACATGACGGTGATGGATACCAATAACAGCGATAAAAACCTGGACGAACTGCTGAAGATTCTGGACGAGAACAAGCTGGATGCGCTGCTGACCGATAAATGCTGGAGCAATGATCCCGGCGACAGCAGACACTATGCGCTCGTGGCTCTCAGCACCAGCTTTGCCTATCGCTTTGAGGCGGAATTCAGCGATGCCAAAGCGGTGAAGCCGCAGGATAACCTTTCCTCGCTTTACTGGTATGGCACGGTGATCGGCGAAAACAATGCCAAAGCGAATAAACGCATCGGCCAGGCCAGCCCAGACGGCCAGGCTTCCTACGGCCACGTTTGGAGCTGTGTTCCGGGACGCGACACAGCAGGATATGCCTATACGGATATCACTTACCGCTGGAAGGATAAAAACGGCAAGGCCGTAAAACTGAGCGATGAGATCAGGCTGTATAACACTCAGAAGGGCAAGGGGCCGGACACAGATTCGCTTTACTTTCGATACCGTCTGAAGCTGAGTGGTTTCAGTCCCTCGATCTCTGCTTCCACTCCGCTGTTTAGCGTTTCTCCCACAGGCAAACTGGGTAAACAGCACGAACTGGAAAGCGCCGCACAGATAGAATTAACTCTCAGCAAAGAGCCTACCGTGAAAGTGGAAGGCATCTTCAAAGAAAAGAACGCCTCTCCGGAAAGAAGCGTTCTGCAAAGCGCCGGCGCCAAACAGGGCATCTTTACTTACGAGGATTATCTGCGTCTGGGCAAGCCCGATGGCTATATCGAGTTGGAATACGCCATCAGCTACGAGCAACTGAAACAAGCCAAACTGCTGACCGCCGATCTGGATCATAACCCCGCCAGCGAAGATTCCTGGTGGTGGTTCAATATCCGGGGTCTTAGTCCGCAGCTTTACTGGCATGGAAACTGCGAACTGAGCCTGGACTACATCGAGATCGAAGACCAG
Organism: uncultured Candidatus Cloacimonas sp.; assembly: GCA_964529335.1. GTDB lineage: Bacteria > Cloacimonadota > Cloacimonadia > Cloacimonadales > Cloacimonadaceae > Cloacimonas. The sequence goes on from CAZGWB010000008.1 coordinate 25,460, forward strand.
ATTTATCGCAACTTGCGCACTCAGCCAGACCTTTATGCCGAAAAGATCAAGCAAAGAGTGGATAATTACCTGAAGCTACCGCATGGAGACGTGATAAAGCATTTCTATACCATGGACGAGCCATTTCAGGCCAATCTCAGCAGCCTGAAGCTCTTGCGTGGGATGCTGCCTAAAACCGGATTCAGTACCTTAACCACCATTTACGACACCAAATACCGTGAACTTGCCATGGATGACGGCCAAACTTACTACGACCATGTAGCTTTTGCGCGTGAATTTCTGGAGCCGGAATATATGATGACGGACATCTATCCGGTGAAACCCGGTTTGCGCTACGCTCCCAAGGAGCCGAATTTCATTCAGGAAGTGCTGCAAAACAGGTTGTTGAAAACCTACCGGGAATGCAAGGAATATAGCCTGAAACGGCCAGAGCGGAAGTTTTACCCTGTGGTGCAGGCTGCAGGCTGGTGGAGCGGCAAACAGTGGCTTTCCTGGTGTATGCCACCTCAGGCAACTCAGCTTGCCCTGATCTATCTGCCGCTTTGTTATCAGCCGGACGGGATGGTGCATTACCGTCTGCACGGCTTTGTGCAAAAGGATGGCTCCGGAGAATACGCTCCCATTATCGCTGCTCCGGATGGACAGGCCAAGGAATACAACTATCTCTATGAACCTGTCAAAAATGCCAATCCCCGTGCCATATTCTACGCCAAACACCTTAAAAACCTGAACTGGCTGGGGGCTGAAACAGCCCAAAAGAAAAAGCAAACACCCGCCAAAACCGTTGCGGCAATGGGGATTTCCCAAACCAAAGTGGTAAAAAGTGGAGGAGGAGACTACTCCGGCTATATCGAATGCGGCTACTATCTGAATGAGGCGAATCAGCTTACCGTTATGGCCGTGAACCGCAGAACCGATTATTTCAACAAACCCGGTAAAGATGGCCCTGCCAATCCCGATCAGGTGCATCCCGACAGCTATGCTAAGTTCTTCAGTGCCTATAAGCCCCAAACCCTGCGTTTAAACCTGCAAAAGAACCTGTTGGGTGCTGCTCCGGCCTTGTATGATCCTTACGATCACCGCCTTTGGGTAGGCAAAAAGGACAGGGTGGAGCTAAGCCTGGCCGCGGGTGAAGGACGTATGCTTGCTTTGGTCAGCAGCCTTCCGTCCAAGGTAAAGAAAGGGTCTTACCGTTTCACATATCCTCTGGTTTTGGGTGGCAATACGCTGGTCGCCAAGCATGGCAAGATCGTTTGCGAAGGCGATCTTATCCTATTGCCAGGCAGCAGCCTAACCCTTAGCAAGGATAGCGAAGTGATCGTGCATGGCCGGGTGATCCGCATGGAAGGCTCGGTGGTAAATGCGGCCGGAAAGTTTATAGAGCCGGGAGAATAAGCGCTGGCTGAGCCGAGTTTCTTTTGTCTGTGTCTGGCTGGGCCTGACTTCAGTTGTGACAGGCTAAGCCCAGCTTTGCTATATTCTGATGCCTGGCCCGATGGCCGCAGTCTGAGAGTTTTTCAGAGCTATCAAACCAAAACCGTGGACGACAGTTTTGCCCAGCAGGAAGCAGAAGGCTTTTGCCTGTTCCGGGGTATCGTGGCAGGCGTTAAAGGCGATGTCCGCAGCAAATTATGGGGCATCCTAAGCCAGGCCAATCACAGTGAACTTTCCGCTTTACACGGTCAGTTTTTTGCCCTGTATTATGATTCTCAGTCCAAAGACCTGCGCATCTACAGCGCACCCAGCAATAACTACCGGCTTTATTATTACCGCGATGAGCGGCTTCTGCTGGTTGCTGATTCGATCAAGCTGATGGTGGAGCTGCTGGCCGAGAATGGAATCCGGGTTCAGCCAGACGAAATTGGTCTTAGGATGATGCTGACCTACGGCTATATGCTGGAGAACTTCAGCACCATTTCCGGCATCAGGCAGTTTGGCGCTTCCAGACTGCTAAGGGCAAACCTGCTGGGCATAAATATTCAACGCTACTTTCGTTATGATACCACCACCGTGCATAGAACGCAGAAACTGGCTTTTGGCGAGCTGAAAGAGCTGTTTTATGCGGCTGTGCAGGCTGGCTTTGAAAGGGACGCCAGCCAGAAGCATCTGGCTTTTGTAAGCGGTGGTCTGGATTCCCGTTTGGTGCTTTTCACGGCCAAGGAGCTGGGCTTTGCTAAGCTCGATTGCCTCAATTTTTCCGAGCCGGGATATTTGGATCAGAGCATTGCCATCCAAATTTGCCAGATTCTGGGCTTTGGATATCGGTTCTTTTCTTTGCAGGAAGGCAGCTACCTGCTTCATCTGGATGACAATCTGCGTTATCACGAAGCTCAGATCGTGCTGCATGGAGCGGCGCATCTGTATCAGGCGATCAGGTTTTTACCGGCCGATGAGCAGCGGATTTTGCATAGCGGCCAGATCGGCGACATCATGAAGGGTTCTTATTTGCAAGCCAAAGGACACAGTCCGGTGAACCTGGTGGCTGGAGCTTATTCCAAAAAATTGCTGCCCAAACTAGCTTCCGAGCTGCAGGGCCTGGCCGGTAATTATCCCGTGCATGAGCTTTTCGTGCTGGAAAACCGCGGCTTCAACTGCATCACCAATGGGGATTTGGCCAGCCTGGTTTCCGGATATAGCTTATCGCCCTTTATGGAACCGCAGTTCATGCAATATGCCCTTTCCATCGATCCGGCCTGGCGTTATGGAGCCCGTTTCTATCTGGACTGGATGAAACGCTGTTATCCAAAGGCTGCCAAACTGGTTTGGGAAAAGTTCAATGCTCCGGCCAGTTATCCCTATCTGTTGGCCAGGCTGAAATATAATCTCTGGAGAGGTTCGGACAAGCTGCTGAGGAAAATAAACGGCAAACCAAACCGCTTGAACATGAATCCCTTCGACTACTGGTGGCAGATAAATCCTGAGCTAAGAGCACGGTTTGCCCCAAGATTTGCCATTCCGGAAAGCCTGCGGGCTCTGCTAAGCCCCGAACTGAAAAGCGATCTGAACACGATGTTTGCCAGCAGTCTGCTCAGCGAAAGATTCCAAGCCTATAGTGCGGTGCGTGGGTTGCAGTATCTATTGGATTTGGAAAGCGAGACTGGCAAAGAAGAATAACTTGCTTTGGGAATAGTATTTGCATAAACAGGATTCATAGCTTCCGAAGAGAGGATTTATGGCTCGCTATAGTGTTTTTGTTTCCGTGATAGTTTTGCTGATCATGTTTTCTGTGCTCGGCGCTCAAAGTCCCGTCACTGGAACGGGCAGCATTGTCATGAATGGACATGAATTCCAGCTAAGGCCTTACGTGCAAACCAAAAATGCCGAATATGATTATGAAACTCTGCAGTTTAGCACCTCCACCACGATCTATCCCGATAGCAGCGTTATCTCATTCAGCCATGCCAAGCTTTCTTTCGATCTTTCGCTTTGCCGTCGTTTGGGCTTGGGTGCCGAGGCGTGGCAGTTCAAGCTGCGGACTCAATACCACGAAGCGGTTCAGATCAGGGATTTTTATCTTTATCTGGATTTTTGGGGAGCATTGCCGCAAGAGGTTTATCGCGGGCCCAAGGCCATTGCCAAGCGCGATGCCTCTTATAACACGGCTTTGATTCCCTTTACGGATAAAGCTCTGCAAATCGCCTTTGCCGATACCAGCCTGTGGATCGTGGCTTCGAACTATGAAGGCTGCAGCAATGTGGATATCCTGAAGGAAGACGCCATCAGTCTCTATGACCACACAGCTCATCTGGCCAGGCTATATCATGCTCCCACCGATCAATTCAATATCATGATCGATTGCTTGTATCGCCAGCCGGGAGAAAGCGATAGCTGGTCTTGGCTGCTCTTTACCGAAAAGCCGGTTTTACTCTCCATCAATCGCTGGCTGGGAAAAAACAAAGCAGCGCTCTGCATTACCAACGACGCCGACGGTGAGGCCGACCGCAAACTGAAAGCCCTGTATTATGGCAGCTCTATGCCCAGCAGTCCAAAATATTTGACCACTGGCTTGATCGCCAATGAGATAAGGGTAACCAACACGGTATTTGGAGCTTCCGAACCGCTGCTTGGCTATCTGTGGCAGCAGTTGCGGGAATATGGAAACACCATCGGTTATCACAGCTATTCCAATACCGCCGATTCAACCGCGGCCACCTATAATAGCATAACTGGCCCCATGCAGCAGTATGGGCTGCGAACCTGGATCGATCATTCCTGGGTTAATAACCCCGAAGCACTTTGCTATCAGGGCTTTGATCCTACATCACCATATTATCAGCTAAATGCCATAAACGACTCACAGGTGGATTATTTCTGGCTTGGCGACAATCTGAATGTAAATCCCTTCAATTCCTTTGACGAACCAGGCTTTTTGCCCCACAGGCTAAGCTTCTTCGAGGGGTTAACGCGTCCGCTGTGGTTCTTTGGCCGCACCAAAATGCAAACCTGGGAAAACAAAGGTTATTCGTATCTGGTGGATATGAAGCACAATCTTATCCCCGAAAACCTCGATGCGCTGTTGAATGCACAGGGGCTTTGCGTGGTTTATACGCATTTTGGCTTCGACGAATCGCCTACCATTGGCGCTTTTTTTGAATACAGCACAGGGGCCTGCGAGATCAAAGACGAGGTGAACGAGCGCCTTGAAATGCTGAATCACTACCAGAAACACCGCGGTCTGTGGATAGACACCCTGGAAGCGATCTTCGACCGCATGCTGGCCATCGAAGAGCTAAGGATCAGCGGAGTAAGCAAATCGACCAGAGGAGAGTTGCAAAGCGTTACTCTGAATAATGGGTCTTCCAACGATCTGCCGCAGCTTTACATGATTTATCAAGATCAGGAGATCGAGCTGCCAAACCTCGTAGCTTTTGGCCAGGAAGATATTCTGGTGAGCGGAGCCTCCAGCGATACGCCAGCTTATCCATACCTCGTTCTTTATTATCAGGATGAAGCCCTGCATCTGAAACGTAAAGATAACGTTAAGCTATCTCCCCTGAAAATAGACATTTACAACCTGAGAGGACAAAAGGTGAAAACCTTTAGTTCAAAACAACCCAATCAGAATGTGATCATTCCCTTGGAGTCTTGCGCATCGGGAGTCTATTTTGTTCGCTTGGAAGATGAACTGGGTATGCAAGCCGTGCGAAAATTCTGCATCCTGAAATAAGTGGAGTTATTGATCTACCTTTGAACCCTAATGGGAACACGGATTTGCACGGATTGTGTTTTTTACCACCGAGAACGCGAAGGCACCGAATTCTCCAACTCTGGAACCCCTAATAGGAACACGGATTTGTACGGATTGAACGGATTCACACGTATTGTGTTTTTTACCACCGAGAACGCTGAAAGCACCGAATTCTACAACTTTGGAACCCTTGACCCTTTGAACCCTTGAACCCTTGAACCTTCTTTAATTCCGGCTTCAAGAATCAGACCTTGTTTCACTTTTCCACTTTTTCACCAACCCTTGAACCCTTGAACTCATGAACCTTTACTTCTCCGTCGAGACGACGGAGCTACCCATGATCACCCTATCATACCGGAGTCATACCGGATGATCATCCGGTATGACTCCGGTATGATAGGGATAAACATAGGTGCTTTATATTCGGCGGGCTGGAAAAAACTCAAAATCCAAAACTTTTGCTTGACACGCAGGAACATCCCTAAAAAATCGTGAGAAGTAAATTCGAATGCACAAGGAGTTGGATACGCCATGGAACTGATAGCCAAAGCGCTTGATTTCCCATCCGATTGCAACGTTATATTGGGTCAAAGTCATTTCATCAAAACCGTGGAAGACCTCTACGAAGTAATGGTGAATAGCGTTCCGGGAGTGAAGTTTGGCCTGGCCTTTTGCGAGGCATCCGGACCTTGCCTGATTCGCAAGGATGGTACGGACAACGAGCTGATCGAATTGGCTGTGGAAAACATGCTGCATCTGGCCGCTGGTCACAGTTTTCTCATCATTATGCGTAATGCCTATCCGATCAATGTGCTTCCCGCCATTAAGGCTTGCCGCGAAGTTGTGAATATCTTTTGCGCCACAGCCAATCCGGTGCAGGTTGTTTTGGCTGAAACAGATCAGGGACGTGGAATCCTGGGTGTGATAGACGGATTCTCTCCCAAAGGTATCGAGCTGGATACCGATATCAGCCATCGCAAGAAATTCCTGTTGGATATTGGCTACAAACGTTAGGCAAGAACCGATGATCCGAACTTTCATCGCCCTGGAGTTGCCTCCCGTCTTGAAAAGAGAACTGGAAAAAATCCAGCTCCGGTTTGCCCCTGAAAGTCCACGGGGAACAAACTGGGTAAAGAACCATAATCAGCACCTCACTTTGCTCTTTATTGGCGATGTTCAGCCTCAGCGGATTACCGAGATCAACGCTCTACTGGAAAACGAACTGGAAGGCTTTCCCGCCTTTGCCCTCACTCCTTTGGGTCTGGAGCTATTTCCGGCCCGGGAACCGCGCTTGCTGTGGTTGAAGCTGAATGCCCCAAATGACGACATTATGAAGCTAAACCGCAAGCTGGTAAAGGATCTCAGCCGTCTGAACATCGAAGCTGACCGCAAGGCTTTAAAGCTGCATATCACTTTGGCCAGGCTGAAAGGACGTTTCTCGCCTGAAAGCGAACGTTCCCTGCTGCAATATCCCATCCAATCCGAACCGCTTAGCTTCGACAGCCTTTGCCTGTTCAAGAGTGTGCTGCAGCCAAGCGGACCACAATACACTGTTCTACAAAGATATAACTTAAGATAACCGGAGGTAAAATGCTGGACAAAAACAAAGAAGCCGCTCTGAAGACGGCTATCTCGCAACTCGAGAAGAAATATGGCGTCGGAACTCTGATGCGTTTGGGCGACAAACCCTTGCAGGTAGTGGATGTGATCCCAACCGGCGCATTCAATTTGGACATCGCATTGGGCATTGGGGGTATTCCCAAAGGCCGTATAACTGAAATCTACGGGGCTGAAGCCTCCGGCAAGACAACCCTTACCCTGCATATCGCAGCAGAATGCCAAAAACAGGGTGGAACAGTGGCTTTCGTGGATGCAGAGCATGCATTGGACACTTCGTATGCCAAAAAACTGGGAGTGCAGATAGAAAATCTGCTGCTTTCCCAGCCCGATGGCGGCGAACAAGCTTTGGAAATAACCGAAACCCTGGTGCGAAGTTCTGCGGTTGACCTGATCATCATCGATTCCGTGGCGGCTCTGGTGCCCAAACAAGAGATCGAAGGCAGCATGGGTGACAGCCACGTGGGCCTGCAAGCCCGTTTGATGAGCCAGGCTCTGCGAAAATTGACCGCAATAGTGTCGAAGAGCAATACAGCCGTGATCTTCATAAACCAGATTCGCATGAAGATCATCTCAACTCCCTATATGAACCCCGAAACCACCACTGGCGGCGTTGCCTTGAAGTTCTATTCCTCGGTACGGATGGAAATCCGTCATGGAGGCCAGATCAAAGAAGGCGGCACCGAAACCCAGGTGATCGGAGCCAGAACCAAGGTTAAAATAGTGAAAAACAAATTCGCTCCTCCTTTCAAAACCGTGGAGTTTCCCATCATCTTCGGCGAAGGCATCAGCCAACTGGATATACTTCTGGAAATGGCCATAACGCACGAGATAATCAAAAAGAGCGGATCCTGGTTCTCCTATGGGGATCAGAAGATTGGTCAAGGAGCAGACAAGGCCAAGCAGTTCTTTAAAGATAATCCCCCGCTGCTGCTGGAATTGGAAACCAAACTGCGCGAAAAGATAAATCCCAGCGACTTTGATTTTACCGCAGAAGACCATGCATCTGCATCTGACGAAGACGTCTGAGCACGACCGAACCACACTAATAATACTGGATAAAATTCCCAGGGGGATTCTGCACGACAAAATCCTCCTGGCTTTTTTTTCGTATCCATTTTGCGGCGAGATAAACGACAACCAGGCAAATGAACTGCTGCAAATTCTGGAAAAACAGGCACGGCAGCAATTGTTAAAATATCTGGCCGAACGCGAGCACAGCAGCTTGCAATGCAGGGAATACCTGAAGCGCAAATCATACTCCGACGAGCTGATAAACAGGCTGATAAACGAATTCTTAGAAGCGAAGTATATCGATGACGAACGCTATGCCCAGCTTTTGATCAATTCACTGATAGAGCGCGGTAAAAGCAAACGTGCCATCATTCAGAAACTAAAGGAAAACAGGCTTCCCGCTTCTCTGTGGGAAGATATCCTGGCCGAAAGCTATGATCCCGGGCAAAACCAGGTAAACCTCCGTGAACAGGTTTTGAAGCTGCGTTTGCGTTATGCCGAACTGCCCGAATCCAAACAGAAAGATAAGATCTTTGCCTCGCTGATGCGTAAAGGCTATGATCTGGAAAATATCTATGATGCCTGGCGAACCTCAGGAAAATAGTTCTTACTTGGCACCCCATAAAATAGATCAGACTGGTGTCATTATTTACGCTGGATTGTATCAGGTCAATACTTATGGTTATCCCCCTCGAAATGATGCTCAGCAAGGCTAAATTCTTTGGGGTTAGGAATAAATATTGCATTACATTCACAGTCCAGGCCCTAAAGCCATTATGGAAAAGGGATTAGTAATGTGTTTCACTGTTTTGAATGAACGGATAAGCTTCAGAAGAAAGGGTTTTTGCAGCCTTTCTTCTGAACTCAATCCATTGTATTTCGATAATGAATATGTAAACTCAACAAGAAAACGCAATAAACCATTACAAAGGAGAATGCCATGAGACGTTTGCTCTATGCTGTCCTTGTCCTGTTGTTGGCGTGGGGTGGGGCGCTTTTTGCCCAAACCTCTGAATATGCCTTTTCCGCCACTGCAGGCACTTACACTCCCATAACCGGTGGAGTTTTGCTGGGAACAGAAACCAGCGACGACCAAAGGTTTGTAGACCCGGCAGTTCCCGCAGGTGGAACAACCACAACCGGTCCGGGTTTTGACATTGGATTCAATTTCACTTTCAATGGTGCAGTTTTCGACCGTCTGGCCATCAACAATAATGGCTGGATCTCGTTAGGTCAATCTGCGCTTACTCCCTCCGTAAACAATACCTCCTCCTCGGCTTATACGCCGATTTCCTCTACTTCGGTGATAACTCCGGAACAGCTCTACAACCGCATTGTAGCGTTGGCACGCGATCTACAGGCTCAAACCGGAGCAACCCTGAGGCTGGAGACCATTGGAACTGCTCCCAACAGGATTTGCGTAGTCCAATGGTCAGGTTATAAAAAATACAGCACCAGCGGAACCGGAGATAACTATAACTTCCAAATTCAGCTACACGAGACCACAAATAACGTGAAGATCGTTTACGGCCAAATGCTGAACAACGCAACGACCGGAAATATGCAGGTTGGACTACGCGGTCCTTTGGCTACCGATTTTAACGCCCGAACCGGAACCGGAAGCTGGATGGAAACCACCGCCGCCACGGCCAATAACCAGTATGTGGTAATTTCAGACGTAAATTTCCCGGCCAATGGCCTTACTTATAACTTCAATTTCCCGGTGGCCAATCAACCACCCAATCCGGCCAATCTGATTTCCCCGGCAGATGGAGCCACCCTGGTTTCTCCCTTTGCCACTCTTAATTGGTTAAGCGGAGGCGGACTGCCCAATGGCTACAGAATTTCCGTGGGAACCAATAATCCCCCTACAAATATTGTAAGTAACCAGGATTTGGGTGCAGTTACCACCTTTGATCCTCCCGGCGAGTTTCCTGGCGCTACTACCATTTACTGGCAGGTGATTCCTTACAACAACTTCGGAAATGCAACCAATTGCCCGGTTTGGAGCTTTACCACCCACGGCGATGCAACGGTTACCACCCTGCCCTACAGCCAAAACTGGGATCAGGTGACTGCTCCGGCTTTGCCTTTTGACTGGACAGCCATCGTGCAATCCAGCTCCACCTCAGCAGTTGTTGCCACCTATGCCAGCACCACCTATGCGCATAGCCAGCCCAATTGCTTCCGGCTTTACAACCCCAGTGATGCCGCAGCTGTATTGATCGCAGTTGGCCCTCCCATTGGGGGAGCTCTGCAGGTGAACAGCATCAGGGTAAAATTCTGGGCTCGAGCCAGCGGTGCGGGTTATCCACTTTCGATTGGCGTAATGACCAATCCCACCGATCCTGCCACCTACACTGAAGTGCAGAACCTGGCCCTTACCACCACCCTGACCGAATATGCGGTTTCCCTTACCACTTATACTGGTGCCGGAACCTTCATAGCTTTTAAACACGGCACGGGTGGAACCGGACGTACTCTGTATTTCGATGATGTAAGCTTTGAACAGATTGCTCCCAATGATCTGGCAGCCACAGGGGTTACCGGAAATGCGACTCCTTCGGTGAATCAGGTTTCGAACTACTCAGTGCAGCTTTATAACTGGGGAACCGCTTCCCAAAGCACTTATCAGGTAAAACTGATGAGCGGAACTACAGAACTGGGAAGCGTAGCCGGACCCACCATCGCACCCGGAGCCACAGCTTCTGCCGTGATCAGTTGGACTCCCACCACCGAAGGCCCCATGGCGATTTACGGAAAAGTGGTCCTCGTTGGCGACGTTAATCCCACCAATGATCAAACGCCACCTTATAATATCTCTGTTCAGCCTGCGGGAGCCACAGTTGTAACGATCGGTGAAGGCAACGAAGTGGATGGCATTCCCTATGATTTCTATTACAAAAACAGCCTGCACCAAGCTCTGTATTATCCCAACGAAATAGGTGTGATGGGAACCATAACCACGGTTACCTTCTACAACAATTTCGTTAGCGATCTGCAGAATATGCCTATCAAGCTGTGGCTGGGCACCACGCAACTGGCCGATCTGTCTGCTGGTTGGATACTTCCTTCCGACGGACTGACCTTGGTTTACGACAGCACGATAAACCTGCCGGCCGGGGAAAATACGATCGTTATTCCGCTGCAGACTCCATATCTTTATACCGGAGGCAATCTGGTTCTCTATGCCTATCGTCCGATGGATACGCAGTATTATAATACTAACGATAACTTCAAAGTGCAAACCATCGGCACCAATCGTGGGCGGATTCTGCGCAGCGATAGCACCACCTACGATCCAGCCGCACCTTCGGCAGCCGGAACCCTTTCTGGAAAATTTGCCAAAACCAGCCTTACCTTCGTGGTAAACGGCATGGGTTCGCTAAGCGGAACGGTTAGTTCCGGCGGTAATCCCGTGGAAGGCGTAAGCATCCAGATCGTGGATAACCCCTGGAATCAAACCACTTCCACCACCGGTCAATATAGCTTCCCCTTCCTTCCGGTGGGAACCTATAACGTAAGTGCTTCCAAGCTTGGTTATCAAACTCAGACACTGCCCGCAGTCATCACTGACGGCAATAATACCGTGCTGAACTTCACCCTTATCCCATCCTCCACAATAAGCGTAAGCGGACATGTGGTTGGCAGCGATCAGCCCACGGTAGGTCTTGCTCAGGTGCAGGTTCATCTGGATGGTCCGCTTGATTATGATGGCACCACCAATGCCAGTGGCGACTTTACTATCACCGGTGTGCTTTCGGGCAATACCTATAACTACACCCTTACCAAGGTGGGTTATTCCGACCTTACGGGTGTTGCCGTGGTTGGTGCCACTAATCTGAATCTGGGCACTTTAACCATGATTGAAGTTACCAATCCACCCCGTGCGGTAGTGGCTACAGAAAATACCGCTCAAACGCAGGTTGCGCTTACCTGGCGTCCTCCGGGCTCTGGCGGCGGAGGTGGCGTGGATGACTTTGAAGCCGATAACTGCGGTTGGGTTCCCAGCTCGAGCTGGACGAATCCTTTGGGCGACTGGGAATGGACAAATGAATACACTACCACCGGATATACGGATATCGACACCTATGTGGACGTTCCCCCCACCAATGCTCATTCCGGAACCGGATTGTGGGGAACGAAAGTCCTAAGCGGCTACACCAATGCCGGCGGTTGGTCTTATCTTCGCAAAACCTTCAATCTCAGCGGAATTACCAATCCCACACTGTCCCTCTGGCATTATATGGACGGCTACAACACCTGGGATTACGGCCTAATAAAAGCAAACGGAACAACAATCTGGGGCAGCTCGGCTCTGGCAGAATTCATGCCCTGGCAGGAACTGACCGTTAGTCTTTCGGCTTTCGAGGGATTGAGCGAAGTGGAAATCAGTTTCGAGTGGTATGCCACATCCACAGTTAGCTATGCCGGATGGTATATAGATGACATCTATGTCGGAGCTTCACAAACTATGGCAAAAGCAGCTCCCGCAGTAATTGCTCCCACCGATTTCAGAGGTCTGGATGAAGTTAGCGGAACCAAACTGAAAGAGGCATTAGCCAGGGATAAATCTAAAGCCAGCTATGCCCATGCTACTGTGAACAATGCTGATTTCCGACCCCTGAATGGCTATAAGGTATGGCGTCTTACCCAAGGTAACGAAACAAACGAAACTACCTGGACCCAGCTTACTGCCTCAGCCATTACCGACACCAACTATGTGGATACCGCCTGGGGAACATTGCCCGACGGCAATTACAAGTGGGCTGTGAAAGGCGTATATACAAATGGTGTGCTGAGCGCTCCTGCCTTCTCAAATATGGTTCGCATCCTGCGTAACGACCTGTCTGCACTAACCATCTCCGGCACCACCACACCCACAATGGGTATGGCTGCCGCCTATACGGTTGGAATAAAAAACACCGGAACCCAGGCCAAGGCTGCTGGCAGCTACACTGTTAAGATCATGACCGGCACCACAGAACTTGCTTCGGTTTCCGGACCGGCCATCGCCGCCGGCGAAGAACTGGATGTCCCGATCAGTTGGACTCCCGCTGCCGAAGGGCCATTGGCCATAACCGGTAAAGTGGTTCTTCCGGGTGATACGGTTCCTGCCAACGATATCAGCCCAGCTTTGAACATCACCGTGATGCCGGCCGGTGTGGTAGCGGTTACCATTGGTGACGGCAGCCAGACTGAAGGTCGTCCTCTGGACTTCTATTACAACAACAGTCTCTATCAGTGCCTGTATTATGCCAGCGAAATGAACATGTTTGGCAATATCACGGCTCTTAGCTTCTACAACACCTTCGTTAGCGATTTGCAGAATAAACCGATCAAGATCTGGCTGGGCTCCACCCAACTGGATAATCTGTCCGGTGGCTGGATTCTGCCGCCTGAGTTAACCCTGGTTTATGACGGCACAATGAGTTTCCCGGCTGGAGAAAACACAGTTACCATCCCGCTGCAAACTCCCTTCCAATACCTTAGCGGAAATCTGGTGCTATATGCCAACCGTCCAATGGATACCCAGATATATAACACCAACGACAATTTCTTCGTGCAAACGGTTGGTTCAAGCCGGGCCAGAAAGCTTACTTCCAATACCACAGCTTACGATCCAGCAGCACCTTCGGCTGCCGGAACGCTTTCCGCTCAGTTCCCCAAAACCACCTTCCATTTCAGCCCCGGCGCCAACCCTATCTTTAGCGTGAACCCCTCTGCCAAAAACTGGGGAACCGTGCTGATCAATTCCATAAACGAACAAAGCTTCAGCATAGCCAATGCCGGAGGCGGAACCATTACCATCAATAGCATTGCCATCACGGGAAGCCCGATGTTCAGCTTGCAAAATCTGCCAGCCATGCCCGCAAACGTCACTTTCGGACAGGCGATCAGCTTCCTGGCTCGCTATAATCCTACCGCCGTGGGTGCGCATACCGCAACGATCACGATAACGGACAACCTGGCCAGAACCTACACTCTGGTAATTGATAACAACGACCGCACTCCTCATACCGTGGCGCTTAGCGGAAACTGCATCGACACCACTCTGAACACCCTGCCCTATGCACAGAATTTCGATGCTGCTACTCCTCCTGCCTTGCCTCCGGACTGGACGAATATCGTGCAATCCACTTCCACTACCGCAGTGGCGGGAACCTATGCCAGCACAACCTATGCGCATAGCCAGCCAAATTGCGTGCGGCTCTATAATCCCTCCGACGCCTCAGCTACCCTGATGGTAGTTGCTCCGCCTTTGGGAACGGCTATTCCTACCAATACCACCAGAGTGAAATTCTGGGCCCGCGCTTCGGGTGCCAATTATCCGCTCTCTGTGGGTATTATGGTAAATCCTTCGGATCCGCTTACCTATCTGGAAACCCAATCGATTAGCCTGACCACAACGCTTACCGAATACGTAACCACCTTCAACGGCTACACAGGCCAGGGAAAGCACATCGTATTCAAGCATGGCCTGGGTGGAACGGGCAGATCGATCTACATCGATGATGTAATGATCGAAGTGATACCCACTAACGATCTGGCCGCCACTACTCTGGCTGGAAACAGCACTCCCAGCGTGGGACAGCCCAGTGTTTACAATGTAAGCATCTTCAACTGGGGAACCGCCACGCAGAATGATTACACGGTAAAGCTGTACAACAGCGCAAACGTGGAGCTTGCCACTGCAGCAGGCGTAACTTGCGCACCTGGAGCAACCGTATCGGTTCCGCTCACTTGGACTCCTGCTACGGAAGGCTCCGTAACGCTTTACGCCAAAGTTCTGCTTACCGGTGACCAGAATAACCTGAACGACCAGACCAACAACCTTACGGTTCTGGTGCTGCCTTCGGGAGTGTTTGCCGTTACGATCGGCGATGGCAGCCAGAATGCCCGCACTCCGGTTGATATGTATTACAAGAACAGCCTCTTCGAAGGCATGTATTACCCTGCCGAAATGGGCAACTTTATGGGCACCATCACCGGCCTGCAGTTCTACAATGCCTTTACCACAAACCTACCAGACATGCCTACCAAGGTTTGGATCGGAACCACCACCCAGGCGGATCTCAGCGCTGGCTGGATACCTTCCACTCAGCTTACCCTGGTATTTGATGGAAACATCACCTATCCCAGCGGTGAAAACACCATCACCATTCCCTTCAACGCTCCATATCTGTATCTGAATGGTGAAAACCTGGTAATCATGATCCAGCGTCCCATGGATACCCAATACTACAGCACGTCTGATAACTTCAAGGCTCAAACCGATGCAACGCATCCTGCCAGAGTCCGAAAAGTCCAGAGTGACAGCACAACCTATGATCCTGCTGCACCTCCAACCGCCACTCCCACTGGTCAATTCCCGAAAACCACTATCATTGGAATCCCCGGTGGAGTTGGTCACCTGCAGGGAACCGTTACTGCCCAGGGTGGAACCCCTCTGGAAGGCGTGGCCGTCCAGATCACCGATACCACCTATAGCGCTACCACCAATGCCCAGGGACAGTATATGATCCAAAACATCCTGCCCAATACCTACAGCGTCGGATATAGCAAGTATGGTTACATCACCCAGAACATCAATGTAACCATCGAAGAAGACGAAACTGAAACCCAAAACATCACTCTGCAACCCATGCCCGTAGTGGGCGTAACCGGAACGATCCTGGCCAGCGACACCGGAAACGGTATTTCTGGCGCAACGATCAGCTTAACCGGATATCAAAACTACAGCGCCACTACAGCCGCAACAGGTGCTTTCAGCTTCCCTGGCGTATATGCCAACCAAGCCTACAGCTACAGCATCATGGCTCCTGGCTATACAACCGCTACCGGCAACATAAATGTTGGCGCAGGGGCCTATAACATGGGCAGCATTACCCTGAACGAAATAGCCTATGCTCCCTATGGCGTGCAGGCCACTCAGAATGACACAGGCAATGCAGTTGACCTCGTGTGGCAAGCTCCTGACCCCACTGCCGTGGAAGTGACCGAAGGCTTCGAAGGAACTGCCTTCCCGCCCACCAACTGGACCCAGATAATCAACAATACCGGAGCTCAGGTTATTCCGGGAGTATTCCCTACCTGGTGCAGATTTGGCTCCGTTAGTGCAGGTGGCAGCCCGGTTGATCCTCCAGAAGGAGAATATCAGGCTGGTCTCTGGTGGGACTACAATCATCAGGATGAATGGCTGATTACTCCTGCCTTCAATTGTCCTCCCGCAGCGCATCTGAGTGTGGATGCCTACATCTACCGCGGTTCGGTTTACGAAGATCACTACTACATCAAGGTCTCCACCGACAATGGTAATAACTGGACTGTGTTATTCGACGCCACTACACAAACCGGTGGCTGGAATTACTATGCCTTCCCGTTGGTAATAGACTTGGAAATGTATGGCGGACAGCAGATCAAGCTGGCCTTCCAGGCAGATGATCCTGCTTCCAACGATGGCTTGTGGTATGCCTGGTTTATCGATAATCTCTATATTGGCAACGCCACTGAAACCCTGCGTTTTGCCGGTAGTGAGCTTATCTCTGCCAAAGCCGGAAAATCCCTGCCCAATACGGACAGGACAGAGATGCCAATAGCTCCGAGCCCTTCCAGAGCTACTATCGACGGCATCCGCCACAGCTCTGCTTTCAGCGTTTCTGAAACCAACAGCGGACGTCAAACCAGAAGCCTGCAAGGCTACAAACTCTGGCGTTTGATTCCCGGAGGCGAAACCAATCCTGCTACCTGGATATCCTTAACTCCGGAAACCATCACAACCCTAACCTTCACCGACTCCGGCTGGAACGGATTGCCCAATGGCAACTACCGCTGGGCGGTGCGTGCCATCTATACAAATAACGTTAGCTCCGTGCCCTCGTTCTCGAATATCATTCTGAAAGAGACTCAGATGGGCAATATCGTGGGCTTCGTTCGCAAATCCAATAACCAAGCCATAGCTGGGGCAACCGTCAGCGCCAATGGCGTGAACGCCACCACCAATTCCGCGGGAGCCTATAGCCTGCCTTTGCAGGTGGGAACCTACAGCGTTACCGCCACAGCAACCGGCTACCTGCCCAGAACCATCGATAACGTAGTGGTTTCTCCCAACCAGAATACCACTCTGAACTTCATCCTGGCCGGTGTAGCCAGTGAGGACGAACTGCTGCCCGCCAGCGTAACCGCCTTGAAGGGCAATTATCCCAATCCCTTCAATCCCGAAACGGTTATCGCCTATTCCATCAAGGAAGCTGGTCCGGTTCGCCTGGAAGTTTATAACCTGAAAGGACAGCTCGTGCGTAGCCTGGTGAATGGCGAACAAGCAAGCGGCCACTACAAGGTGGTATTCAATGCCCGCGACGACCAGGGTAATCCCTTGTCCTCAGGTATCTATATGTATCGCCTGAAAGCCGGTTCCTATAGCTCCACCCGCAAAATGATGCTGATGGAATAAACCAATAAAGCAATCATAAAAAAAGGGCCGGACTTCGCTCCGGCCCTTTCATTTGTATAAGCTTCATCCCCAGCCCCAACCCCCGTATAAGCTTCATCCTGAAGCTTATACAAACCCGCAGGGGTGCAGGCTGTTGACAAAGCAGTATTGCATGGTAGAATCAAATCCTCTTCAGAGGATTTTTCACCATAGGCGGTGGTTTCAACCACCGTTTCAGAGGCATGTAGAAAAAAATCACCGCAGGAAATTTTCAACATCTCCGGTGGATTTATCCACCGGATTGGTTTTTCCGGCCGCTAAAGCAGCCGGAGATGGTGAATACCCCTGAAGGAGTATCATGAGGTTATCTGTATCGCTAAACGGTGGTTAAAACCACCGCCTATGGTGAGAACCCCCTTTCGGGGTTCTGGCCTCTGTCGCCTTGCTGGTTTTGTCAACAGGCTAAACCCCAAAGGGGTGAAATCAGCCTAGGGTGGAGGGATAGCGGAACCTCAGGAAAGGATTACATCTCATCCATATCCCTTGTGGGTGACACAAAACAGGCGGTTTGTTATGGTGCTCAAGGGGTCCCATCCTAAAAACTAAGGGTAAGTAATGGGTGGGAACAGCTTTGCAGCAGTTTCGCAAGCCTGCATCGCTGCCAGCCCACTGGTCGTTGTAGGTTTTACTTGACTGAATTTCGGAGAAGGATAATTTTGTAAAAGTTGGATTCTTGATTGTAAAATGATTCTAGCAAATAACATGATGAGTGTATTATTTTAATAACTGTAAAACGAGGTTGCCATGAAACATTGTGATCCACAGATATCTAAGAGTAATTCCCTTTTACATCAGCGCTTATGCACTCTTTTTAAGGCCAGATTAATAAGATATTCTATGCTGTTTATATTTGCATTGTTTATCTCTGTCCTTTGCAGCTGTTTTAGTCCAATAAGATCATCTAACTTCATTGTTGTAGCTAACTGTTCAGATGTTGCTCTATTAAAAAGGGTAGCCAAAGAATCAAAGGATGTCAATTCAAGATTTGTTGCTTCGGTAAAACTCAATGACGTTGAGTTAGTAAAGAAAACCATAGAATATGCAGCTAACAACTACAAAGTTGGTTGGAAATATGATTTTTCCAATGAAGTTCTGCTTTATATGCTTGAAAGTACAATTGAGGAATCAACGGACCTGAATGCAAAAGAACCATATCTTGAAATCCCAAGAAGAATACATGACGACAGCAAAAATATGTACACATATATCACATATAAAAACATTGGTATTACAGACAGCATGAAGCAAGCCATAGCTGATTCGTATATTCTACATTATAGCAAGTTCAATCGCAGGAGTATGTATCAGTCCTCCCAAGATAAGCTTCTAGCACACAGGTTTACTTTGCTGCCGGATTCGTTAAGCTATCTTAAGCCATTTTATGAAGAGATATCCAAAGAATCTGGAATAACGTCTTCTACCTTGGATATCATGGCATATTTGAAATACTCCGAATCCATCGGCAATTTTGATAATGAAGCCAATAGCTTACAAGCAATAAAGAATGCCATAGCTTATCAAGAGGGATTTAAACATGCACCTGAAAACCATTTTTACGTTTCCAAATATACTCAACCGACTGATAGAGCTCCATTAGCTGTAACAAACGCTTTTATAAGCTTGAATAGTAAAGATTTTAAGAAACATTTTCCAGATGTATATGCCATCGTGGGGGTTGATACATGGGCACTTAAATATGTTAGGAAGGGGACGCTGAGTCAGGTATCGATGTGGGGTTATAGATATAACATACTACTTTTTAATAAGGGTTCTTTGTTAGCGCAGAGATGGTTTGAGGATGAAGCTCCTGCTGAAGCAGTTGTTCCGCTGCATGGTTATAGTTATTACTCCCCGAAACCAAAAATCAATATACTAGATTTTTCACCATTATTAAAGATCACACGCGATGAAACTATATATGACTCGATATCCATGTCCACTACAAATAAAGATTTGCTTTTAGGGCTAATTCCACTTGTGTCCCAGCGTAGGCTTTATGACATCCTTATGGAAAACAAATACCCCGAAGAAACAAAATACTCTGCAAGATTGTTTGATAAAGATTCAGTGTTGGCTGCGAAACTTGCGATAAAACAAAAAGCACACAGATCAATTGCAATTGAAAACATATCAGATTTCAAAATCATAAAAAACGTTTATGAAGAGGAAGTTCCATATTCCACTACTATCGGGTCATTGATAATTGCCTACCTAAACTATCTGCCGTGGAGACCATTTCAAGAAGTCTCAGAACCTGAACAGATTCGACGAAGAGAAAAATTCTACGCTAAAGCAAAAGAAAAATATCTGCTTGTAAACTGCAAAGATGAGACTTGTTATAGCCCAGCAGAAATTATCTCAATACTAAATGATGAGGTAAGGGGTTTTTATCAAAACATGAGTCCGAGTGATGTAGAATATGCATATATGTCAAAGATAGTGAACATCATTGCAAGCTATGATGTGAAGAGTTTGTTTACTTATGAATTTGATAAGTTTTACACTGAATCTTACAAGATCGCATACAGGTATTATGTTCAAAAACTTTCCTTTAGCTATTTAAGTAGAGACGAAGCATACAATATGATCACTGATAGTAATCTAAAACCATATATCAAGGAATTCCTTGAGTCTGATGCTGGCATCGAAAGCATCAATATAAAAATGCATGATCAAGAAATGCTTTACAATATTGTTGAAAGTAGCGACTTATCGGTTCATTGCAGGCTAGGACTAATGGGTTATATATTTAACAAAGATATCCTGAGTATGATTGCCAAACAAAACAGTGATAAATTAACTCAATTCTTGGCAGAGAAGCTTTTAAGAGATGCGATTGTGTTTGAAGATGTAAGAAATATTAACGTAGATTTAGAAAATCGAAGGTTGATGTCAGAACCAGTAACCGTCGCGGATCAATTGATTAACGAGACAATATGGAAAGTACTAGTTAACAGGACAGAGGATTATAATGAACTGCTAAAGATGGCAAATGAGATAAAAATAGAAAAGAACACGTCTTCTCATCCCCGATTAGGACATATATACTCTAGAATGAAGGCCAATGGCCAACTTGGCACTTATCTGCTTATGGAAAAGTCTAAAGCAAAGCATAAATTTGCATCTCAGTTTATTTGGCGTGATTAACGCTGACGAGAGTTATCCATATATACCCCTGCTCGATGGCTTTGGAGATTGTGTCTGCGGCGCTTTGCCTAATAACGGCTTTGAGGTTTTTCCCAATTCAGGATAGCTACTGATTCTGGATGGTGGTTGATAGGTACTGATCATCGGAGCTGGCCTTATAGCTTTCATTACGTTATATTCTGTGGGCACTATGCGGCAGATGCTTATCGGAAGACCACATATCTGTTGTCCGATTCAACAACGAACTATCTAACCGCAACCACCCAATAGAATCTCACGTTATCGCTAATGCTGAGGTCAACTAACAAATTGCTGATATTTTGCTGCATCTCCGTAGGCGGCAAATTCTTCACATTTTTTAGCATGATCTGTTGATTATTGTCAACGGATACTCTAAACATTTAATGCAAAAGGTAAAAACCTGGGGATATTAGGTTGTGTGGGTTATTCACAGATTAACTGCGGAGTAGGCTTGTTAGTTGTTTTTTGGGGGATCAGCGGTAAGGCTTTTACCTTGCTATTGTCGAAACCAAAAATGGCTGCCGGTTAGAGATGTGTTTCCCTACTCACACTTGTCTGTTCCCTGTCTCCTGGCCACTAATCACTATATCATACCGGAGTCATACCGCATGATCATCCGGTATGACTCCGGT
>CAZGWB010000009.1:0-44988 GCA_964529335.1 uncultured Candidatus Cloacimonas sp.
ACCCAGGGTTCGAATCCCTGCCTCTCCGCCAGATGTTTATAGTCGTGTTTGTTTATGCGCTGGGCAGTCGCCAAGCGGTAAGGCAGCGGGTTTTGGTCCCGCCATCCGGGGGTTCGAATCCTCCCTGCCCAGCCAGTGCATAAACATCCAGCTTTTGCTGGGCAGTCGCCAAGCGGTAAGGCAGCAGGTTCTGGCCCTGCCATCCGAGGGTTCGAATCCTTCCTGCCCAGCCATTTTTTTATCCCCCAGAAACCTCTGAACCTTTGAACTCCTGAACTTTCGAACCTGCAATAGGAACACGGATTTTCACGGATAGCACGGATTTACACGTATTCTGTTTTAACTACCGAAGACACTGAAAAGCCTTGCCCGAAAGATGCACGCACTCCAACACTCCCAGTTTAATTGTCCTTCAGCGTTTCCAGCATCTCCGAAAACAGCTCCTGGTCATATACTTCAGCTTGGGGAACCAGTTTCAGTAACTCCTGATAGTTCAGTACAGCTTTCCCTTTCAAGGTGGACAAAGGCTTGGCGGTTCCTTCCGGCATGGTAGCAATCAAGGTGCCTCGTTTCGATTTTGTAATGCTTATCCGGTGGGCCCGGTTCAGCTTGATATCCATAGTCAGTACTTCCGGTAATGCGTTTGTGCTGAACATCAGAAACAGATGAAAGCTCCTTTCATCCAGCATCGAGATCTCCCAGGTCATCAGTCCTGTGCAGTCCGAAAGTGCTGTCTGGACATCTGGATGGCGTTTGGCATAACCCTTTCCCCGGTTTTCCACCAGCCTGCAGATAAATCGTTTGATGCTCCTTAGTTGCTGATAGCTGAGGATTTCCTGGCTGTCTTTCCAGCCTTGTTCTTTCAGGTAAGCGCTGCGCAGATTCACTTTGATGCGGTGTTTATGTTCTTTGGCGGTTTGATAGTTTATGCCTTGCTGCTTGGCATAGGCCTTCAGGTTGGAGGCATCGAAGATTTTCTTGTAAAGCAAATAGTCGGTTTTGGAGAGCAGTTTTTTCACCTGCTCCCGTTCGATTTTAATCTCAAAATCAGCTTCATCCGGATCAGGGGGCAACATCTGCTGCTTCAAATCCTGGCAAAGCTTATCAGCGCGGTGATTAGTCTGGTAGTAAGCTATAGCCTTATTATGCACAACTCTTGCCAACCAGGCCCGTAGAGTTTTGATCTCGCAACGACAAGCCAGCAGTTCCCTAATGCTATCTTGGGCTATGTCTTCCGCCTGAACGGGATCAGAGACAATCTTTACTGCATAATGCAGGCAGTAGTCAAACAGATCTGAGAAATAGGTTTCTACTTCTTTGGGGTAGTTATGCCTTAGCCACTCAATAGGTTCGCACTGCTTGGGGCCGGAACTGACGAATCTCAAGCTAAGTCTGTTCACCAGCTCGTCCCGCAGCACTTTCTGCTCAAATTCATGTTCTGCACGGCAGTGGATTTCCTGCTGAAGCAGTTCCAGCTTTTCTTTCTCAGGGAGCGTAGCACATATTTCCATCATGAAGACCCCAAAATTTTGATAGAACACATATAATAAAACAGTAAATATCTGTCAATCCCAAAAGTGGATTAGCTCATGTATTTAACTGATCTCCAGTGCTTTGGCCACAAATCATCCATACCTTTTGAAAAAGTCGCACACTTATCTATAGATGAATAACTATATCTTGCTATTTTTACCAATCCGTTTCTTATGTTGTGAGGTTTTTTATCTATCCACGTCCAAGAAACAATAGTAAGGAGTTCCCATGAAACACGCTCTGATCTGTGCCCTGTTGCTGCTATCGGTTTTGGCCTACGCCGCTCCGATGTGGCAAAATGATGTTGTGGTCCGGGATGGACAGGATCTGCATTTTTATAATGGCAGTTCCACACCCGATTCCTTTGGTAATGTCCTTTCAGCTTGGGTGAAAAGCACTCAGGGAAGGCACAAAATATACGCAAAACTTTATCAGCAGAACGGTTCAGCGCTTTGGGACAATCCCGTCTTGGTTCAGGATGGTATTCAAACGGTTCAGAATCTTGAGCTTCATGCCAGCAGCGACAATTGCTTTATCCTCAGTTGGTTTGAACTTGGTGCAAACACAGGATCTCAACTAAAGCTGCAAAAGCTTAGCTCTTCAGGCTTGCCGCTCTGGGGGGATGGGATTTCGGTAATAACTGATCGGATCGTAACCTATTATGAATACTCCCTGGCCGCTGATGAACAGGGTGGTGCTTACCTATTCTACAAGCAAGAAAGTGGCAATACTATCTATGGACGGCGCTATAACGCTTCCGGAACCGAGCTTTGGGGCACAAATGCACCTCAGATAGTTGCGGAACCGGATGTCGTCTTCAGTGGAATAGCCTCTGTTTATGGCTATGGAGTTGGCTTGCACTACAAAAGCACAGTGAACCAAATCAATTACGTTGAGCGTTATGCCGATTACGGATATAGGGTTTGGCAGCAAAGCTATCCTTATGAAAACGGCGAATCCAACCTTCCTCATGATATCTTCATTACCTCGGGTCATCTGATGATTGAAGGAGTAAAAACCTTTGACGAAGCCACCAACAGCACTTATTACAAAATGCGTCTCTATGGCTCACAGGGAACTCCGATGACTGATTATAACTATACTTTGCTGATTTCTCAAACAGCTCTTCCCACGGAATATGCAGTAGCCCTGGATGGGCAAAGTTTGAGTTTGCTATGCGCTCCTGGTGGCACGAATAGTGAGCTGCGCTATTACTTCGTGGACTTTTATCATCACCAGGCTTATCCCGCAGGGGGATTGTTGATGAGTGCTCCCAATGTTCAGATTCTGCGTCCTCAGCTTAGCCTCGATTCCACTGGTAAAGTGTATTGTGCCTGGCTGGAAGACGGTGCAAACGGCACCAGCCTAAAGGTGAACTGCCGGGACAACAACATGGAGGCTGCCTGGGGACAGGGGATCAGCCTGTTCAGCAGTAATATCGGAGCCCTTGAATATAGCCTGCAAAGCAGTGCTTCGGGGTTAATGGCGCTGTGCCAGCTTTCTACTCCGGAGGAGAAGAAGCTGAACATGCAGGTGCTGAACCAGCAGGGCAGCCCCTTGCTAGGCAATGAGGGGGCTACTCTGGCAACTGCCAGAACCGGTTATGCCTTTCCAGTGGCAACCCAGCCGATGGGGGATCGTAGCATTGTGTTTTATATGGACGAGAATGATGAACACGAGTATGCGCTTTGTTATCAAATCATCAGTGCTGATGGTTATCCAGTGTTGCCCCAGCCAGTGGTGATGGGCGGTTATGATACCAATCCCAATTACTACACATCATGTCCCTGGAGCGGCGATAATGTGATGGTGGTCTATTCTTTGGGCAATAACAGCTATATGCTATTGATCAGCTATTGGGGTGATTATGGGCTCAATAGTCCCGGCATGCTGATTACCGATATCCATACTGATGAATTCAAGCTAAGCGCATATGAGAATGACCTTTATCTTGGCTGGATGCAACCCAGCCAAAGCGGGAATCTGAGGTTGATGGGACAGCGGTTCACCAATTGGGCTTGGGCTTGGGGTGCCGGCGGCAAAGTGCTGGTGGATAACATTCTGGCCGGAAGCAGTTCGCTAACCGCTTCCGCTGGCAGGTATTACACTTGGCAGGGACACAATCCCGGTGAAACCCACAATAAAATATATGGTCTGCTGGTGGATGCCAATGGCGATCCCGTCCAAGGTTGGAATCCGCAGGGAGAACTGCTTTTCGATAATCCGAACGACGACGATCAGCGTCCCTTCTGGGCTACGAGCTTCGGCGAAAGCCTGGTTTTGGTTTATGGCGGTTTTGCGCCCAGCCAACTCTTTGCGCAGAGGTGGGAGCCCGATCACAGCCAGGCCTGGAATGTGGTGATGGCAGAGGGTGGAGCTTGGTTTGTAGATTGTGTGGCGCAGGATAATGGCTTTGGGATTATTACAGGTTCCACTTATGTCGGGTCGGGAACTGTGCGCTACCAATTTGTTTCTGCTTCTGGTGATTTGCTGCATCCGGCTCCGGGCTTGCTGATTGCCAATCTTTTGCCCTATAGCGGTATATCGCAGGTGCGTTTGGCTGCCTACGAAAATGGCGGTTTTGCGGCGGTTTGGCAGAATCCCAATGCCCATGAAGATTTGGAATTGTATTACCAAACTCTTAGCCCACAGGGGTTTACTGTGGAGAGCAGTCCGCAGTTGCTAAGCCATACTTTTGGCGACAAGAGCTATCCCTATGTGTGTTCAATGGGCAATGAAGCAATAGTGGTTTGGCGAAACATGAGCTTCGATTTGCCGCCGGATTATCTGAATCCCTTCCAGGGCATCTTCGCCCAAAAGCTGAATGGCAACATTGCGGCAAATCCTGATGAGCCTGAACTGCCAGCGCTTAGTTCATTCTTCAAATCCTGCTATCCCAATCCCTTCAAGGAAAGGGTTAGCATCATCTGGGAACAGAAGAACCCCGAGCCGGTAAAACTAGGTGTTTACAATCTGAAGGGACAATTGGTAAAGGAGATTTTTTCAGGGACTAAAGGTTCAGGTGAACAATCTGTTACCTGGGACGGAGCGAATTCACAGAACAAACAAGTAGGGTCTGGGGTTTATTTTCTCAGGTTGCATTGCGGAAACAAGGTTCAAACCCGCAAACTGGTGAAGCTATAGCAGCATAGCCGGAAAGACAGGAGAATCAAAGAGCATCTCTCATAGATACCTCAGATAACGCAAAGGGAATCCTTGTGTGGTATCTGAGGTGTCTGTGAGAGATTTCTTATTTTTAACACAGAGAAAAGCAGAGGATAACGGAGAAAAGCAGAGGATTCTTTCTAAAAAACCACAGTGAAAAGCAGAGAAAAACGAAACAACGAATATCATAGTGACGGGGGGATATCCAGATTGTGTTAGTACGAAGTAGCCAAGTGTTTTCATAGAGAAGAATATGCATAATCTTCTTGACTTTCCCATGCTCTCTTTCAAACTGGATAATAGAGGTAAATATGCTGTATCATAAGATATTCATGCTGATCTGTTGCTGTGCATTTTGTCTGCCGGCGGCCTGTGTGAAGCAGGAATCCAATCCATCTGCAAGTCCAGACAGCACAGCCGCAATCGTATATTATTCCAAAGAGATCAGTCCCCAGGCTGTACAAAAATTGTATGCTAGGCTGCAACCTCAGCTCAAGGGCAAGATTGCCATTAAGCTGCATTTTGGCGAAGAGGGAAACAAAAACCTGCTTGATCCAAACCTTATAAAGCCTTTATGTCAGCAGCTAAACGCCACTTTGGTAGAAACCAATGTTCTATATGGAGCCCAGCGCGGGAAAACTGAATCGCATATAGCTCTGGCCAAAAGGCATGGGTTTAACTTTGCTCCCATAGATATTTTGGACAGTGAAGGCAATCTGGCCTATCCCGCCAAGGGCAAGCATTTCAGCAAGGTGTATACCGGCAGTCATTTCCCCAATTATGATTCATATCTTATCTATTCGCATTTCAAAGGACATGGTATGGCCGGATTTGGCGGGGCGATCAAGAATATCGCCATGGGCTTGGCAAGCAAAGAGGGGAAAAGGTTTCAGCACAGCGGCAACTATCCTTTGTATGATGATGAGAAATGCATCAAATGCGGGCTTTGCGTTAGCTCTTGTCCAGAGGATGCGATTACCATAGATCCCGTGAATATCGACCACCTTTCCTGCATAGCCTGTGGCAAATGCGTTTCGGTTTGCCCGGAAAAAGTCTATTCGTTTCCGGCCAAAAACCAGGATGCTTTTATGGAAAGGCTGGTGGAATATGCCAAAGTGCTTACTGAACAAAAACCCATGGTTTACATCAACGTGCTGGCTAATATCAGCAGTGCCTGCGATTGTATGAGCCATGCTCCCAAACCTTTTTTACCCGATCTGGGGATTGTGGCTTCCACAGACATCGTGGCGGTGGAAGCTGCCAGTCATGACCTGGTGGACAAGGCTCATAACTGCAAAGACGCATTTTTGAAAGAGATTTCGGTGAGCGGCAAGCGTCAGATCAGCTATGCTCATGAACTGGGAATGGGAAAGCTAAGCTACAGACTGGTGGAAGTAGAATAAGAAAAAACTTGACGAATTTGATTCTCTCTGCAATTCAATCAAAGCAACCTAATAAGATGTGTGGAGAGTCCGATGAATACCATAAAACCTAAGCAAAGCGTCCAGATTGATCTGAACAAGCTGAAACTGAGCTTGGTATGGTCGCTGGTTATTACGCTGCTTGCCATCCTTTTTGTCCTGTATTTTGTAATGCCTGTTTTATCCCTGCGGTTTACAGTCTGGATCATTCCGCTGGCGATCTGTATCTTCCCGTTGTGGTTATTCGCCAAGCTTCGTAAGGCTGTTAATATAGTTTATGTGTTGTTGGCAGTCTGGCTGGTTTTTGGCTCTTTGTTTTCTTCGGGAATCTTCCATGCCAGCAGCTATCGCAAGCTGATCGGCAAGGTGGATTCCACCAATTTCAGCGAGCTGGTTTCACCGGTGAATCTGGATCAGGTTCCCATTATCGACCAGGCTTTTGCCAAGTCTTTGGCGGAAAAGAAACTGGGAGAGGATTTTGCCTTGGGCAGCAGAGTTACCCTTGGCTATCCTACCATTCAACGGGTGGATAACAGGCTGTTTTGGGTGGTTCCGCTATTACACAGCGGCTTTTTCAAGTGGCTGGCCAATACGAACAGCGGGACTCCTGGCTATATCATGGTTTCGGCCACCAATCCGCAGGACATTAGCTTTGTGCGAGAAATCAATGGCAGGGCGATGAAGCTGAAATATCAGAAAAGCGCATATTTCGGCGAAGACCTTTACCGCCACCTCTACCAGAACGGCTTTGCCGGAATGGGTCTGGCTGGCGATACCTTTGAGATCGACGACAAAGGCGAGCCCTTTTGGACAATCACTACTTACACCCATAAAATCGGAGTTTTGGCTCCTGAAGCCACAGGTCTGGCCACCGTCCATGCCGAAACCGGGGAAATAAAGTATTATAAGCTAAAACAAAGTGCGGATGGATTTGACGATTCTGCCATCCCAGCCTGGGTGGATAGAGTTCAACCTGCCTATTTCGTAATGCCGCAGCTTGGCTGGTGGGGAAAATATGTGCGCGGTTTCTGGAATACTCTTTTCGGCAAACGGGACATGCTGATGACAACGGAAGGCTACAACGTAATCTTTGGCCGGGATCAGCGCAGTTATTTTTATACCGGTCTATCCAGTGTTGGCTCAGATGAGGGGACGGTTGGCTTTACTCTGATCGATACCCGCAACAAGAAAACCAGCCTTTACCGCGTTTCCGGAGCCACGGAATATGCCTCCATGCGCTCTGCCGAGGGCAAAGTGCAAAACTATAAATACCGGGCTACCTTTCCGATCCTGGTAAACATGAATGGAAAGCCAACCTATTTTATGACCCTGAAAGACAGCGCTGGACTCGTGAAAATGTTCTGCTTCGTTTCGGTTAGTGATTTCTCCACGGTGGGCGTGGGGGAGACCATCAAAGGTGCCCGCGATAATTATCAAATGGCCCTGGCCGGAAGCCGGATCGGAATGCTGGCCGAAGGAAGCATGGAAAAAGAAACCCACGAGGGAACCATTGCCAGACTGGGCAGCGATATAAAAGACGGCCGCACCTTCTATTACCTCGTGCTGAAAGAAGAACCTGGAACCATCTACATCGCCACCAGCAACCTGAGTAGCTACCTGCCCCTTACCAGCGTGGGCGACAGGGTAAAAATCGCTTTCCTGAAAACCAGCGACAAAGAAATCAGCCTCACTGAACTGAATAACCTCAGCCTGGAATAAAAGCGAGCCAGGTGGCTCCGTTAGTAGTAGCTCCGTCATCTGTAGCTCCGTCATCTGTAGCTCCGTCATCTTGACGGAGAGAAGGTAGCTCTGTCATCCTGACGGAGAGCAGAACTCACCAATTAGCGAAGTGGATAAAGTAGCTCCGTCATCTGTGGCTCCGTCATCTTGACGGAGAGTACATTTGTCAACTGGCTGAACCCGGTAGGGTGAAGTTTTTTAGCCTGGGGTGGAGCGAATGCGGAACCCCAGGTAGGAGCGCATCACAAAATGAACCCCTTGCGGGTGACACCCCTCAAACGATTTTTACCCTATCATACCGGAGTCATACCGCATGATCATCCGGTATGACTCCGGTATGATTAAGGATTGCTCGCATCTCACAGGCAAGGGCACATAGCTTTGGCCATAAGCCGCGAGTTAAAAAAATTCGGCTTGACAATACCGGCTGCTGAAAATTCATGACTATCTGATCATAAATCTGTATTTATTCAAGGAGATAGAAGAAAATGAAACGAACTTACCAACCTTCCAACAGATCGCGTAAAAACACGCATGGTTTCCGGAGCCGGATGGCCACCAAGAATGGCCGCAAGGTTTTGGCACGCCGCAGAGCTAAAGGGAGAAAGACCTTAAGCGTATGAGCTTATGGTGCGCTGGATTAAATCCCACGCCTCTTACACGGAGTTTTTCAAACCTGATTTTCAGATACGGACGGCACATTTCTACGTTCCCGGTCTATGGCGGGAAGGCGAAGCTGCAATCGGCATCACAATCAGCCGCAAGGTCGGCAAAGCGGTTATCAGAAACAAACTCAAGCGCAGAATCAGGGCTTGGTTTGGGTTTTTCTATGCCGGTTTCCCGGCAAATCTCCGGCTCAATCTGGTAGCCAAACCAGGTGCCGGAGAACTAAGCTGGCCAGAGCTTTGCATGGAACTGCGTGAACTGAGCATCCTGCTGCAACTGAGGAGAAAACCATGAACTTTTTATTCAGGCTGCCCAATATGCTGTTTATTGGCCTGATCCGGTTTTACCAGTTGGCTTTATCGCCGCTTTTGCCACGCAGTTGTCGCTTCACACCTTCCTGCAGCAGCTACGGCTACGCCGCATTTCAGAAATACAGCTTTCCCAAGGCTTTCTACCTTACCACCTGGCGTATCCTGCGCTGCAATCCCTTTAACAAGGGTGGATATGACCCTCTGCCCTAAAGGAACAATATGATGGATAAACGCACTCTGCTCGCTCTGTTGCTTATGATGATCGTCTTTTTGGTTTTCAATCAGTTTGTCTGGAAACCGAAGCCCGCAGCCACCGAAGCCGCTAATCCGGTTCAAAACACACCACAGGCTGCTGAACCCGTCCCCGCAACGCCTGATACCCTGCCGGCTCTTGCCAGGTCCGACAGTCTATTAAGCTCTACCGCCAAAGCCGAGACGGTAACTCTGGAAAATGAACTGATGAAGGTCAGTTTCAGTAGCCAGGGAGCCAATATTACCCAAGTGGAGCTGAAGAACTTCAAAATGCATGACAGCGAAAATGTGAAGCTTATCCCATCAGGGCAAAGCATCGCATCTCTGTCGCTATTGCACGCAGATGGCGAAACTGCCTTGCAGCAGGTAGTTTTTGATACCCAGTTATCTCCCGATGGGCGTAGCGTGAGCTTTAGCCTAGGCGACAAGGCAAATCCCAGGGTGAAGAAAAGCTACTCTTTGGACAGCCGTTATGGCATCGCATTGAACGTGGAAGCGAACAACCTGAAGCCGCTTACAGGCTTGGAGCTTGATTTTGACAGTGGAATAGCCGACACCGAACGTGCCACCAAAAGCAAGCTGCAGGATTACAAGTTTATCTACTACGCCGATAACGAGATTCAACGTGTTCCTTTGTCCAAATTCAAAAAAAGCCGGCCAGCCGGAACGATGAACAGCTTTAATTGGATGGCTTTGCGCGGCAAGTATTTTACTCTGGCTCTTAAAGAGAATGAGCCGGCTTTGATGCGCAACTTTAGCACCGGAATCAATCCCCAAACCGGTAATCCCAGCTTCAGTATCGATTCCCGGCAGAGCAGTCCCAAACAAAGCTGGAGCCAAAGTTTCCGGATTTATGCAGGGCCAAACGACTGGACTATTCTGAAAGATTATGGCAAGCAGATGGACAATATCCCGGAACGGGGTGTGCGCTGGCTGCGCTGGCTGAGCGACATCTTTGCCTGGCTGCTGAAATTCCTGCATCGTTATATCAAGAACTACGGTCTGGTGCTGTTGATTTTTGCGGTTCTGATGAAGCTGCTGCTGCATCCGCTTACCCATAAGCAGATGGAGCATGGCCTGAAGCAGCAAAAGCTGCAGCCTTATCTGGAAGAAATCCGCAAAAAATACCCGAACGACCTGAAGAAACAACAGGAAGAGATGAAAGCGCTCTACAAAGAACATAATACCAGCATGGGCGCTGGCTGTTTGCCCATTCTGATCCAGATGCCGATCATCATTCCGCTCTACAACGTTTTGCGCTATAGCCTGGATATGCGCAATGCCTTTTTCGTAGGCTGGCTGAAGGATCTTTCCGAGCCAGATCCCTACCTCGTTTTACCCATTATCATGGGTGTATTTATGCTGGTGCAATCCCTTATGATGCGTCCTCCCAAAAGCGATGAAAGCAAGCTGACCGAACAACAGAAAATGCAGCAACAGCAAATGAAGATGATGACTTGGCTGATGCCGGTAATGATGTTCTTTATCTTCAAGGGGATGCCTGCTGGATTGGTGCTTTATTGGACTGCTTTCAACATCCTTTCCGTGATTCACCAGTATTATCTGAACAAACATTTTAAAAACAAGGAAAATCAATGACCACAATAGACAAAAGCGGAAGCAGCGTAGAAGAGATAATCCGTGCTTTCCGCCAGGAATACAAAATTCGGGATTGGGAACTGAACTACGAAATCCTGAAAAAGCCATCCAAAGGCTTCCTTGGCCTTTTTGCCAGCAAGATTGCCTTGGTGCGCTTCCAGCTTCCTTCTCCGGCCGACCGGGCCAGGCTGTTTACCGATAATCTGCTAAAGAAGATGGGAATCAGCTTCACGAAGATAGGCACCAAAATGGAAGGCAAGACTCTGTATCTGGAAATCATCGGCTGCAAAGATACCGGCTTTTTGATCGGCAAAAACGGCATGATGCTGGAAACCATCCAGTTTCTGGTAAACCGCATCTTCGAAGACGACCGCAAGCTGGATAAGATATACCTGGATGCCGACGGCTATCGTGAACGCCGCGAAGCCCAATTCATCCGTCCTTTTATCCCTCAGATCGCCAAGATAAAGGTGCATGGCAAGCCCATCACCCTCGATCCAATGACCGCCGCTGAAAGAAGAATAATCCATCGCCATGTGGAGCGCGATAAAGCCCTGCGAACCCTGACCATCGGCGAAGGTGAAATGAAGCGCATCGTGGTTTTTAGCGCCAAACAAAACGAAAAAGACGCTCTCAGCCAAAGCAAATCCGCAGTCCAGGAAGAAAAACCGGCAAACCGGGAAAAACGCGAAGAACGGCCTTCACGGCCACCCCGCAACCCCAAACCCGAAGCCAGGGAAGCCAAAGCAGAGCTACGCCCAAACCGCAATCATCACCAGGCCAAGCCTGAAACGGTGGATACGAAACCCGAAATTCGCGAAGCCAAACCACCAAGGCAACCCAGACCCCGCTTCGACCGTAATAAGCGACGTCCGCAGAAACCCACAAACGATGCCCACGAATAGCATCCATAAAGTTCTGGCTGGCCACTATTGGTCCGATGGTGGCGCTTTCATGGGGGTATTGCCTTATGCCATCTGGAAAGAAAAAGCCACTTTGGACGAACGGCGCCGCCAGAAACTGAACCTGAATCTGCTGCTCATCCATAGCGATGGACGCTGGATTCTGGTGGATACCGGGCTTGGAAACCGTTTGTCTGAAAAGCAAATAGAGATTTATCAGCCCAGCGAGTTTATGCTGCCTTTGGCCTTAAGCGAACTGGGCCTAAAAGATACCGACATTACCGACGTGATCATGACTCACCTGCATTTCGACCATGCCGGAGGAGTGATTACCGGATTTGGCGAGCAGGACGCGCTCACCTTTCCCAATGCCACCTATTGGGTTCAACAAAGCGAATGGGAAATGGCCAAGCATCCGGATGAACTGAACAAAGCCGCATATAGCTTTGCCCACCAGCTTGCCTTGCTGGAAGAGAAAGGAAAGGTAATGCTGATCGAAGGCGAAAAGGAAATAGCCCCAGGCGTAAGCGCAGTTTGGAGCGGCGGGCATACGGTTGGTCACCAGTTTGTGCAGATCGATTTTGGGGACAGGTTTTACATCTACGCTGGAGACATCATTCCCACATGGTTTCACACTTCTCTGGCCATTACTTCGGCTTACGACGTTTCCCGCAAGGAAAGCTTCCTAGCCAAAAAACTCATCTACAGCCGCTTGAAAGCCCGCAATGGCAGTTTGCTGCTGGATCACGATCTGAAAAGCTGGGAGATACCTGTTTCTTCATTGAAAGTGTAAGCTAAGACTTTCAGGCTCAGGAGGCAGTATCCCAAGCGGAGGTCCCTTCTGAGAACGGATAATCCGGAGCGGTGCAAAACCATTCAGAGCTGCGTCTTTCATCGGTATGTTTTCCATTAGTTGTGTGAAACGCCAGCTTGCTCGCCACCCGGATGCCACGCGGACTCCACCCGGAAGCCACCCGGACGCGGTTCGCGAGGAGTTTGGGTAGAAGCCGGGCGGAATAGGCGAGCTAAGCATGTTTGCACACTGGATGGCAAATCCGGCTGAGGGAAGCTTCCCAATTCTATGTTCATCTTGATTTGTAGCGCTAACCCCGAAGTAAAAAGAGATTGTGTCGTATCCCATAGAATTACCAAGCGGTAAGAGCAGCTTAGGAATAAGGAAGGGATATCGGGACAGTGGTGATGAACGCAGGATTACGATGACCCAGAGAGGAGGGTTTAGGGGTATTGGAGTCATTTCGCTTGACATGTTTCAACCTATTAGGCAACTTGATTTTAAACAAATTTTTCCCTTGCAGCGCAAGCCATAAACGATTTTGAAAAGTATGGAAGTGTTGATAACGAAAGGAGATACGATGATAACTGAGAAATTGATTCCGACCCTCGTTGAGGCAATAAAGGAACATTGGAATTTACCAGCATTTACAGATTATCCCGGTCCGGCGGTAAGCTATGGAGAATTTGCTGGCCGGATGCTTTGGCTGCACCGGCTGTTCAAGGCCTGTGGCATCAATAAGGGCAGTAAAATAGCCCTGGCAGGGAAAAACTGCAGTTCCTGGGCATCAGTATGGCTTTCCGCCATTAGCTATGGAGGTATCATCGTCCCCATACTGGCAGCTTTCTCGCCGGAAGATACGCAGCACATAATTCATCACAGCGATGCGGAATTACTCTTCATCTCCCGCGACAAATACGAAAGCATCGATCCCGATAGCTTGAAAGGTGTGAAATATATCTTTGCCCTGGAAAACTTCAGCCTGCTTTACAGTAATGGCGACTCTAAAAAGGAGTTGATTCCGCCGCTGGAGAAAACTCCCGATCTGCAAAACCTCAGCCCGGAAAAACTACAGATAGAAGATTGCTGTTCAAATGAAGATATCGCAGCCATCATCTATACCAGCGGCACAACCGGATTTTCCAAGGGGGTTATGCTACCTCATCGCAGCCTGCTGGCCAATTTGATCGTAGCCAGAGAAAACCTGCTGTTTCATGTAGGAGCCAAGGTGTTGTCCTTCCTTCCCCTTGCTCATGCTTATGCGGCCAGTTTCGACTTGCTTTATCCCTTTACCCGAGGCAACCATCTGAACTTCATGGACAGGATTCCAGCTCCCAAAGTCCTGCTGGCAGCCATGCAAGACCTGAAGCCGCACGTGGTGCTAACCGTTCCGCTGTTGATCGAAAAGATCTATAAGAAACAAATTCAACCTCTTATCGAAACACCCAAGATGCAAAGAATGATGAAGATTCCCTTGTTGAACAAGCTGGTTTACAAGAAGATCAGGCAAAAGCTGATCACCGCTTTCGGAGGAGATTTGCGTGAATTGATTACCGGTGGTGCTCCCATGAACGCCGAAGTGGAACTCTTCATGAAAAAGATAAAGCTGCCCTTCACCATAGGCTATGGCATGACGGAATGCGGCCCTCTGATCGGTTATGCCGGATGGGCTATCCATCGTTTCGAATCCAGCGGTCGCCAGGTTAAGTATCTGGAGGTGAAGATAGATTCTTCGGATCCCCAGAGAATACCCGGAGAAATATTGATTCGCGGGGAGCAGCTATTCTGCGGTTATTATAAAAATGAAGAAGCCACCCGGGAAGTTCTAAGGGGAGGATGGCTCTACAGCGGAGATATCGGCACCCTTGATGCGGATGGGTTCATCTACATCCGTGGCCGCAGCAAAAATATGATTCTGGGTCCATCAGGAGAGAACATCTATCCCGAATTGGTGGAACAAAAGCTTAGCAACCTTCCCTATGTGTCTGAAGCCCTGGTATTGGAGCGCGACCGCCAGTTGCATGCCCTCATTTATCCGGATTTGGAAAGCTTGGATGCGGATAAGATACCCACCAGCAAAATCCCTGAATTGATGGAGAAAAACCGTCAGGACGTGAATAAAATTCTTGCTGCTTTCAGCCGGATTGTAAAGATTCAAATAGTAAACGAGCCATTCCAGAAAACCCCCACCCAGAAGATAAAGAGATATCTGTATAGCTAGGTGTGAGGGCTGTTAAAAAGGGAATAGAATAAAAATCGGATAAATAGAGAACCCCGGAGTTTGCAGCTCCGGGGTTTGTTACTTAGGGTTTATAGATTATTACAGATGTTTGTCCAGTTCATCCAGGAAGATTTCCATCAGGACGCTTAAGACCAGCTCAAAGAAGATTTGTTCATTTTCTTCGTTGATCAACGGGATATCCAACAGAGCGTTGATACGAGTGGCGAGTTCTTTCACGAGAATATTGCGGTCGGTCATTTTTCCTCCCCTACATATTGCTGGTAAGAGTTTCGGAACCGGGAACATCGGCCAGGTAGCCATTCTGCACGGCTACGGAAATGCTGAGGATATCTTCACCCACGGTTTGCAAATCGCTGTAGGCAACCGTTGCCAAGTCGATGTGCCCTTCGTTTAGCTCGCTGAAGAGAAACATCATCTTGATCCAGATGGCGAAGGTATTGGGTGCCAACTGGCCGGAAGGAACATTTACCACGTTCTTAGCAGCATAGAGCTTCAGCTCTTCTTTATACCCCGAAGAAACTTCTCCGTAAACGGTAGCCAGGTTTTTCATGATACTGCCCATCTGGGTGTTATTCTCAGTAATGCGGGGAACCACATACTTGCGGGCGATGCAGACGCTGTCCTTGCGGTAAGACCCGAAGGTCATTTCATCGAGAGTGCCCGAGTAGGTGCGGATGCCATAGTTGAATTTCACTTTCATTGTGAACTCCTTTTTTTTGTTTTAGGCGTTTCCGGAAACACTGCCTTCAAAGGTTTACCGGGGACAAAGCTGTAAGTATGAGACAAAAATGGGAGTTTTTCTGCTGACATACAAAACAGGTAACAGCGATTAACTAAAAATAAGTCTCGCACAACTGCGTAAACAGCCTATAAAACGGAAAAAATCCTTGCCAAGGAACGTAATTTGCATCTTGTGGCAACAAACAACAATAATCCATACAAGGAGAAGGTATGTTAGTAAAAACAAGTCGCTTAGCGGTATTGCTGATAGTAATGCTGGCTATGACAACCCTAGGTTTTGCCGCCAGCGAGCGCAAAATCTCTTTTTCCAATAATGGTAATAAGGTTCAGCTTCTGAACAATACCGAAACAGGCTTTGAATTAGATTTTAAACTCCAAGATTTTTCCGTGGAAGAAGTAAGCACCCGTGCTGGTGTTTACGACCGTCTGTCCATCGAAGGTTTTGGTTATTCCGGCAGAATAGGCGAGCCCCAACTGCCAGTTTTCAGCAAATTGATCGCTATTCCCTTGGGAGCACAGGTTCAAATTGAGTTTTTTAATAGAAATCAACTGACTTTAAACAAAAGCGAGGCTCAGCTAAAGAATTTACTGATTCCGGCTCAAGCTTCGGTTTCAAAGAGCGAGAATCCCGAATTGATTCCGTTTGTTAAAAAAGCCGAGTTATACAGCATGAATGCCTTCACCGGTGGAGAGCTCTTCAAGGTGGAAGAAGTGGGCCTCATGCGCGGAGTTCGAGTATTTCGCTTTGACTACGAACCCATCAGCTATAATCCTGTTACTGGCGAACTGCTGATAACCAGTTCGGCAAACATAAAAGTAAATTTTGTGAATCCTGACTTTCAGGCTACCCAAGCCCTGATGGATAAAACCGGTTCTTACGAATATGATCAGCTCTACCAGAAAACTTTTTACAACTGGAGAGAACCAAACCGGCTGAACGTTAACCGTTATCCAACCAAGATGCTGATCCTTTGCCCTCCAAACTACACCGATGAACTACAACCCTTCGTTGATTGGAAAACACAACAAGGTATCAGAGTAACCGTCACCACCGTAGGTACAGGCGGAACCGTGGCTAATACCACAGCGGCGATAATATCTTACATGACCAGCGTTTGGAGCGCAGCAACGGCTCAAGATCCAGCCCCCACTTACCTGCTTATAGTGGGCGATACCAGTACCACCGGAGATAACATCATAGCCAACACAGGTGTTTCGGGCTCGCATCCCACAGACCTTACCTATGTGCGTCTGAATGGAACCGACTATTTGCCAGAAATGTATTATGGCCGGTTCTCAGTTGCCAGCGCAACAGAGCTCACAAATATTGTAAACAAATCCATCACTTTCGAGAAAACCCTGATGCCCGATCTCAGCTATCTGGGTAAGGTAGTGATGATTGCCGGTGCTGATGCCAGCTATGCTCCCACCTATGGTAACGGGCAGATCAATTATGGCACCACTCACTACTTCAATTCCACCAATGGGCTTACTTCCAATACCTACCTGTATCCGGCTTCGGAAACCAGCGATGCGGCCATCATTGCCAATGCCAACGAAGGCCGTGGATATATGAACTATACCGCACACGGCAGCACCACCAGTTGGGCAGATCCCACCTTCACGGTGAGCGATGTAAACGCTATGACCAACACAAACAAATACGGGGTAATGGTAGGGAACTGCTGTGTAACCAACCAGTTTACCACTTCGGTTTGCTTTGGCGAGTCAATCATTCGCAAAGCTAATGCCGGCGGTGTAGCCTATATCGGCGGCACAAATAACACCTATTGGGACGAAGACTACTGGTGGGGAATCGGCTACAAAACTCCGATCCAAGCTACTGCTCATGCCTATAACGCCTCAACCCTGGGGGCTTATGATACAATGTTCCACACTCACAGCGAAGCTTTCACAAACTGGGCAACAACTGTGGGTGAAATTAATGTGATGGGAAACAGCGCGGTGGAACAGAGCACCAGCTCTCGCAAACCCTATTACTGGGAAATCTATTCCATTATGGGCGATCCCTCTCTGATGCCCTATCTGAAGGTTCCCACCGTAA
This sequence comes from uncultured Candidatus Cloacimonas sp., assembly GCA_964529335.1. Classification (GTDB taxonomy): domain Bacteria; phylum Cloacimonadota; class Cloacimonadia; order Cloacimonadales; family Cloacimonadaceae; genus Cloacimonas. Next base: position 17,431 of record CAZGWB010000009.1, read on the forward strand.
ACACAGCCACTTTCCCAACCACAATTTTGATTGGGCAAACTTCCATCACAGTGACGGCTGCTGCTTATTCACGAGTAGCACTAACCATGAATGGCATTATTTATGGAACCGACCTGGTGCCTGCCAGTGGTTCCTTAACTCTGCCCATAACGGCATTTTCTAATGTTGGAACCGCTACTTTGGTGATAACTGCCCACAACAAGATCACCCGTATTGAAAGCATCACCATTGCTCCCAACAGCGGTGCCTACCTGACCGTGGACAGCAATACCTACAGCGATACCAATAATAACGTGGCTGAATACAACGAAACCGGACGTTTCAGCCCCACCTTCAAAAACGTTGGCTCAGTGGCTTCCGGAACCGCAACCGCTACCTTAACTTGCTCCACTGCCGGGATCACTATTACCGATGGAACCGAATCCCTGGCAGCCATTGCCGCAGGTGGAACACTGCTAAAGACTAATGCTTTCAGCTTTAACGTTGCCAATAACATCGCCAATGGCCTGACCGCCGATTTCACCATTACCATGGTTAGCGGCACCAGCACCTGGGTTCATAACTTTACCCAGAGCTTCAACGCTCCTGCCCTGGCTTTTGGCAACATCATAGTAAGTGATCCCAGCGGAAACAACAACGGCCGTCTGGATCCCGGCGAAACCGTAACCATTAACATCCCCATCAGCAATAGCGGTGCGGCAACCTCACCTTCAGGTTCTGCAACTCTAAGCTGTTCTACTACTGGGATTACGATCAATACAGGCACTGCCAATTTTGCGGCTATCGCGAGTGGTGGAAGCACAAACCTCAGTTTCTCGCTTTCCGCTGCCAGCTCGATGAGCATAGGAGAAGTGGCAAGTCTGGTCTTCAACGCCACAGCAGGGGCCTATCTTGCAAACAAAAACGAAGCTGTTGCGGTAGGCTTGATCCTGGAGGACTTTGAAACCGGAAACTTTAATAGCTTTCCCTGGATAATGAGCGCTACACCCTGGACGGTGGTAAATTCTGGTGCCTATGCCGGAACCTATGCAGCCAAAAGCGGCACAATTACCCATAGCCAAAGCACCACGATGACAACTACCCGCATCCTCAGCTCTGGTGGAGACCTCAGCTTCTGGTACAAGGTATCTTCCGAATCTGGCTACGACTATCTGAAGTTTTACGTGGATGGCTCCGTGGTCCAATCATGGTCGGGAACCGTAGATTGGACTCAATATACCTACACCCTTACGGCTGGTACCAGAGAGTTGAAGTGGGAATACATGAAGGATGGCAGCGTGGATAGCGGCAGTAACTGCGCCTGGATCGATAACATCATCTTCCCAGCTTCCACCGCTCCCAACAGTCTCTACCCTCCCCAAAACCTAAGCGCTGTCGCTGGAAACGGCTTTGTTAATCTTAGCTGGCAAGCTCCTGTAACGGGAACCCCAACCGGCTATAAGATATTCAGAAACAGCAGCCTGCTTACCACGGTTACCGGGCTCAGCTACACCGATAATGCCGTTGTGAACGAGACCACCTATAGTTATTACCTGAAAGCTGTTTACAGCGGGGGAGAATCTGATCCAACCGCTACGGTGACCGCTATGCCCACGGCTGTGGTTCCCACTGAAGTGATCATCGGAACCGACACTACCACAACCGGAACAACAACGGCTTCACCTATCAACCTGTATTACAAGAGCCTGCACGGTCAATCGGTTTATACTGCCGCCCAGCTTAATGCTGCAGGCCTGTTTGGTCCTGTAAACATCACTCAGCTCGGGTTTAATATCACAGGTTTGCCTACGGCTGCCATGCCCAACTTTGTGGTTCGGATGAAGCACACAACGGCTACAGACGTTAGTAGCTGGATAACCAGCGATAACCTCAGCACCGTTTATAGCGCTACAAGCTATCTGCCCACGGCCACAGGCTGGAATATGTATACTCTGTCCACTCCCTTCTTGTGGAATGGAACGGATAACATCCTGGTGGATACTGCATTTGGTATGTTGGCTTCCTATTTATCCAGCGGAACTGTGCAATATACCAATACCACAAATGGCTATCGCTTTACTCGCAGCGACTCTGCAGACCAAACCGCTGTCTTTACTGGCGGTTCCACCAGCACCAATCGTCCAAACTTGAAAATCGCCTTCACTGCGGTTACTGCTAATCCTCAGATAGCGATAAATCCCAGTTCTCTTGCCTTTGGCTCCGTAGCCGTGGGAACCACCAGTACACTGAGCTTCACAATAGCCAATACCGGCGGTGGAACCCTCAGCGGCAGCATTACCTCTCCCAGCCGCTACACCGTAACCGAGCAAAGCAGGGACATCCGCAATACCCTTAGCTTCTCATTAGCCGCTGGCCAGAGCAAGACCTATAACCTTGCCTTTACCCCCACTTCAGCCACTTCTTATAATGGCAACGTGGTTATTACCAGCAACAGCGAAACCCAAGGCACCTATAACCTTGCTGTCACAGGCAGCGGTCATACCCCTCCCACCTTGGTGATAGATGCGGATATCCTTAGCGCCAGCCTGGTTACCGGTGAAGAAAGCAGCGATTCTTTCACACTCAGCAATACGGGTTCACAGCCCCTCACTTACAATATTAGCGTTGCCGATATGCGTCGCCTTGATCGTGGCCTTCCCCTTAGCATTTCCGGGACTAGAGACGAACGCAGCATAGAAGGCTCCACTCTCACCATTGATGTAACTGAATACAGCCCAGGAGTGGCTCAGGACTGGGTGTTCACAGCAAGCAATGCCAGCACGGATACAGAATGGCTGACTGATGTGATTATCACCTTCCCAGCCTCAGTGACCGTGAATAGTGCCACCAGTTTCGTGGGCGGCTCAGGAGGCGATTTGACTCCTGACAACACCAGTGGAACAGGCATCACCATCACCTGGCACGGAGTTACCTCAAGTAATTATGGCCTGATCCAGGGTGGTGAATCTGCAGTAGCCACCGTAAACGTGAGTGTAACCGCGGGAACAACCACAGCTCTGGATTTGAACTATACCCTGAATGGCGATATTTGGGGTGCGGAGCCTCACACCTTGTCCGGAGTCATCTCCTTGGCGGCTTCCGTTCCTCCAGTGGAGTGGTTTAGCGCAGATCCTCTTTCCGGAACCATTCCCGCAGGTGGTCATCAAACGATTACCGGCTATTTCTCAGCGGTTGGTATGGAGGGAGGATTTTATCAGGCTGTTCTTAGCGTTGCCAGCAACGATCCCGTGAATCCTGTGCAAACTGTAAACCTGGCCTTGGAAGTGGTGGAAGGCAATCATGCTCCGCAGATCAATCTTCCAGATAGCTTCAGCTTCGACAAAAACGGAAGCTTGATTCAGAGCTTTGCCTCCTATATCAGCGACGCCGATGGTGATCCCCTTACGCTCAGCGTAAGCGGAAATACCAATGTTCTTGCCAGCATCACAGGAAACACGGTTACCTTTACCGCCACTCAAAACTGGGTGGGCAGCGAGGTGCTTACCTTTGGTGTGTCCGACGGCAGCATCACAAGCTACGACAACGTAACGGTTACCGTTAATCCTGTTAACACTCCAAACTGGACGCCTGTGGTTTATCCCACCAATCCTGCCACAATCTATGCCATGGTTACCATCGATGGTATTCCGGCTCAGCTAAACGACATGGTTGCCGCTTTCTGTGGCAACGAATGCCGTGGCACTGGAGAAATCGTTCTGATCGATCGTAGCACTGCCTACAGCACCTTGTTGGTAAATCTGGCCAGCAGCGGTGAAACCGTCAGCTTCAAGATCTATTCCTATGCCGACGACACCATTTACCCAGTAGTGGAAACCATGCCGATGAATACCGGTGCTGTTTATGGTCAAAGCGAACCTGTTCCCTTGAACGGAACTCTGAGCGTGGTGATCGAAACCCCAACCACTACCCTGAATAGCGTTAGCGGTGGAGCCAGGCTTAGCTGGAATGCCGTGCAGTATGCCAATAACTACAAAGTGTTCGCTTGCAGCGATCCCTATGGAACCTATCAGTTGGTTGGCAATACCAGTGCCCTGTATTGGGATATCGCTACAGGAGCCCAGAAAATGTTCTACAAGGTAGTGGCCGAACAGACCACTCCCAGCAAAGGAAACTAATGAAACGATATATCATCATAATCCTGCTGATGGTTCTGGCCATCGCGCTTGGCGCAAAAGAGTGGAACCAGTATTACTTCAAGTTCGAACTTCTGGATAAAACCGAAATAAAGAACATTGGCAGGATAGTCTCCATAGACAACGTTAAAGGCAATTGGGTGTATGCCTATGCCAATGACGATGAATGGAAAGCCTTTCAGGAGCTGGGTTATAAAACCCGGCTCCTGCCTTCTCCAGCCAGTCAGTTTGCCCCGGTGATGAGCAGCAGCGTGGCTCAAACCAGGCTTTGGGACAGCTATCCAACCTACGAAACCTATGTAAGCACCATGAACGCCTTTGCCACGGCTTATCCGAATCTGTGCCAGATTGTGGATGCGGGAACTACCGTAGGTGGACGCAAGATACTGCTAGCCAAGATATCGGACAATGTAGCTATCCAGGAAGCCGAACCGGAAGTGCTTTATACCGGCACAATTCATGGGGACGAAACTACCGGTTTCATCCTGTTGCTGCGTCTGATCGATACTCTGCTCAGCGGTTATGGCAGCGATCCCCGCATTACCAGTCTGGTGAATAACCTCGAGATCTGGATAGGGCCAAACACAAATCCCGATGGCACTTATTACGGCGGGAATAGCACCGTGTCCGGTGCACGCAGATACAATGCCAATGGTTATGACCTGAACCGTAACTTCCCAAATTACGATGGCAGCCTGAATACCGGAGCGATCCAGACTGAAACGAATCTGATGATGACCTTCGCCAACAACCACCGTTTTGTGCTGGCCGCCAATTTTCACGGCGGTGCGGAAGTGGTTAATTACCCTTGGGATTATACCTATACTTTGCATCCGGACAATGATTGGTGGGTTACAGCCAGCCTGGTTTATGCCAATAGTGTGCAAGCCAATGGCCCATCCGGATATTTTACCAGCGTAAGCGGCAATGGTATTACAAATGGTGCGGCCTGGTATGTAATCGGAGGTGGCAGGCAGGACTGGATGAACTATTCTGCCCACTGCCGGGAATTAACCCTGGAGATATCGAACACCAAACTTCCGGCAGCTTCTACACTGCCAAACTACTGGAACTACAATTACGATGCCATGCTGGCCTATCTGGAACAGGCAAATTATGGCATCCACGGGGTGGTAAACGATCCCTATGGCAATCCCCTGGCAGCCACTATCAGCATTAGCGGGCACGACAATGCCTACACTACCGTGATCACAGATCCGGCTTGTGGCGATTTTTATCGCTACCTTAGTCCCGGAACTTACAACCTTACCGTTTCTGCGGCTGGTTATCCCGATAAGGTGATCAACGGCGTGGTTGTAAACGCCAATACCCAAACCCCGCTTAGCGTTACCATGGGCGAATTGCCACACTATCAAAGCATTAGCCTGCAGCCTGGCTGGAACCTGCTGAGCTTCAATATCGACCTGGGTGCAAATGACTTTAGCAGCGTGTTTGGAACCAGCTTGCAGCAGATCAAAAACTGCAGCCAAACCCATTCGCCGGCCATGGCACAGCACTTTAATACTCTTCCTTCTCTGCAAAGTGCCAAAGGCTATTGGGTGAATAATAATTCTGCCGGAACCCTTAGCGTTCAAGGCCAATTGCTCGGTTCCAGCCTTAATTCGCAAGCCCTGCAGACCGGCTGGAATCTGGTAGCCTATTTGCCGGATAGTAGTTTGCCTATCTCAACTGCCCTGGCCGGTATCATCGCTCAGGTAGTGGAAGTGAAAAGCATATCCGGTTCCTGGACACCCTCTTTGGGAGGAAACTTCAGTAATATGGAGCCAGGAAAAGCTTATTGGATAAACGTTTCTTCTCCCTGCATCCTGGTGTATCCGTAAGAAAGTAAATCTAGTTGTTGATATCAGGGCGGGCTTCGGTTCGCCCTTTTTTCATCCCGAATAGACCGTTGAAAATCAGAGTTCTTTGAAACCCCTTTGGAGGTGAACTTACCTGGAGTGTAAACCCCAGGTAGGCAGCAAGTTAAACCGGCTAACTTCTTGTGGATGGCACAAGCATGAACAGGATAGTGTTGTGTGTCACCCCTTTCGGGGTTTTTTCATCTAACTTGTTCATTTCCTGGGGTTTACACCCCAGGCTAAGATATAGCACCCCTTCGGGGTTTTGTGTTGATTAAATGCAGCTAGGGTGCGCATAAGCTGACTATGTGCAACAGTCTTTGATTCTATAGCCATGTCTATAATCTTCAGACCATGCTTCACTGACAACTGACACCTGAAAACTGAAACCTTTCTGTCCCCTGTCCCCTAACCACTGATCACTCTATCATACCGGAGTCATACCGGATGCTCATGCGGTATGACTCCGGTATGATAGGGGTATGATCTCCTGACAAGGGACCTGGTCATTACATAATAGACATACAAAGTAAGAAGAATCAGATAGTAAACGCTATCTCCCCTTCAAAGCTGGTTGCCAATTCCAAGTTCACACCTCAAAGGACACGCATGGAGTTTTGGGGCTCTGACATTACTATCAAAAAAAGGGTCAAAGCTGGGCTCGTTCTATGCAAAGACCTGCAGTGGCCAAAGCAGCTTTCCGGATATCTTGCGTCTCACCAACTGCAGACAATAGCACATCTTCACCAAGAGGTATAAATGTCAAGCTGGACGGACTAAATAACTAGCAAATCTAATAGTTGAGGCGTTGAAAGATTTCCACAAAGTGTAAGAAATAAGGCTTCGGGGTGCGCTTATGTTACTGAGACATAAAAAGAAAACGCCGTTTCCGAGGAAACGGCGAATTATATTATAAACAGACAGGCTGAAGCCAGGTCTATTTATGTTTATGACGATTTTTGCGCAGACGTTTTTTCCGTTTGTGAGTAGCAATTTTATGGCGTTTTCTTTTCTTTCCGCAAGGCATAATTCAGCTCTTACTTCTTGGTCTTCACGTCCACCACATTGCCCTTGAATTCGCGAGAGAATTTGAAGGTGGGGACGGTTCTTTCTGGAACTGGAACTTTCTCGTCGGTCTTGGGGTTGCGGCCAACGCGAGGTTTGCGGGTTTTCAGCTTGAAGGTGCCAAAACCGCGGATTTCAATGTGGTTCCCTTGGGCCAGGGTGTCCTTGATGGACTGCAGAAGGGCATCTACCACTACGGCTACGTCTTTGCGGATGATTCCGGTGTTTTCCGAAATGATCTTCACTAAATCGGCTTTCGTCATTGGGGTTCTCCTTAAATTTAGTCTGTATTATTCGCTTTAGCTTTATGCATCAAACAATAAAATACTCAAAAACAGAGCCTTAGGTTTTGTGTCAAGAGAAAAAAAACTCCGCTCCCGCAAAGAAGCTTAAAAAGCTGTTTACAGAAAGGCTAAAGCTGCTTTTATCGGGCATTGCAAAGTCTGTAAAGACTAATATGGATGTTTGTTCCAATCATGGGTAGCACCAAGCAGCCCAATCTAGAATGCTTAACAAAACCTCGGAAACGGGACTGCAGGAAACAACGACTATAACTCGGTCGAAGCACCAGAACATTGAATGCTTCGATAGTTTACATAAGCTGATGAAAAGGAAAACCGAGGAGCTCTTGCTTGGGAAGGTAAAGCTAACACTTGTGGTTTGAACCAGCAAGAAATCTGCTAAGGAAATCACTTATAAACAGCCGTTCTTTCCGCCATCTTTCTCTTGATGGATATGATTTATTCAAGATACCAACTTTAGCACCAGTCAATAGGGCACACAGAACAGATAAATCTATTCGTTTACATAACAATACTGGCTACCCATGTCGTGTCTAACATGGCGGATTTGACACGGCACTTTCTGAGGTTAGTTAGTTCATAGGTTTCCACAGTTTAGGGGATCGCTTCAGCAACAAATCTAAAACCCAGATAACACTTAGCATAGTAATAATCCAAATTACGTTGAATAAGGGAGATTCGTCAGGAGTGCCAATGGTTAAGGGGTTGTTTCGATGGATTAATACCAACAAAAAAGTGCTAAACATAAAGCTGCTTACAGAACCAAAATCATAGCGAAGAAGAAATAAGCCCAGGGTCATAAGAATAATATTAATCAGAGAGTAGAGAGCTAATGAGGTAGTATAGGTCTGGGGATTTATCACAATAATATACGCTGTCGACACCAAAGCAGCTATTGATAATCCCAGAATTGAACCATGCTTTTTTTCACTTAATCTTGTTGCCAGGTAACGATAATACATGGTAGTGCCCAGAGCCAGAATCGGAACAAGTAATATTTCCTTAAGTATCGCTGTAAATATCACCATAACCTTAGCATCATATATATAGCGCATCACAGCTATGCACCTGAAGTCGATAAAGATATTGGTCACAGCGAAACAAGCAATCCCTACAAACGGAAAATATCTCAAAACCGCTGGGTGTTTTATCTTCACACTTTTTCCCAATATATTGGGATCTGCAAAGAGGAGCAAAAATATACTTAAGGTGGGAAGCATTCCTATTACAACTCCCAACCAACCAACATCACCCCATATCTGGCTAAGTTTTACGTCTATAATACCTGTAACATCGAAGAGCATCTGAGCAATAAACAAACCCATTATCACCGATGTTTCCACAGATAAAGCTTTGTTCTTGAATACTAACACAACACCAGACAGAATAAAAAGACAAAGGAATATATAAGCAATACGCTGGGCAATTCTCCACCCGTGCATTTCTCCATTCATTCTGGCAATCGATTCCTTTGGTAAATCTATATATGGCAAAAGTGAAACCACATAGCTTCCATTCAGTATTAGCTCGTAACCAAAGCTAACATCGCTGGCTACTTTCTTTTTTGTGTCTTTCAGCTTCAGATGCCAAAAACCTGATTCATCACGATTTTGAGATACGAGGCTAAACATGGTGGTATCTGCCACACCAATTTTTTTTAATGCACTAAGCCCGGCAGAAGTAACTTGATGAGGCAGCAATACTTCTGGACTTTTGTCTTTAACTGCATGATACTTTACCCCATATACACGGTAGTTCTGATTTACATATACATCAATTGCTTCTCTCGGGAAGTTTCGGGGATCTGTGAACCTAACCACGTTTACGGAAGTAACCAGATACTCATCATGCAGGGTGGCGTAATCTTGGGGAAATGATTTTAGTAAATAATCAACTGCCATCTTGGGGAATGGTTCAGGATCAGGAATTTCCTTTTCTTCTGTTTTGGCAAAAGGTCGGCGAAGATACTCTGCCTTCCATTTTTTTACTCTTTCCTCACCATAGAGGTCGGTTAGGTATGCAGTGGCTTCGCTGATGCTTAGTTTTTGGGATGGGTTGGATTGGGGAAGCGTTTGCCGTGCTATTTGTGATTCGGGCTTTACTTTGGAAGCTCCCACAACTATTAAGACAAAAAACATTGTGAACACCATATACCATTTTGTATTCACGCTAATGTTCCCTTTTTTGGGGTTTGCTACTTCGGACATTGCGATTACTCTCCTTGTTTGGTTTAGCTTTGGGTACGATACCCTCTAACAGGTTTCAATATGTTCACTTAGCTTATTTGCAGCAACAATATGCACCCCGCGCAACTGTCAATCATTTTCTGCATAGCATTAAAATGGCCACTCATTCAAACTATTTAGGTTATGCCGTTCACAAGGTGGGCACATTTCTGCAAAACTATGGAGCATCGCTGAAAACTTCACATTATCAGTAAACCTTCAAATGTCCAAGTACAAACACGTTTCCGAACAAGGTCATATCATATCTGTTGATAATGCGATAGGCTGATTTGTCCAAGTGATGCCAATCTGAAGTTGGGGGTGAGAGTCTATTCAAGCGCAGCGGCAATTCTAGCAACACTTAAATAATGAGTAATGCTAAAATAATACTTGACAAGTTGGCTGCAGCTCATAATATTGCCTCTGATTGGTAAGTAAGTTAGTGAAGATTACTGAAATCAAGGAGGAACAATGCCAAACTATGCGGAAGTGGAGAAGGAAGCTCAGTTTGAGCTGAAGCTAAAGGGCAAACAGGTTTGCCTCAGATATGCCGGCCGTGAGCATTATCTAAAGTTGTCTCGGGGTTTGCGACTCTGGGCAGAGCTGATCAATCACCCCGGGATACCCATCAGCTTTGCCCAGCTCGATTCTGCGCTCTGGAACGATCCTCAAGCGGTGGGTAACGAATTACCCCTGGCGGAACTGAAAGAACTGGAGTTTGGAGTGCAAAGCGATTTTCCCTGTTTGGAGATGGTTGATCTGCGCACCGTGAAGGAAGTGAAAGAGCGGCTAAACGAAATTATCCTTCAATTGGCGGAACTGGAGCACTATCACGATTATGCCAGGCAGGATGATCTGCTTGAGGAGAAGGATAAGCTTGTAAATTATCTGACGCAGGTTTACAGCCCTGCTGGCAAGCTGGCTCGCTTTCCCAGCGAAAGCCGGAAATGTGAAAGGCGGGTGATGAAGGCTTTGCAGCGCGCTTTGAGGGATATCGCAGAAATGGAACCCAGCTTGGCAATTGAACTGAAGAAAAGCTTGAACAAAGGTTCAACGCTAACCTATCTGCCTGGCAGAGCATTTTAGGGCTGAATTACTGATTGGTATTTGACACGGCGTTCTTTTTGCTTTAGTATATCTATGGTGCTGGTTAGCAATCAGGTCTTTGTTGGCCGGTATCTGAGCCAGAAAGAGAATAAAAGAGACCAGTGTTATGTTTAGCAAAACCAGTCCCATAGCCATAAAGCTGTCATACTCCGCTTTGGACGCACCTGTGGAGAAGTTTGCTATTCCAGCTCGTAAATATCGCTGTGGCAATGCGGAGATTGCCAGCCCAAACTGACAAGAGACTAGTAAGGAGAAAGCCATGGAGGCCTTCACGTTTTACAATCCCACCCGGATCAGCTTCGGAGTGGGAACGATCAAAAACCTTGGTATGGAATTGTCCAAAGCCGGAATAAAGAAAATTCTGCTGATTGCCGGTGGCGGCTCGATAAAACAAAATGGTGTTTACAACCAGGTTTTGGATTCTCTAACCAAGTCTGGCATCCAGTCTGTGGAAGCTTGGGGTGTTCAGGCTAATCCCATTCTGAGTAAAACAAGAAATATTGTTAGCCTTGCTAAAGAGAGTGAGGTAAGCGCTGTTTTGGCAGTGGGAGGTGGCTCGGTGATCGACACTGCCAAGGCTGTGGCGGCCGGGTATTTTGCTACAGACACCTGGAATCTGTTTACCGGAAAAGAAAAGCTCGAACAGGCCTTGCCTATATACACGGTTCTAACTTTATCGGCCACCGGCAGCGAGATGAATGGCAACGCCGTGATTACCAATACAGAAACCCGCCAGAAATGGGGAATAGGCTCGGAACTGCTTTATCCCAGGCTGAGCATTATCGATCCAGCCGTGCAAGGCAGTCTGCCGTTCAAGCAAACCGCCAACGGCGCAATCGATGCCATGGCGCATATTTTGGAATACTATTTTGCCGACGATAAAGCGATCGGAACACTGGCGATAAACGATGCTCTACTAAAGACGATTGTAGAGATGACCGACCGCCTGAAAATCAATCCGTCTGACTTGCTAGCCAGGGGAAATCTTGCCTGGAGCGCTACGCTCGCCCTGAATGGGATCTCAGGAGTTGGCCTGAAGGGTGGGGATTGGGCCTGCCATCAGATAGAACATGCTTTTTCAGCCTTGCATCCGGATATCGCGCATGGCGAAGGCCTGGGAGTGATCTATCCAGCCTGGATTGAGTATGTGAGCGAAAAAGACCCCTCCCGCTTCCTGCGTTGGGCAAAAAACGTTTGGGGCGAAGAAAACGTTTCCAGAGGTGTGCATCGCTTCCGGGACAAACTGGAAGCCTGGGGAATGGCAACCTCACTGCGAGACCTGGGAATCAAGGAAAAGGAACTACCCGAAATACTACGGCTGATAATGACATATCCCAGAATCGGCGCGGTTAGCAAATTCACTGCATCGGAGATTGAATCCCTGCTAATGCTTGCCTATTGACGACTTAATTTCAGTTAGCTCTACACACAATCCGGCCTGTTGAAATCTTTCCACAGGCCGGAGTTCTTTTTTTGGACGGGTTTACGAGTTTTACCTTGACGAAAGGTATGTATATTGAAAAAATGCCATTGTGAATGAGCAGAACAGTGAGTTGTTGAGGTAAAGCATTATAAGATAATGCACAATCAAGGCAATAACTCAGGTTTATAGTTATTTCATTCGATCAATTGTGGGAGATTGAGAGATAACTAAGGAGAAACCTGAAAATGCGAGCAAAGAAACTCGGTTTATTCAGTCTGACTCTTGAGCTGTGTCTTACCAATTACAGATGCAGTGAGTGGGTTGGAGAGATTGGCCATCGGTCTGCCCTCATAAGAAGCACTTCTCCTTGCACCGGTATGGTGCCTTTAACTACAAAGTATTATTATCCAAGAGGTTAAAATGAGAAAGAGAAATGCTTTTATTATTATCCTGATTTGCATAGCTTCAGGGCTTCTTGCCCAGAGCATGAGCGAAGGATTTGAGGGGACCTTTCCCCCTACGGGATGGACCTTTAGCAGCGGTGTAACTCAAAGCTCCACATATGCCTATGCCGGAACCTACTCCGGAAGATTTGAGCCAGATCAAACGATGACTACTACCAGTAAAGTTGCCAATCCTGGATCGATCTCCTTTTATGCAAGGATGAGTGCTCAGGGAGCAGGTCGAATTAGAGCAAGATACAGCACAGACGGAACAAATTGGACAAATATTGATAACACCACCAATATCGTATCGTCATTCAACTCATACTCATTTACCGGCATAACTCAAACGAACGTGTATATAAGACTGGTGGCGTATAATTTCAATGCTGGTGATTACCTGTATCTGGATGAATTATCCATTGCACCTGCCAGTCCTTTGCGCTACCGTTCCCGCCAGAATGGCGACTGGAGCAGTGCCAGCACTTGGCAAGTATCCTCCGATGGCACAAATTGGTATAACGCCACCCAAAGCCCTACTTCCAGTGATGCCACTATTGAAGTCGTATCCGGACATACGGTAACTGTAACAGCCAATGTTACCACCGATCAGACAACGGTAAATGGCTCGCTCACGGTAAATAGCGGGGTTACCCTTACCATCGCCAATGGTACCGATACCAACGATATCGTGATAAACGGAACGCTAACCAATACCGGCACTGTGGCCTTCAATGCCAGCGCACTAATGAGTGCCGGGACGAGTTCCACGATTATCTTTAATGGCAGTGCAGCTCAAACCATGGGCAGTGGATTCCCCACCACGGTGAATAATCTTACCATAAATAACAGCTATTCCGGAAGCCCGGATGTAACACTATCGGCAAACTTGGCTGTGAACGGCACCCTAACCATGACTCAGGGAACATTGAGTCTTAGCTCCTATAGTCTAAGCTATGGAACTTCGGCATCCTTGGTTTACAATGGAAGCGCAGCACAGAGTTCTGGCTCAGAATGGCTATCATCGATGACTCGTCCTGTTACCATCAGCAATACAAGCTCATCAGGGGTTACGATGACAGGGAATCGCTCCACTAGCAGCTCTGTGACGGTTTCCAACGGAGCTACGATCACGATGGATACATATACGATTAGCGGAACGGGAAGCTTCACTCTTAGTGGAGGAGGAACTTTTGTTACTGCCAACACAGGCGGTGTAAACAGCAGCATTACCACCTCATCCTATTCTTTCAGCACCACCGGAAATTATACCTTCAACGGAACCTCAGCCCAGGTTACCGGAACCAATTTCCCAAATACTGTGAACAACTTTGTGGTCAATAACGCCGCAGGCGTAACCTGGTCGGGAAACATCACTGTGAACGGAAATCTTACCGTTGCTCAGGGTTATTTTGAAATGGATGACCAGTATTTTAATATACCCAATAACACCACAAACATCAGCACCTTCAACGTTCAAACCAGCACACCATCTTTGATGCCCTACAGCGTAAACCGGCAATGGTCGATCACCGGAACTTGGGCTTCTGGTAATGTAACCTGCCGTTTCTATTGGAATGACAGCGATGATGGTGATTTTGACTGGACTACTTATACTCCCTCAGTGTACAAGGGAACCACCGAATACACTCAAACGGCCTACGATCTATCAGGAAGCCGAAACTGGGTGGAGGTATCCATTCCGGCCGATGATGATTTGAGCAAAGGAACCTATACAGTCGGACGTTCCGATGAAGGAACTTTGCCTGTGGAACTCTCCTCTTTCACTGTATCTTTCAGTGCTTTCAATCAAGTAACCTTGCAGTGGGTAACCCAGTCCGAAACCAATGTGTCAGGTTTCAGAATCTACCGGAATATTCTGGAGGATGCTACAAGTGCTGAGATGTTGAATATGTTCGTGCCAGCCACCAATACCTCTCAACTGCAGGTTTATATGATTACCGATGAAGAAGTATATGAGGACGGAGTTTACTATTACTGGCTGGAAAACGTAGATCTGGATGGAGCCAGTGCCATGCATGGGCCTATCAGCATAACCGTATCTCTTGCAAATAACTCCACCCCCAGTATCCCGGTTTACCAGGGAATTCAAGCTACGTATCCCAATCCATTTAATCCCCGGCTGACGATCTCCTTGGGGATGAAAAAGGAAGGTTTGGCAGTGGTGGAGATTTATAATCTGCGCGGTCAGAAGCTGAAAACACTCTTTTCCGGAAGACAAGATAAGGGTAATTTCAGCTTACAATGGGATGGCACCGATGATCTGGGAGTAAAGCAAGCAAGCGGCGTTTACCTGATAAGAATGAACAGCGAGAATGGTGAATCCCTCCGCAAGGTGGTGCTTTCGAAGTAGCGAAGTAAGAGCTACATATATAAATGACGTAGCTACCGTCATTGATGAAGATGAAGGTAGCTACGTTGTTTTATGACTGGGGCATGAGGAGAGACGAGAGAGATAGGTCATTCCAGCACTTTCCGCTTGACGAAAAGAACCGTTTTTTGGTGTTGTGATAAAATGGACAAAATGGATAAGGATATGTAATAGCATGCGAGAAAAACCAGTTCTAAAAAGCGATAAAAACAAAGTGGAAACCTTGGCCTACACGATCACTCCTCTTCCGGAGGGACGTAAGTTCCGCAAACGTAAACCTTTCGTTCAGGATTGGGTAGAAGCCATTCTATTCGCCTTTGTGGTGGCGATGATTATTCGCAATTATACCTTTGAAAACTTCCTGATTCCTTCATCTTCGATGGAAAAAACCCTTCTGGTAGGCGACTATCTGGTTGCCAACAAACTAAAGTATTACTTTACCGATCCCAAGCAAGGGGACATCGTTACTTTCCGTTATCCCAAGATCGAGGAAGGAACTCCGGAACATGAGAATAGCAAAGACGACTTTATCAAGATTTTTCCGCCTCTTTACATCAACAAAGCCAATAGCTTTGCAAAGTATCCCCTAACCGCCTTTCATCTATGCTATTATTCCCGCAAGAACATCGTAAAACGAGTGATCGGAATGCCCGGCGACATCGTGGAAGTGAAGAACAAGATTGTTTACGTGAACGGCAAAGAGTATAACAAAGGCTTTGAAAACTATGGAATTGCACTTCCCAGTCCTCCCGAACCGCCTCAGGTGATTCGCGATCATAGTTATGCCGAAAACGAAATGGACTATATCAGCATGAATAACTGGTATGAGCCATACCGCGTAAAACCCGAAGGCGATTCCACGGCTGTGCGTAAAGTATATAACAGGGATTGGTTCGGGCCTATCAAGGTTCCGGAAAACAGCTACTTCGTGATGGGCGACAATCGGGACGTAAGTGAGGACAGCCGCTATTGGGGTTTTCTGGAACGCCGCTACATAACTGGAACACCCTGGTTGATCTTCTTTAGCAAGGGGATTGAATTCAATAAGCTTTACGACGATCCGCACATCCGATGGAACCGGATTTTCCGTCATCCCCACTAAGCCTATACATCCACATCCCCTTTTGCCTTTCCCGATGTGGGTATTGCAGTTTTTTTTCGCTGCCCTTCAGCAGGTCTGCGCTTCAGGAATACCTGGGCGTTTTGCTGCAAGAAAAGCAGCTGTATAAGGACTACCTGCAGTTACCTCTGAGAAGCGTTTACTTTGGGGGGGGGACTCCGTCGTTGCTCAGTCCCGAGCAATTAAAGATTCTGCTGGACGGCCTGCCGATAGACAAGGGTACTGAGATAACCTTGGAGATCAATCCCCTGCAGATAACTGGCGATTATCTTCTCAAACTAGCTTCAACCCCGGTAAACCGGCTTTCCATTGGACTCCAGAGCATGGACGACAACCAGTTGGCTTGGCTGGGCCGCCGTCATAGAGCTTCCCAGATACAACATAAGATCTTCCTTTGCCAGGATCATGGCTACCATAATTTCTCCCTGGATTTGATCTACGGTTTGCCGGAAGCACAAGTTGAGATACCGCTATTGGATAATCTGCAGGCTTTTCTGGATCTTAAACCCCTCCATTTATCCTGTTATCTGCTCAGCTTGGATGAGGATTGCGCTCTGGCCTCAAAAGGTGTGCAGTTGCCTGAAGACGAACAGCTGGCCAAGCAGTATCGCACAGCCTGTGACACCATTTCCGGTTCAGGATTAGCTCAATACGAAATCTCTAATTTCTCAGTTCCCGGCTTTGCTTCCAAACACAATCTGACCTATTGGGAGAGCCGCAACTACCTTGCCTGGGGTGCGTCAGCTGCAGGTTGGCTAAGACCGCTGAGGTATCAAAATCCCGCCAATTTGAAGGCTTACTATCGGAATGTTGCTCAGGAATTACTTTTTCCGGAAGCCGAAACCTGCAGCCTGGAACAGGAACAACGGGACTGGCTGATGATGGGCCTCAGGCTTTGCGACGGTATCCAAAGCAGTGCCTTCCGCTGGCGGTTTAAGCGAGAACTGCCCGACAAGTTATGGAAAAAAGTGCGGCAATTGGAGCAGCTGGGCATGCTGGAAGCTGATTCCGAAAGAATCGCTCTGAGCAGCCAAGCTTACTTTGTTTCGAATAGTGTGATCGGAGAATTGTTGCAATGCATCTGATGGAGCTGAGAGAATTGCTGATTGATCAGCTAAGAGGCAGTATCTATGAAGTAAACACCTATTTTGCAGGAGGGTGTGTGCGTGATTGGTTGCTGGATGGTCAAAGCGAACTGAAGGAAGCCGATCTTTGCGTAAACCTGGTAGGGGGAGGTATAAGCCTTGCTGAAATGCTCTGCGCAAAACTGAAGGGCAATGACTTGAAGGTTCATCCGGAATTTGGCACCGCATCCTTTAGCTATCATGGTCTGCGCTTGGAATTCGTGGCTACCCGCAAAGAAATCTACCACAAGGGCAGTCGCTTCCCCCAGGTTAGCTTTGGCAATCTGAAAGACGATGTGCTGCGCAGGGATTTTACCATCAATTCATTGCTTCTGCAAATTAGTACTGCTAAACTAATTGATCTGACAGGCCTGGGTATGGCCGATTTGCAAGCAAGGCTGATTCGCTGTATTGGCAATCCCAAACATAAGTTTCGTGAAGACCCTTTGCGCTTGCTGAGGGCTCTGCGTTTCGCCGTCAGGTTTAACTTCAGCCTGGAGCCTGCAACCCTGGAAGCCTGGCAGAGTGAAGCAAAGGGAATTGAGAAGCTATCCCCAAGAGCGATCGACATTGAACTGAATAAACTGGACAGTGTGCAAAGGCAGGTTTTTTTGCAGAAATTGCAGGAGTTGGGCGGATAAGAATGGGTGCGCGGATAGGGCTGCCAAACTCCGATTTGGCAGAGAGGGGAATAGTAACACGGTTTAAACGGATTACACGGATCAACACGGTTTTTTTTAACCACTGAGAACACTGAAAGCACCGAATTCCTCTACCCTTGAACCTTGAACTCTTGAACCCTTGAACCTCCCCCCTTCAAGAATAAAACCTGGTTTCACTTTTTCACCGACCCCTCGACTCCTCGACTCCTCGACCCCAAGACCCCAGGACTCAAATAAATATTCCTTGACTTCGCATCAAAGCTACAAAATCCTGACAAACGGAGGTTCGAGATGAATGACGATATATTTGATGGCCGTGAGATTCCTGCCGATGAGCAGGAGAAGCTGAAAGAGAAGATCATCGACGTAGATGCCGACAAGCTGAAGTTTTACGAGGATCTGCGCCAGAAAGCCAAGGGCTGGACGAAAAACAAAGGCGGAGCTTGGGGCGGAAAACTGGGTGAATATCTCTTTTTATTGCCAGATTTCTTTATCCTGGTGGCCAGGTTAGCGCTGGATAAGAGGGTTCCCTCAAAACAGAAGCTGATGGCAGGGGGGATTGTGGCTTACCTGATCATGCCAATCGATTTGATTCCGGATTTCATTCCTGTGATCGGGCATGTGGATGACCTCGTGCTGGTTGTATTGGGTTTGAACATGATTCTTAACGATATCGATGCCAAGGTGCTGGCAGATAATTGGAGCGGGGAAGGTGAAGTGCTGGAGCAGATGAAGAAAGTTACTGCGGCAGCCGAGAAATTTCTGGATAAGAATCTTTTACAACGCATCAAAGGCTGGCTAAAACACAAGATATGATGGCTGATTTGCTAATTGCTTCAAATAATCCGGATAAGCTGTCCGAATTGTCCGCTTTGCTTTCGCATTTACCCATCAGATTGCATGGCCTGAAGGATTTTGATCATCTGAAGCCGACCTTGGAGGATCAGGACACGATACTCGGAAATGCCATTAAAAAAGCCATGGAGGCAGCACAGGGTAGTGGATTGATCTGCCTGGCAGATGATACAGGTCTGTTCATAGAGGCTTTGCAGGGTGCGCCGGGAGTTTTTGCAGCCCGTTTTGCCGGAGAAGGCTGCAGCTATGCCGATAATCGCCACAAGGTTCTAGCCTTGATGAAGGAAACAAACAACCGGAATGCAAGCTTCCGAACCGCTGTGGCCTTGGCCGCACCGGATGGACTGATTGCCGTGGTGGAAGGCAGAGTGGACGGCGAGATCACCCTTGCCGAAAGAGGCGATAGTGGCTTTGGCTACGACAGCATCTTTGCGATAAATGGCATTACTTATGCCGAGATGGATGAAGAAACCAAAAACCAGTGCTCACACCGAGCTGAGGCGATAAAGGCTATCCTGCCTGTGCTGGCAAGAATGGTGGAATAGAACACTGATAGTAAATTGGAACACGGATTTGCGCAGATTATCTGGATTAGCACGGATTCCAGGACGAATTATCATTTATCCCTATGGAGTTGTGTGCATCGTTCAGTTGTCTCATTACAATTGTGATAATCAAGATGTCCTGATAAGCAATCAGGATTGATCCAAAGTAATCTGAGCAAATATATGATCCTAACCTAACAACAAGGAGTACAAACATGATAAAGCCACAAATATTTCGCCAGTATGACATCAGGGGCATCGTTGGCGAAGAGCTGAATGAGGAAACCTATTATCTAATTGGTAAAGGATTTGGCACCTATCTTGCCAGGATGGGACTAAATTCAATCGTGATCGGGGGAGATGCGAGGCATAGTTCACGCAGGTTTATGGACGAGTTTACCCGGGGAGCTTTGGAAACCGGCTGTAAAATTTACGACATTGGCATAGTGGCAACCCCGGTTCTGTATTTTGCCATCTGGCGTTTGCAAACCGATGGGGGAGCTATGGTTACCGCCAGCCATAATCCATCTCAATATAATGGTTGTAAGTTGAATCTGGGCTTGGGCAGCGTTTATGCAGATGAGTTGCAAAACGTTCTGAAGATCATCCAGGAAGGTGAGTTTGCATCAGGGAAAGGCGAAAAGCTGATCTATAAATCGATGGATAGCGAATATATCGACTATGTGGTTTCGGGCATCAAGCTGCAAAGGCCTGTGAAGGTAATTGTGGACGGCGGGAATGGCATGGGCGGACCCTATTTGCCCCAGATTCTGCAAAGGCTTGGCTGCGAAGTAATCGAGATGTATTGTGATCCAGACGGCGATTTTCCAAATCATCATCCTGATCCCACCGTAGAGAAAAACATGGTTGATCTGTCCCGTGCGGTAGTGGAAGCTGAGTATGAACTGGGAATAGGTTTGGATGGAGATTCAGACCGCATCGGAGTGGTGGACGAAAAGGGTAAAATGCTGTTTGGCGACCAGATTTTGAACATTCTGGCGCGTGACTATCTGAGGGTGAATCCTGGCCAGAAAGTGATCGCCGACGTGAAATGCAGCATGAATCTATTTAACGACATCCAAGCCCGGGGCGGAGTTCCGATCATGTATAAAACCGGGCATGCAAATATCAAGATGTATATGAAGGATGCGGGAGTGCAGTTTGCAGGAGAAATGAGCGGACATGTATTTCTGGCTGACCGCTGGCTGGGATTCGATGATGCCATCTATGTAAGTTGCCGATTTATCGAGATCGTTTCTCAAACCAACAAACCGGTTAGCGAGTTTCTTGCTGATCAACCCAAACTTTTTAACACACCAGAACTGCATACCAAATGCGCTGACGATCGCAAATTCGAGGTAGTAGCCAAGGTTTGCGCAGAATTCAAAGCAGAAGGATACGACGTGAACGATATCGATGGCGCACGAATCACCTTTGCGGATGGCTGGGGATTGATCAGGGCATCCAATACCACACCGGTGCTTGTGACCCGCTACGAAGCTTTGACCGCAGAACGGATGCAAGCTATTCAAGCCTTGGTGGAGGGGAAGATAAACAAGTATCTGTAGGAGTTTAGTTGTCCTTGATGGAAAGGGTTGTCCCGACGGTATTTGATTCTGCCAGCGGGGACGCTGGCAGGCCTTGCCTGCGAGACGCAGGCACTCCTAACGCAGGCACTCCTAACGCAGGCACTCCTAACGCAGGCACTCCTGAAGCTTGAATTGCCTTAGCATTACGGATGAATTGCGGATGGCATGCGTATTTCATGCGCATTGCTTCAGTAATTCAAGGAGGAAGTTCAGCGGATCAGAGCCAGTTTCCCTTTCCTGATGTTACCGGATGCGTCTGCCACCACAAAGAAATATACTCCGCTGGCGCAGTCTTTCCCCGATTCGCTTTTTCCGTCCCATTGGAAGCGGGAAAAGGCATTTTCGGTTAGCTTGGCTACCAGGGCTCCCGAGCTGTCGTAGATACTGCATTTTCCTGTTCCTTCCGGCATGCTGTCTTCGGGCATATTGACTATTTGCACTGAACTGTGTATGGCAGGTCTGAAGGGATTGGGGAAAGCTTTCAGGTCGTTAAGGTCAGTATCGGGTTTTATGCTGCGGCCTATTCTGAGGGTGTTCAGGCCATCGGGTGTACCGATCAGCAGATTGCCCTGCACGGGATCATAACCCAGAGTAGTAATGTAATTGCTAAGAATTGGCTGAGTTGGCTTGAAATAATTGGTGAATCTCTCAGTATCTGGGTTGAACATGGAAATGCCATTTTCCATACTACCAATCCAGATTCGGTTGAAGGGATCCAGAAAAATGGAGGTTGGCGTGGTTCGCACCGATCCGAACAGGCGTTCTTCGTCCACATAGTAAAGCGTGTCGTTCACCCATTGCAGAGTGGAAGGGTTATATTTGAAGCGCTTGATCATCGTGTCGTAGCGATACCAATTGCTTTCGTTCCACATGAATAGCCCTGTGCTGGCGGCTATCCAATGCTGGCGTCCTTCGTAAGGTGTATCAACGCTAACCACACCATACACTTCGCAGTTGCTTAGGTCTGGGGGAGAGGGAACCAACCAGTGGCTTCCCCCGGTTTGAGGCAGGGAATTGTGATTCCAAATAACCAATCCACGGTCGTTATAGGTACCGAAGAAATATTGGCTTCCATTGTAGTAGGCATATAGTCCACGTTGATACGCGCTGTTGGCCAGGCTGAAGCGGCCAATGATCTGCAGATCCATATTTATCACATCCACTCCACCATCGTAGCACATCACCATCATGGTATTGTCCGGCCCGAGATAGATTCCTCCGATGGTGGCTGTGGAAAGCCTGGTGGAGCTGTCGTAAGCTCCCCATTCTTGTGTCTCATTGTTCCAGGTTCGGATTCCATCGGAATCCAGGTGTGTCCAAAGGTCGTTCTCTTCGTCGAAGATGCTGAGGCCTCTTTCCCAGCCTTCGGGGCTATTGGTATTGTCCCAGGTAGCAAACCACTTGCGGTTCCGCACATCCACTGCAATACCCACAATATTGTCGCTATGAATGGGGCTGTTGCGTATGTTATAAGTGCTCCAGAGACCATCCTTCAACCGGCTTGCCCCCATGGTGCCTTTTCGGACGGGATCATTGTCGTAATAACCGCTGGCGAACCAGGGGTCATGATTTTTGTCGGTTACAATCTGGCTTATCTTGCCGAAGCCAATATTGTTGGGAGCCCAGTTCCACATCTGGTCATCTACCTTCACATAGATACCCTGTCCCCAGGAACAGAAATATAGCTGATCCGAACTGGCCACGATTTTGGAGATAGGGCTGTAGCCCAGACCAAAGCTATTGGCCTCATAGTGAGTTGCCATGCCCTCGGAGTTTATTCTACTTAGCAGGATGGAATCAGGGTTGGACCAGCTAAGCAAATTCTCGTTCCAACTGCCGTAGCTTACCCAAACGCTCATATCGTCCGTTATCTGGACAGAGGAGATCATCTGACCGCTAAGCCCGGTTTGATTGTTGAACACCTGCCAGGTACCCTCATTGAGGTTCAGGGAATGCACAAAAACCCGGTTATCCACGGCAAAGGCCAGATGGGTGGAATTTGCAGAAAGATGCACGCTGCCACCAATGGGCAGGGGGGAACCGGCATAGTGTATACTATGCCAGGCCGCATCCACATCCAGAGAGTCCACATGCACATAGCTGATTCCTGCGTTGGTGGCCAGAAACAGCCTGCGGTCGGAGCTAAGCAGCATATCCTTCACGTTGTTGCCCAGCAATCCACCGGCTGTATTTTCAGTAGTATATTGATGCAGCATCAGGGGAAAGGAAACCCCTTCGAGGTAATAGAATAATGCCAAACCAGCGGAGGTGGCTACCAGTATGGTGGATTGATCTTCAATTATGCGATTAACCTGATTGGAAGGCAAACCCAAAGAAGTATTGATTTCCTGCATACCCAAGGGGCTGCTAATGCTGATCCCCTGGTCGGATGAACCCAGCCACAAGCTGTTTGAAAACGATATACTGGCCAGAGTCCGGATGTCGTTGGAAACCAATCCAGTTCCAGTGTTCAGATAGCTGATCCCTTCCGTGTTTCCATCGCTGAAAAGTCCTCCTGGGAGTTTCACAACCCCTCCCCAGGTAGCCAGATAGGCGTTTCCTTTGGCTTCCAGGAAGTCGTAAACGTGATCAACATTCGTTATGGTTTGCCAGGTGCTGGCAGATAAGGCAGTGGTAAACAGCAGAATAGCTAGACAGAGGTATTTCATTTTTTCTCCCTTCGCATAATAAGATAGGCTATAACCACCATCAGCGCAAGCAGCCCTAAAAGCACCGAAAACAGCAGTTTCTTGGATGAAAGCGAAAAGCCGATGGCGATAAGACCAAAGAGCAGAGTTACAACGTACACGATCAGCGAAATTGTCCGTTGGGAAAAGCCAAAAGCCAGCATCGTATGATGTATGTGTGCTTTATCGGCAGTAAAGATATGACCCAGCTTTATCCTGCGGAAAAAGGCCAGCAGAACGTCCAAAACCGGGATCGCCAGAACGGCCAGGGGGATCATCAGGGTCATGGAAGTGATTCCCTTGAACTGAGATGATCCTGCTGTTGAAATCGCAGCAATATTAAGAGCTATGAACAGAGCTCCCGTTTCTCCCAAAAAAATCCTGGCTGGAAAGAAATTGTAGCGTAAAAAAGCCAGATTTCCTGCCAACAAAAAAGCTGCAATGGCAATCACCAGGCTGTTCTGCTGACGGTAACCCACGATCAGTAGCACTGCCGAAACGATAATCGTGATTCCACAGGCCAAGCCGTCCATACCGTCGATCAGGTTTATGGCATTGAAAACCACCAGGAACCACAGCAGGGTAATGGGAAACGACATCCAGCCCAAACTGAAATCGGCACCCAAGGGATTGGTAAGATGCGAAACCCGGTAGCCGATGAAGAACATTAGGCTGGCGATAATTATCTGCCATACCAACTTGAGCAGGGCAGGGGTTTCAAAACGATCGTCCCAAAGCCCGAAAACGAGAGTGATGATTCCCATCCAACTTAGCTTCAGCAGCATTTCTCCCATTTCTGGGTTGCTCCCAAACAGATAAAAGCTGGCTTGAGCCAGAACGATCGGGATAGCAAAACTCAGCCCTCCTGCTTCCGGAATCAAGCCTTTGTGGATGCGCCGCTCAGCAGGTTTGGCTTCGATTCCCAAAAGCCTGGAGACCTTTATATTCAGAGGGACTAGCCAAAAGGTGAAAATGAAGATCAGGATTGCTTCAATGAGGATCAGCAAGATATAGCTCCCGATAAGCATTGCACATACGTTGGTAGGAACAAAGTTCTTGGATTTTCTGAGCGGCGATTTGCCCCTTCTGCCAGGCAGGGGAAAAATCAGTGGCGATCCGCACAAATAGCCTGGCCAAAGCTGGCTCGTCATTCAGCGCAACCAGATAACCGCAGTCATTATCCACCAATTCAGAAATCGAGGGAATAGCCGCACCGATTACTGGCAAGCCGCTGTGCATGGCTTCGATGATGCTGAAAGGCATTGCTTCCCATCGGGAATACAGCACAAACGCATGAAACACCTTCAGCCAGGGCAGGATATCGCTATCCCATCCGGGTAGAATTATCCTGCTCTCCAGCTTGTGAGTCCGAACAATCGCCTTGCAGAGTTCCCAGTGTTCGCCGTCTCCCACAATGATGAACTTCAGCCTATGGCTTTGTTTGCAAGCCAGGCAGGCGGCCGTTATCAAGCTGAGCACATTCTTCTGATCGCTGAAGCGGATTGTGCTACCGATAATGATCTCATTTTCAGGCATAGTCCGGCTTCTGGCTATTTGGGAAAGGATGTCAACCTGGTCATAGGGAAGGGCATTGAAAATGGTGGTGGCTTTGCGTTCGTTTATCAGGCTAAGCTTCAGGCAGTTCAAACGGTCAGAATCATTTACAAATACTGTTTTATGTCCCCAGTTATTTCCCCAAGCCTCCATGATTTTAAAAAAACGATTCTTTAGGAAACCTTGCGATTCCTGAAAGGCGGTTCCATGGGCGGTATGGATTATCAAAGGGACCTTACAAATCCTGGCTGCCAGGCGTCCCAGTAAGCCAGGTTTGGACGAATTCGTATGCACGATGTCGAATCGATGCCACTTAATGATGACTATCAGATGTAGGAAGGTAAAAAGATCAGTGTAAGAAATAGGATGCCGGAAGGTTGGCAGTGCGATATAGTGAAACCCATTTTTCTTTATCGCCTGTGGAAACTCACCTCCTGGTTTACAGGCCACCCAGATCTCAAATTCGCTTCGGTCCAGCCCATCCAGAAGATAAAGGCTGAAGCGCTGCACTCCTGATAATAGGGGTAGCAACTGAAGGTGGAGCAGCTTTTTCATTCAGGTTGAGCGAGTCGGATAACTCCGAAGGCACCGGATTTCTGGTTGCTGAAGAACACAGTATTGCCTTCGGTGCGGGTATTTGTGCCTTCCACTTCGATTATTTTCGCATCGCCATGAATGCTGAGGGCAAAGCTTTCTATGTCGTCCGGGAATAAAACGCCAATCTCATACTCGGCTTCCTCGATGGTCACTTTTGCGCGTTTCTGCCACCATTGGCTAAGCTCCGCAGCCGTTGTTTGCCAGGTATTGCTGCTTTTCAGCAATGCCAGGATGTAAGGATACAGCTTTGGCATATAGCGGATGTCGGCAAAACTGGCGATGGAAAAATCGAGGCTGAAAATGCCATGCGTTCGTAGCACTTGCTGGAAGAATTTCTTGATTTGGTGCTTGGCGTCTTCCAGTTGGATATGATTGTGTTTGTTTATTTTAAGGTGCTCATCCCGGTAAATGGTGGGGAGTTCAAGATAATCCGCCTTAGCTCCATTAATCCAGGGATGCCAGGGTAGCGAAATGCCGTTTTTATAGCCTGGAAGCGCATAAAAACAGGTGCTTTGGCTAAAGCTGGGAGTTATCTTATTATGCAAGTCGCGCAGGGTGTCATTCATCTGATAGCCAAGCTGTCGGATGCCGATCTGCTCTTTGTTCAGTTGATGCAACAGGATTTGTTTACGGGTCAGATAATCATCGCGATTCA
The DNA here is from genome assembly GCA_964529335.1 of uncultured Candidatus Cloacimonas sp. Classification (GTDB taxonomy): domain Bacteria; phylum Cloacimonadota; class Cloacimonadia; order Cloacimonadales; family Cloacimonadaceae; genus Cloacimonas. The sequence continues at coordinate 43,768 of CAZGWB010000009.1, forward strand.
TTTTATCCGTAGTTGCCAAAAGCCCAATGTCGTGACCTTCACGTAAAATCTGCTGGATTTCTTCCTGCAGGTCGGGGTCTTCGAGGGTGTAGTCTATCCTATCGGTGGATTCTGTGGCCAGATAATAGGTGCTGCGAAGGTTGGATTCCCGCTCCAGTTTACGGAATTCCTCGAAATTCCAGTATAGCTCATAGTTTGTAAACAGGTATTTCAGCTTCCCCGACAGGATATGTCCCAACTGCTTCCACTTCAAAGTGAAGAGCAATGACAGGTCATCGGCCACTGAAAGGATGATGGAAGACAAATCCCACTTCTGCAGATCGTCTATGCTATGCGAAAGTAACACGGCAGCCTGTTGGCCTGCAGGCCAGAAGAGCTTTTGGGCCACGTGAGTCTTCTTGCTGCGGCAATGCTCGATCAGCATGCTGTTTAGAAGCCAGAGCAAATTGTCGACAATCGGAGTTTCCCGGTATTGGTAAAAAGCACTTGCTGAATCTGGGTAAAAGCCCTTTTCAAGGCTGGCGCAGTCGCTTCTCTCCTCCAGATTTGACAGATGTATGAAAATGTTTCCCACCAGATCGAAATTTATCTTACCGCCACTTATTTCGCTTTCCGTATAGTTCTCCGCAGCGTATTCGAACTTGCGCGAGGAAACAACGGGAGTGAGGGTTAGCAGCTTTATCTCGCGCAAACTTCTCCTGATCCTATCAGCGCTGTAAGCCTTGGGATCATAGAAATCAGGATCGCAGGGGATGAAAAATGTAATGTACCGGCTGGCCAGGGTTTTTAGCTCTTCCACGGTTGGTTCTGTGAAGCTATAGATCAACAGGATATCTTGTTGCTTCAGGTTATCGAGATCATCTATAAAACGATAGTTGTAGCCCAAAGTTTGGCAGATAAAACCTATTGTGAATTTAATTTCCCTTTGGAAACGGGAGAGCTTCGTGTCTATTACTATCGATATCATGCTGTTGATACACCGCCAATTACATTTTGAACCAGACAATTTGCTTTCTTGCAGGCTGTCAAGTGAAAAGAAAAACTTTCTTTTTCCTTTTCTGTTGAGTCTGGGTGTAAGCTAAGCATAGGCTGTAGCATGGAGTGGGCTGCATCGTGCCTTAATCACAACAAATACATCGGCCACTCTCCAACCTTATTATCAAGGAGTCATACCGGAGTCATACCGGATGATCATGCGGTATGACTCCGGTATGATAGGGT
>CAZGWB010000010.1:0-44122 GCA_964529335.1 uncultured Candidatus Cloacimonas sp.
TGAAAATCTTGAGTCCTGACCGATAGACGAAGGGGTCGCAAACTGGTGATCCAGGTTGGAATCGAACCAACGACTCTCTGCTTAAAAGGCAGATACTCTACCGCTGAGTTACTGGACCTCATTTTGGTGATCAGTTTTACCAAAAAATTTGGTGGGGCTTATCCTGTCAAGGAAAAACTGCGGTTTCGTTATAAGTGATTGCTTCGCACTTACTTGAAGATAGAAATCCCTGTTTCGTAAGTGTCTGCGGTTCTCAGGCAAGGCGTGTCCGGTGTTTCGCCAGCAATAAAAATCCGTCAGTTACGTACCGCTTGCCATTTCATCTTTAGGGGAAATTGATCTTGATCTCTTTTACTTCCGGATACTTTTCCAGATGTTCACGTATTTCTTCGGCCACGTTATCGCGGTATTGGTCGAAGCTCATCATGTTCAGGTCGATCAGCACTTCGCCATCGGTAAAACCAACGTATTTCACCATCTTCAGGCTAATGATGTCTTCGCCCACCTTGGGATAGATTATCTTCTTCAGCTCTTCCTCGATGGTGGCTTTGCTGAAATTCGGCACTTCCTTCAGGCCATGAGCAATTTCATAGTTCGAAATGGCTGTTTGCAGTGTGTCTGCAGCCAGTACGCTGCAATGCACTTTTACCGGCGGCAGTCCGTCCAGGGCTTCCATTGCATCGCGCCAGCTTATCTTCTTGGCTTCTTCCAAGCTTTTACCCTTGGCCAGATCGGTCACTATGGACGCGGTGGCAATATTCGAAGCGCAGCCATAGGACAAGAAGCTAACATCTTCTATCACGTGGCTGTTTTCGTTAATCTTCAGATATACTGTTACCTGGTCTCCACAGGCGGGGCTTCCTTCGGTAGCCACAGCATCGGGATTTTCCATCTTGCCCACATTGTGGGGGTGCATGAAGTGGTCTAAAACCTTTTGAGAGTATTGCATTTATTGCTCCTTTATTATTGCCTGGTAAAGGGGACTGCGTTCCCTTAGCTGCTTAGTTATCCCGGCTAGAGTGTCCACGGTTTCATCCAGCTCGGCGAAAGTGGTAAAGCGGGAAAGGGTAAATTTCATGGAGCCGTGCGACTGCACATGATTCTTGCCGATAGCCATCAGCACATAGTTAGCCTTCAGACCTTGCGAAGCACAGGCCGAGCCGGTTGCCACAGTTATTCCCTGCAGGTCAAGCATCATGCTGATCGCTTCGCCTTCAATGTAATCAATGGAAACGTTTATGTTATGCGGAGCGCGTTGTGCACCTCGGGGTCCGTTCAACGCCAGATAGGGAATTTTGGCTTCCAGAGCGGCCAGCAGGTAGTCGGATAGCTCCCGCAATTTGGCGGTATTGGCAGCAAAATCAGTAAAGGCAAGTTCGGCAGCTTTGGCAAAACCGGCCATCAAAGCCAAGCTAAGCCCGCCGGTTTGCAGATTGTCGATCCGTTTCACTCCGTGAATCAATTGGGTCAGCTTGGTTCCATTGCGCTGATAAAGCGCTCCGATGCCTTGAGGTCCATGAATCTTATGGGCGCTTATCGCCATCGTGTCGATACCCAGTTTATTCACATCCAGTTCAATCTTTCCGTAGGCCTGGCCTGCGTCCACATGAAAGTAAATTTTATGGTCAGCAGCCTGAAGTATCTTGCTTATCTCATCCAAGGGCTGGATGGTGCCAATCACATGGTTTACGGCGGTCGTCATAAAAAGGATAGTATCCTTGCGAATAGCCGCCTTCAACTCCTGCAGGTTGATGAATCCCTGGCTGTCGGCACTCAGGTAGCTCAGCTCAAAGCCTTGCTTTTCCAGATAGGCAGCATTGGTCAAAAGATCCGGATAATCCACCACAGATACTATGATGTGCTTTCCCTGGCTGGCATAGGCCTGGGCCAAACCCTTTATCGCCAGGTTATTGGCTATGGTGCCACCAGAAGTAAAGTGCAGTTCTTCCGGTTTTGCTCCAATCGTCCCGGCTATTGCGCTCTGAAACTGAGCAACCGAGGCATTGGCACTTTCGCCCGTGCTCATAAAGCTGCCGGGATACCAAAATTGTTCGCTAAAATACGGTTGCATGGCCTGCCAAACTTCCGGGGCCAGAGCTGTGGTAACACAATTATCCAGATATATTCTGCCGGGCTTCATTTCTTTTCTCCTTTCCAGGCTTGGTAGATGTCCGCAAGGGTGTAGGAAGACAGCAAACTTTGCAAGGTGCTGCCCAAATCGCTGAAAAACAACCTCAGAGCGCATCCTTCACTGGGGCAAAACCTCGAAGAGCCAGAACTGCAGGTAGGGTCGAGAGAATCATCTTCCACAGCTTGTAAAACCTGATGCAGCGTTATGTCTTCTGCATTCCGCGCCAAATGGTATCCACCTTTGGCTCCGGAACTGCTTTCGACCAAACCGGCCGCTTTCAGATTACCTAAAAGACGTTCAATATACTTCTTTGGCAAGGCCTGATGATCACAGATCTTTTGAGCGCTGAGCGCTTCCTGGGGATTATCTGCAATCTCCAAAAGTGCTCTTAGTGCGTATTCGCTACGTGTATTAATGGCCATTCTGGCTCCTTGTTTATCTCTTTCTGAATACATACTAATTTGATAGGGGATTTTTGGCAAGAACTTTTTGTCTCGAATGGGGAATGATACCGGCACAATGACCGCCCTGCGGGCTTAGTTTGTCTTAACCGGGGTAAATCTATTACCATATTGAAAACAAAAGACTTTGTCAACAGCCTGCACCCTTCCAGGCTTTTAGTAAAGTCAGTTTGATTATACAGGCCCTTAGTCTTCTGTCCTCCGTCGAGACGACGGAGCCACCTTGCCTGGGGGATGCAAGCACTCCTTGATCATACCGGAGTCATACCGGATGATCATCCGGTATGACTCCGGTATGATAGGATGATCAGTGGCCAGGGGATAGGAGAGATGTGCTTTTGATTACTTCAACAAAACCGTCTTCTGACAAAAGACGCCTTCACGGGTTTGCAAACGCAGTAGATATACTCCATTGGCCAGAGTGTTGCCATTCCTGTCCTTACCGTCCCAAACGAGGGTATGCTCACCTTTGGCCAGATTGCTTTTTTCAATCTCCTGCACCAATTGGCCTCGGAGGTTAAAGACGCTCAGCTTTAGCTTTCCTGGTTCTTTCATCGAGACGGGAACATTGCACAGATCCCGGAAAGGATTGGGATAAGGCAGCCCCAGATTGCTCACAGCCGGAGCCTGGTATTCATCCTCGTTTTCCACCCATGCCGGATGCTCCATTATGCAGAAATGAGTGGAGTTGTATGTAACGAATCTGTTTCCGCCAATAGACCACGGCAGATGCGCATAAAACGAGAGCACCATTTCTCCCTGGGTATCCACGACTTGTGCTTTCGCATACATATTCATGCCGGTGTAGAGGAAGTTACCGGCTCCATTGTAGCTGATATTCTTACTTGAATGCCCGCCTAGCGGAAACATGGAAACCAGATACGGCTGGTCGGGATTCTGGATGTCTATCAAGTTGTTTTCATTTCCGCTGGTTGCAATAAAGCCGTCCCCTTGGTATATCCGGTACGGTTCAACCACAGGAATTGATCCAACTCTTGTGATGCTGTAATCCGGATTGATCCTGTAGTAATGCATGAATTGATTAGCTATTTCGCGTTGAACGGTATAGAAATGATCCGGAGCATAAAACTCCACATTCGGACTGTAATAATCGAATGACCAAGTAGCCAGCGGTGTAACGGCTCCATTTTCATAATCAAATAATCTAACTACGCAGGTGGGATCCCAGTCAATCAAACTCAGGATCCGGTTTCCCCATTTACTTTCAGCATAGGAATAGTAAGGATATTCCAGATTCAAACTAAAGCTGCTGCTAGAAGCTATCCCATTGTCGTCAAAGCAGATCAGATGGCAGTCATAAAAGTTTCCCAGTATAATCTCAGTTTTATTCCAACGGCTGGTATACAGATTTAGATTGAATGAAGAAGTCAGGTCCAGCCAGGCTCCGGCTTCCAAATCGAAGAATCTTATCATAGTGTCTTCACTGGATTCCAGCGCCAAATAGCGGTTCATAACTATATCCGCTATCTGCCAGCGAGCGCATGAATATAGATTATCAACCGAGGTAAAGGAACTGTTAAAGCGTCTCAGAGCTTGGTTCTGAAATCCCAAGTACCCGTTACTGACTGGAAAAAAATAATAAGTTATGGGAATATTCAGGCAAGCGGTTTGCTGCCAGTTTTCTCCATTTATGCTATAAATAATCGCATAGCTTCCCTCTCCCGGTTCTGCGGTCATCATAACCACCCGGTCAGGCTCAAATCTGATCCCGCAAAACCAATATCCAGGCATTGTCTGCACCCAATCCAGGCTGAGACTATTGTCGTTATTAACGCTGCAACGCCATAAATATGACTGGTTGTTATTTGCTCCTTTGAAAAAGATCTTACCATCATGAACAAAGGATGTTTCAATACATGCTTGTCCGGGGTTTAATCCGGGAAGCTGGAAAGGTGCTGCAAAGCTTACCAGATCTTCACTGTAGTAAACTAATCCAAAATAAGTGCTCAAATAGTAGCCACCTGGGACTTGAACTGCTCCAAAGAGGGCATCTTGATTCGGAAACAATAAATGGCTCAGATGCACCGGTTGATCCGGGTTTGCAATGTCATAAGAATCGATGTAACATTCCTGTGGGCTTACTCCCGGCCCCCTATAAAGCATGCTAAGCACAATCATCTTCGTACCCAGAACATAGAGAGAGTAGTGATAGTTGTCTCCCAACGGATTCAGAGGGATTATCCGCTCAAACACAATCTGATAGTCAGGCGTAATCTGATAGACATAGACTCCATCCCCTTCTGCCACGGCATAAATCCGGTTGCCAATCATCTCTGAATTGGGAAGCAGCGTATCTTTTACCAAAACCTCGTTCACCACGCTGATCTGATCGTTCATGACCTGATAGATTCTCAGCGTGTTAGTCCAAACTGTCAGATAATGGGTTTCATCTAATTGATAGGTGCGGCCAAACATCTTATCCCCGGTATCAAAGCTTTGAATCAGATTGATATTATTCTGGGCGACCAACGGAAGAATGCTGAACAACAGAAAACCAGCCAGCAGAATAAAGCTCAGTGCGTCTCTCATGTTATACCTCTCATCTGTGCAGTTTATGGAAAAGGACAGTACATAAAGCTTCCAAGCACATATACCTATATAATGCTGAGCCATTTTTACGTCAAGATAAATATTTGCTCTTTCCGGTCTTGCTTTTGAGACTGTTCAAAAGACCTAAGCTCATAAAGTATTTACCCTCACCCAAAACTTCAAATTGTCATCACTTGGACAAACAACCTATCACATTATTAACAAATATGATATGATCTTGATTGAAAAACTTGTTTGGACTTGGACATTCCTATGGTGATGAAATCTGAAGCTTTCAGTAAGGGTCTCTAACTGAATCATGCAGAATTCCTTTAACCCAGAAAAAAAACTTGACTTCCAGACGGGTTTAAATATTTAGGTAATTAGTTAAACACTTATGGGAGACCAAAGATGTCAGATTCCTTTTTCAAGGCCATTGCCGATCCCAGCCGGCGTAAAATCTTGCTGCTGTTGCAAAAACACAGCAAGCTGAACGCTGGTGAGATTGCCAGCCACTTCGAATTCAGCAAAGCTGCGCTGAGCGATCATCTGAAGATTCTGCGCAGTGCAGGCTTGATCACCGCTTCCAAAAGCGGGCAGTTTATCTATTACACCCTGAATACTTCTGTGTTTCAGGATATCATCAGTTGGATTACAGATTTGATAAAAAAAGACGAGGTATGACAAAATGCAAAGACTTAGCCGCTTCAAATACTCGCTTATCGTGATGCTGGCCCACTTTCTGATTCTGGGTTGGTTCATGGCCGTGTTGCCCAACGACACCAAAGTTCCGTCTCATTGGAACATCAACAACGAAATCGACGGCTGGATGGGAAAAACCAGCGCTTTGACATTCAATCTGGGAGTTAGCATCGGGCTGTTTCTGATCATGTATCTGTTGCCCTGGTATTCACCTTGGTATAGGAAATACGGCAGTCGCAACGAGGCGATCATTCCAGCCATCACTTTTGTGTTGCTACTGTTTTTTGCGCTGATCAACCTTTATTCGCTCTGGCTGGCCTACAGCGGAATCGAACCGCAAATCCAGTTTGTGATTATTCTGATCGGGCTGCTGTTTATCTTCCTGGGAAATCTGCTGCCCAAAACACCGCGGAACTTCTTTATAGGAATCAAAACACCCTGGACGCTGGCCAATGAAGAGGTTTGGCATCGGACTCACAGGCTGGGCGGCAAAGTTTTTGTGCTTAGCGGCCTGATCATGATTTTCAAAGGGTTCTTTTTCACTCAGAACCACCTGTTTCAGCAGATAAGCGGAGTGGTAGCAATGCTGATTCTGCTTTTTCCGCTGCTCTATTCGCTGCTGATTTTCCGGGATCAGAAATGAATACTTGGGGTGCCGGATGGTGTTTTTGCCATCCGGCATCCATTGCACCTGGCGCTATTTCACCATTTCACTACTTTATCTCCGTCAAGATGAGCGAGCTACCTTACCAATTCGCCACTTCACCTCTTCACCACTTCGCCAAAGTTTGCCTTTTCCGCGCAAACGTTTATAATATTATTATCATTAACGTGAGGAGCTATCATGAAACAAGGCTTATCCACTTTGATCCTTCTTTGTTGTCTGGCCTTTGTAAGTGCAGAAATCCGGCCAGCCAGTGCCCGTCCCCGTTTATCCAGTTTTTATCTTGATCATATTTACCCAGCCGATAATGCAAGCATGATTCCCCTTTTAGCCCGCTATCAGTTGGTGGTTCTGGATATGGAGATAGGGGACTTCAATCCAAATCTGCTCAGCGGAATCAAGGCTGCCAATCCACAGATCAAGCTCTGCGCCTATATCCATGTAAGTGAGATGACCACCCATAACCCCAGCCCTCCCTATTACTCCCTGCGCGCACAACTGAAGGGAGGAATACAGGATTCCTGGTATCTGCGAACCTCCACTGGGGCCTATGCAAGCGTATGGCCTAACACCCGAATGTTGAATTGCTCCCCTTACTGCCCGGTGGTAAATGGCCAGACCTGGAATAGCTATCTGCAGAGCTTCATTACCCAAACCGTGCTTGGAAACCCGCTTTGGGATGGTGTTTTTCTGGATGGCTGCTACTCCGGCTTACCCTGGAACGAAGCTCCTGATCTGGATCTGAATTCAGACGGCATCGCAGATGACTTTTCTTGGCGCGACCTGCAATGGCAAGCCGGCATGAATCCCTTCCTGCAAAACCTGAGGACAAACAACCCCGGAAAAATCTGCATTGGAAATGCGGCATATACCTACGGAGCTCATCTGAACGGTGCCATGATGGAAGAATGGCAAAGCCCCACACCTGAGTTTAATTTTGGCCTTACCTGGGTGGAATTTATGGCCAGATACCAAAGCCTGGACGCGGATTTTCAAAGCCCCACCTACAATATGATCCAAGCCCGGCAACCCTATAACAACCAGTATAACTACAAGCACATGCGCTATACGCTTAGCACTGCCATGCTGGGAGATGCCTATTATGCGATAGATTATGGCCCCGATGACCATTCAGACACCTGGTGGTATGACGAATACAACGTAAACCTGGGTGAACCCCTTGGCCTGAACGAATATCTGGAGGCAAACCAGATCGCCAATGGCGACTTTGGCAGCGGACTAAACTACTGGGAAACCGAACTCCACTATCCCAATACCGCCACTTTGTCGCTGATAAACTCCAGCGGAAATAACTATGCCCAGGTTAACATAACCAATCTGGAAGCCGGTTTGCCCGAAAACCTGGACTACAAGATAATGCTGAAACACGTAAATGATCCGAACTTCAGTTTTATTCACCAGAGTTATTATAAGATTACCTTTCGAGCCAAATCCAGCAGTCCGCGCCTGATCAGAGCGATGGTTCAACGCTGCAGCGGAGATTATGCCTGGCTGATGGACAACGCCCTTTCCTGCCAGTTGGGAACGGACTGGCAAAGCTACGAATACTATGTAAGGGCAAACAATCCCTTCAATTACCAGGGCTCCGACATCCGACTTTGCTTCAATCTGGCTCAGGCTGCCAGCACGGTTTGCCTGGACGATGTGAAGGTGCAGCGCTTACCCAATGGTTTTCTTCGCTCACGTGAGTACGAACATGGCCTGGTGATCTGCAATCCCGGCAATTCCAGCGTTAGCATTCCCCTCTCCGACACTTATTATCGCATTCAGGGCACCCAGGACCCCACCGTAAACAATGGCCTTAGCTGCACCCAGATAACCGTTGCCGCCCAGGATGGGATTATCCTGCTGAAAAGCAGACCTCAGATCAGCCTGCTGAGCTCGCCTTCCCTTTCCTATCCTAACATGTGGGTAGGCCAGTGCTCCGCTCCACAAAGCTTTGTGATCAAAAACACCGGAACCGCTCCGCTAACCGTTTCCGGCCTCGGCTATGCCGGAACAGAAGGCAATTTCAGTTGTGCCGGACTCAGCTTTCCCCAAGTTTTGGGCGTTAATCAAAGCCTGGATATTCCGATGGTCTATTGCCCGCATATCGACGGTAATCACAGCGAAACTCTGTATGTGCTGAATAATTCTATAAACAATTCATCCCTGGTTATCCAACTGAGCGGGTCGGCAAACTATCCGGAACCCTTGCCACCTCAAAATGTGCTGGTAACGACAACTGGAAACGATGTGCTGATCACTTGGGATCCCGTTACCGATAGCGTTCAGGGCATCCCCATTACCCCTGATTCATATCTGGTGCTATATAATGGCTCCGAAGACCCGGACGACGATTATTATTTCCATGGCCTCAGCTATGGCTGCCAATATACGCATTACCATGTGGTTACTCATGCTCCGCATATGTTTTACCGTGTTCTGGCCTACAAGGATTCGTCCCGGCTGACTGCCCTGAAACCCGAAGAGATGCGGTTCAATACCCCTGAATCGGAGCTGAGAAAGCTATTGGCCATGCCGATGAGATAGGAGTGGCAAGCCAGGAGTTTAGTCAAAGAGCTGCATTGTCCATAAAATTCAGAGTGCAAGCAAATGCTTGAAACATACTTTGAGTATCATGGCTTCATCGAGCCATCCATGAGCAGGATATCCTTGCTTTTCAAAGGGTGCTTGGATACATATCACTGAAAGATCCAATAGAATTAACACGCTGCAGATTATGAATCGCATCCAAGATGCGGCCATAACTCCATACCACGATAATAGGAAATAAATAAGCGAATATTTAGCTTGACACGATTCTTATTCATAGTTTTATCGACATATGTGTGCACGAAAGTCTTTACGTAGCCCTCACTTTCGAAACTGCGCATCCGTGAGGTATTATATGATTTATGCACTGAGGTTCTTGTTGCTGATCTGTATTTTAGTTGTCAGCATCTTTCCGCTTTTCGCCGAGAATAATTTAAACCTGCTACAGGTAATTGACTCCGGCGATAGAATGTTTGGCCGCACCTACCAACTTGACGAAACTCACTATCTGTCTTGTTTCAGCAATACGCTAAGGGTGTATCAGATTGCCAATGATCAGATTGTCCTCATCAGTGAAGTAGTGGAAAAAGATTTCCTTATTCCTGCCAAAGAAATGATAGGCAACCGGGTATATGCCCTGGCTGAAGGCGATGGAGTGTATGTATATCAGATCACGCCGAACTTCCAGATAGATTTTCAGCACCTTATCCCTGTGAATCCTTTAAATGAAGATCATCATTACTCTTTGGACGTTCTGGGCATGAAGATGCTGGTGCAAAGCATATCCTATCCTGGTAGTGGGGAACAGAATCCCGTATGTTACATTGATACCTATAACATTGCAGATGAGCTTCAGCCGGTGCATCTGAACCGATACTGGCTACCAGATAATGACAGCTTGTTTGGGGCTGTCCAATGTGCCAACGGCTACTACCTGAGCACCTTCAACGGATCAGTTTACTACAGCGAAGATCTGATTACCTATTCCGCTCCTTTCCAGCTACCCGGAGACAATGGTAACAACCATATCCAAACATCCTTTGAACATGAGGGTAAAGTCTTTTTTATGGGCCTAAACGGCAATCAACCCCTGTTGTGGCGCTGCAGTGTAAATGGCGACAACAGCCTCAGTCTGGATTGGGTTCAAAACCTTCCCGGATACTGGTTTTGCGGGATCAGTTTTGAAGCTGACAGAGTGGTGCTGCTTACCTCAAATGTCGTTGAAGAAAGCTATGTGATTTTTTATATCGATAATGGAGAAACCTGGCAGCAGACATCCAGCCTGGTGATCCCAAGAACCGATCAGTATTTTCCGACCAGCGGCGGTTATCTTGGAATTCAAAGTAATGCTGTCCACAGGTTCAATACCAACTTTGGTGGATACGTTCCAATATACCAGAACGAGAACAAGTATATCGAAGAAGTGATCATGAACCGCTATGTGGTTTTGACAAGCTCCCCATCTATGAGTCTGGCGCAAGTTTTCGATCTGCAAACCGGAACTTGGCTGAATCTCACTTCTTCCTTCACCTTAAACTGGTTTACCAACCGCTGGAATAAAACTGAAATAATCTTGGGAAACGGATATAGCTGCCAGCTGATAGGTTTTCAAAATAATGGAAGCTATACCAGCACCACCTTTGATTTGGGCTTGGGATCCAATTTCTTTTCCAGTTCTGAAAGCAAATGGGGCAACCGGATTTTAAGCCAGATATCCTGGAATCCCAACACTGTGATCAGGCTGTTCAGTTATGACGGCGGAGCTGTAACAGCCCGAAGCACCTGGACCTTCCCTTTTTATGCACCTGGTGTGGAGTTTTATAGCCCCGATCATTTCTATCTCAATCAACGCGAGTTGGGAAACGAATTCCTGCATTTTTACCGGATCAACCCAGACCACAGCATCACGCTGGTGGGGTCTATTCCTGCTTATGAGCCATATAGAATCTACCAGGGGCAAAACTTCATTATTACCAGTGGCAGTGAATCCTGTGTAATCAACGTCAGTGATCCGGATTCACCCTATCTGGTTAGCACGTTTTCGCTTACCGGCCAACCCTGGAAAAATATCAGCTACAACGGAAATGGCCATTTTCTGTTCACCGGAATAAGTAGGATGACAAAAGCATACGTTATGAATGCTCAGGGAGAAGTTCTCACCTCGTTTTATGCACATCTGCCCTGGTATATCGGCGAAAACCGTTTCGTTCTTTATAATAATATGAATTTTTGCATCATGGACCACCCGGATATCGTAGGAATCGAGGATGAACCTCAGATTCCGGCTCTCAGCCCTTTGGGCCTGCCCTATCCCAATCCCTTCCGGGAAACTTGCCGGATACCTGTTTCGCTGAAAGAACCTTCAGAGCTGAAACTAAGCGTTTTCAACCTGAAAGGACAAAAAGTGAAGGATATCCAAACAACTGCTTTAACCAAAGGTGAACACCTGATCGCCTGGGACGGAAAGGATAAAAACGGCAAGACATTGGCCAATGGCGTTTATATCTTACGCTTGCAAACCAGAGAAGGGGTATTTACCCAGAGAGCGGTTTTACTGAAATAGCAGATCCAATCGCAGGCACTCCAGAAAAAAACATTGACAGGCGAACAGCAACCAGTTTAGCATGAAATGCACTACGAAACTGGAGGTGACGCTTGGATCAGATCTTACTTGGCAAAGGCGAACAGAGCGTTTACTTGAATTCCCGCTATGGAAACCGTCATGGCTTGGTTTCCGGGGCTACCGGAACCGGCAAAACCGTTTCGCTCTTGGTGTTGGCAGAGGGTTTTTCCCGGATCGGGGTACCGGTTTTTATGGCAGACGTAAAGGGCGATGTAGCCGGTTTGGGCATGCCTGGGCAGATGACCGAAAAACTGCAACAACGGGTTGAACAGCTTGGTTTGAGCGACTTTTATCCCGAAGCAAATCCCGTGATGCTGTGGGACGTGTTTGGCCAGTCCGGACATCCAGTTCGCACCACGGTTTCTGAAATGGGGCCTTCGCTCTTGGCCCGGATATTGGAGCTGAACGACGTGCAAACCGGAACTCTGGAGATCGCCTTTCATCTGGCAGATGCCGAAGGTTTGCTGCTGCTCGATCTGGACGACCTGCGCGCTCTGCTTAATTTCCTGGCTGAAAACCGCAACGAGGTTTCCAAAGCCTATGGCTTGGTGAGCCCGAAAAGCATCGCCGCAATTCAACGAGCTTTGCTGAGTCTGGATAGCGCAGGCGGAAACCTGCTGTTCGGAGAAACAGCTTTGGAGCTTGGCGACTTGCTGCGCACCGATCTCAGTGGGCGTGGCATCATAAGCATCCTGGCGGCCGACAAACTGATTCTGAAGCCCAAGCTCTATTCCAGCTTGCTGCTCTGGCTGCTGTCCGAGCTATATGAAAACCTTCCTGAGCTCGGTGATGCGGATAAACCCAGGATGGTCTTTTTCTTTGATGAAGCGCATCTGCTGTTTAACGATGCCCCGCCAGCCCTGAAGCAGAAGGTGGAGCAGGTTATCCGGCTGATCCGCTCCAAAGGAGTGGGAGTGTATTTCTGTTCGCAATACCCCGATGATATTCCCTCGGAAGTGCTTGGTCAGCTAGGAAACCGCATCCAGCACGCCCTGAGAGCCTATACCCCGCGAGACCAGAAAGCCGTTAAAACCGCCGCCGAAACCTTTGTCCAAAATCCCAAACTGGATGTGGTAAGCGCAATTTCACAGCTTGCCGTGGGCGAAGCACTGGTTTCCACTTTGCAGGATAAAGGCGTTCCCAGCCCCGTGGAAAAAGCCTTTATCTGCCCTCCTCATTGCCGGATGGGAACCCTGAGCGCTGAAGAACGAAACAGCATAATTGCCCGCAGCCCGGTTGGCATAAAATACGACAAAGCCATCAACCGCGAATCCGCCTACGAGATTTTACAGAGCAGAACCGCAAAAAACCTGGATACAACGCAGCCTGCAACTACAGAACCCGAAAAACCCAAAACCGAAGAACGCAGCGCGATCAGCGAACTGCTGTGGGGAACCAAAAAACGTCAGGGCCTCGTGGAAACGATGGCCAAACAGACCGCCAGAACCATGGGCAGCCAGGTTGGCCGTTCCATCATTCGCGGTATTCTGGGAGGAATCTTGGGAGGAAAGCGCTAGGCGAAGCCACCAAAGGAGATTCCGCGTCTTGCAGGAGATTCCGCGTCTTGCAGGAGATCCCGCGTCTCGCGGGATAGGTCTGCCAGCGTCCCGCTGGCAGTAAAACTCTTTCGGGACAACGGAGTTACCTATACTACGCAGGCTCTTCACTCGCAGGAACTCATGGATATCATACCGGAGTCATACCGCATGCTCATCCGGTATGACTCCGGTATGACCTCAATAAGACACGGGAAGTAGTCCTACAGACCCGGTTTGCAGCCAATGCACCCCGTTGTCCCAAGTTCGTAGCGGCTGCAGCTTCAGTCCAATATGCCGGCGATCAGCTGTTTGATGTCGTTTTGCGAGAAAGGCTTTGAGAGATAATGCGAAAAACCCTCAGACAGGAATTTGTCTTTATCGCCGACCATGGAATATGCCGTGATGGAGATAACGGGAGTATATGCATAAGCAGGCAACTGCCTGATTTCCTTGATTGCGGTTAGTCCGTTCATGCCGGAACCCAGATTGATATCGAGAAGAACCACCTGATACTTAGTGTTTTTTAACATCTCCAGGCCCTCTTCTCCGCTAAGGGCAAAATCCAGTTCCGCCATACCCTCCAGCATCTTCCTGGTCAGCTTATGGCTTATCTTATCATCGTCGATCAAGAGTATCCGGGGAAGCATCGCCTGCACCGGAGTAATCTCCGCATCGACATTAGCAGAAGTTGATTCTGTTTCATCAGCGCTGGGAGGGGGCAACTGCAGATAAATTTTTGGGAAAATCACTCCAAATTCGCTGCCCAGCCCCGGTTCGCTGTGCAGGGTCAATCTGCCCCCCAGGAGTTCCACATATTGACGGGAAATGGTAAGACCCAGCCCTGTTCCTTCATAGCTGCGTTCATAGCCTTCGCTTGCCTGTCTGAATGCATCGAATATGAACCGCTGTTTGTGTTTTGGGATGCCAATCCCCGTATCGATCACCTTGATGTTCACGCAGTTGGTTTCATCCTGGGGATTCAGCTCCAGCAAAATGGTAACGCTGCCGTGAGGAGTGAATTTGATAGCGTTGTTGATCAGGTCGTTCACCACATGTTCCAAGAGGCTGGAATCGGTTAGCAAATACATATCCTGGTTGCTGGAGACGTAACTTAGCGATAGTTCTTTGCGGGCTGCCAGCGGTTCAAAGAGCTTGGTTAGCTTTTGCAGGAAGCCATTCAATTCCACTGGTTTAAGCTTGATATCCTGTTTATTGGCCTCTATCCGGGACAGGTCAAGAATCAGATTCAGAGTTTTCAACAGCCTCTTGCCAGAGCTGTGGATAGTTCTGGCCATTTCCTTAGTTTCTGCGTTATCCAGCATGGAGAGCAAGATTTCGGAGAATCCCAGGATGCCATTCATTGGAGTGCGCAATTCGTGGCTCATATTTGCCATAAAGGTCGATTTTAGCCTGTTTACATGCTCAGCTTCTTCCTTGGCGCGGATCAGCTCTTTTTCGATTTCCTTTTTATCGGTTATATCGCGCACGATGTTCAGGTAAAGATCAGCATCACACCTCACAAATCTGGATTCAAAATATCTGGCCTTTCCCACCTGCAGCTCAAATTCATAGGAGTAGGGCTGGCCAGTAAGCCGCACCTGGTTTATCGCTTCCATGGCCAAGTCGAAGAGCTCTTCGGATACATAATCTCCCATGTTCTTGCCGATCATGGCATCGGGAGAGCTTAGGAGCAGGCTATTATCGGGTGTCTTGCAGGCAATTATGTCACCTTGGGAATTAAACAGAAACAGCACATCTGGATTAGCCTCCAGTAATGCGCTATAACGAGCCTGACTCTCCTGCAAAGCTTTTTCCACCGCTCTGGCTTCGCTTACATCCCGGGCCGAACCAACCGTCCCGATAATCACTCCATCATCGTTATAGAGCGGAGCTTTATGCACATCCAGAGTCCGCAATTGGCCACCCACATGGTAGATTTCCTCAAATTGCAGGGCAGAATCGGCTTCCACTGTTCTGATATCGGTTTCCCGGCATTTATCTGCATTATTGCACCAGGGTTCCTTTCCCGCATGAAGCCGGCAGGATCGCTCGGTAAAGAAATGATCAGTTTTGCCGATCGGCTCATCGGTGTCAACAGCTTCCAGCAGCTTGCTACACATGGCTTTATTTGCAAAGATATAACGTCCCTCCGTGTCTTTGGCCCAGATCATATCCGGCTCGTTATCGCAGATCAACCTGAGCATGGTATATAAACGCTTGTATTTCGACTCGCTGGCCTGGTAGGATTCCGAAACCCGGTAACGTGCTTCTTCCATCCCGAGTAGAGAGGCGATGAACTCCATGATCTTTCTGGCTTCCAGGGATGGCTGACAGCCTTTTTTTGTAAAAACGCACAGCATCCCGCGAAACTGTCCCTCATGCATTATTCTATACCCCAGGAAAGAGCATGACTTCAGGATTGGATTGTGGCAAGAGTCAAAACTGGAAAAACCGGGCTCGGAAAGATAACAGAAATCTTCTTTCGAATGGCTCAGAATGCTATAGCATAAGGCATTATCGAACGCCTGGGAAAGCTTGGGATTATCCGGAGCTTGCCAAACTCCGGTGTTTTGCAGAATATCGTTGCTAAAACGTGCGAAGAAAGCGTATTCAGCCTCAAGATACTCACCTGCCAACCTTACAATGACGGAAACATTGTGCCGGTAATCGGTGGTTAGCTGTTTTAAGCTCGCAAGAATAGCATCCAGAATAGAAGAGGCGTTGCTGCCAGTTCCTGAGCTCAAATCACCAGCCACCTGGCTTACATCCGGTTTGTTCACAGTGCTAAACATGCTCCTTTCAATTTCTTACTTCAAATCGTGCGTAGAGGCGTTTTTTCCCCAAATATTGAAACTGCCATTATTGTCAATATATAATTCATTCTCCAGGCACGAATGTCTGTCCTCTGTTTTGGTGAAGCTGTTCAGAAAAAGCTTGACTCCCCTTTTTTAGTGATTTTCCTTGTAAAAACAGGACTTCAGTTCATAAGAGGTTTAGCTAATGGTAGGAATATCAATTGCTTATGCCACGCTTGGCATAGATGCGTATCAGATATCAGTAGAATCCGACCGCGGAAGCGGAAACCTGTTTGTGGTGAATATCGTTGGCATGGCAACCAATGCGGTGAAGGAAAGCAAGGACAGGGTTTTCGCGGCGATCAAGAATTCCGGATATGATTTTGCCTCTGTGCGCTATACGATCAATCTCGCCCCAGCCGACATCAAGAAAGATTCCTCAGCGTTGGATCTGCCCATCGCGATTGCCGTTTTGCAATGCAACCGCGAACTGAAAAGCACCGATTACCGCAAGATCGGCATTATCGGCGAGCTTTCCCTGGATGGCAACGTCCGTCCTGTTTCGGGCGTTCTACCCATCGCCATCGCCGCTCGCCGCGACAAACTGGACACCCTCATCGTGCCCTACGAAAACGCTGAGGAAGCCGCCATCATCGAAGGAATAAACGTTATCCCGGTTACCAGCCTGCGCGAGTGCGTATCCTGGCTGAAGCATGAAGTGGAAATTCCCCCGGCCACCGTTGACCGGGAAAAGATCTTCCAGGTGCTAAACGACTTTCCGCTTGATATGCACGACGTGAAAGGTCAGTTTCAGGTGAAACGGGCTTTGGAAGTAGCTGCGGCAGGAGGTCATAACCTGCTGATGATCGGCCCTCCCGGCAGCGGTAAAACCATGTTGGCACGTCGCGTACCCACCATTTTGCCGGAACTGAACCTGGACGAAGCCCTGGAAGCCACGAAAATCCATAGTGTGGCCGGAATGAGCAAGTCTTTCCGCAATGGCATCCTTACCACCAGGCCTTTTCGGAGCCCGCACCACTCATGTAGCGACATCGCCCTCATCGGAGGTGGAGCCTATCCCAAGCCCGGCGAAGTAAGCCTTTCGCATCGTGGTGTGCTGTTTCTGGATGAACTGCCGGAATTTAAACGTGCCGTATTGGAGGTTTTGCGTCAGCCGCTGGAAGATGGGCTGGTAACCATTTCCCGCGCAGCCAGCAGCCTCACTTTTCCTGCCGAATTCATGTTGATTGCCAGTATGAATCCCTGTCCCTGCGGCTATCACGGCGCAAATATTCCGAATCACACCTGTAGCTGCGAATATGGCAGCATCATGCGTTATCGCGGCAGGGTTTCCGGCCCGCTTTTAGACAGGATCGACATCCACGTGGAAGTGCCAACCGTCAGCTATGCCGATCTGGCAGCCCTTCCCACGGGGGATAGCTCCGTGCAGATCAGAGCCAGGGTAAACAAAGCTCGTGCCATCCAGCGAGATCGCTTTGTCGACAGCGGAATCTTTACCAATAGCCAGATGAATTCCAAACAACTGCGCAAGCACTGCACTCTGGATGAGGCCAGCCATGCCCTGTTGCAAAATGCCATCGACAAAATGGGCTATTCCGCCAGGGTTTTTGACCGCATCCTGAAGGTAGCTCGCACCATAGCCGATCTGGAAGGCGAAGCAAAGGTGCGGCATGAACACATCAGCGAAGCCATTCAATACCGCACCCTGGATAGAAAATACTGGAGCTGAGGACTGAACTTACTTATGATACTTCCGGATAAAGTCCTCCACTTCGGGGATGCCGCCCTGGAAGATAAGGTATCCGTTGTAAGGTTCGCCTTCAGTAATGTCACCCGCGATGGGGGTTAGCATCAGTTCCCGCACTTTTTCGGGGTCGTTGCTTTGTCCCAAAGCCCAGCCCAGTTTTATGTATGCCACTTCGGGCAGTAGATTTTCTCCGGGCACGATGCCCATGCTCATGAGGTCGCGGCCGGTGTCGTAAACAAACATGTGAACGTAGCCCCAAAGGGTTTGCACTGTCATATAGATGTGCACGCCTTTTTCCACGGCACGTTTGATAGCAGGATACACAGGCTTGTTGATGTGCCCCAGTCCCGTTCCGGCGATCACGATGCCTTTGTATCCGTTGTCGGTGAGTGCATCGATGATATCGGGATGCATATTAGGGTAATAATAAACGATGGCCACACGTTCTTCAAAGAAAGGCATGACCTTCACCTGTTTATCGCTTCTCCGGTGATTGTAGCTTTCCCTGATGGGGGTTAAGCTGTCCCTGGTTACCCGGGCCATGGGAACTTCGCCGATGGTTCGGAAAGTGCTGCGATAGGAAGAATGCATCTTACGCACCCTGGTTCCCTGATGCAGCAGGCCATATTCATCGCTGGTGGGGCCAAACATGCAGACCATCACTTCGGCGATATCTCCATGCCCGGCTGCATAAGCTGCGTTCATCAGATTCAAAGCCGCATCCGATGAAGGCCTGTCGCTGGAACGCTGCGAACCCACCATCACCACAGGCACAGGCAGGTCTTGCAGCATGTAGGACAAAGCGGCTGCGGTGTGATGCATGGTATCGGTGCCATGGCCGATGATGATGCCCTCAATACCTTTGTTGATCTCTTTGCCTATTGAAACAGCCAGCTTTTTATACTGCTCGGGACCCATGTTTTCGCTGAATACGGCGAAGAGCTTTTCGGTGTCCAGGTTGCAGATTTCGGCCAGCTCGGGAACCGCACCATATAGCTCACCCGGCGAAAAAGCCGGAATAACTGCGCCAGTGCGATAGTCCAAACGGCTGGCGATGGTGCCTCCGGTTCCCAACAGCTTTACCTTTGGCAAGCCGGGAGTGAAGGGAAACTCGCGTTCCGGGATCTTGTAATGCGCTTCTTTGTAGCCAACTTCCTTCATGGAAAGGATGGTGTCCACGTCGATGCCAACGTTATAGCCGGTTATCAGTTTGATTACTATGTGTTTATCGTCGTCGTTTTCGCTGCGGGGTAAAATAATGCCGCTAAAGGTGCCGCGGGTGGTTTCCACTACGCTATCGCCCCAAACTCTGGCCTGGTAGCTTTTCAGCACTTCCAGGGCTCTGCCTTTGTAGCCTTTGAAGAGATCAAGCATGACTTGCCTCCTTCTGCACGATTTGCCTCAGTTCAGGCAAGGCGATGTTTCCCAATGCGGCTTTGCGCAGGCGTCCCATAATCCAGTTTTGCATGGCGTTTTCCCGCTTTTGGCCTTTGGTTTTTACCTTTGGCCACATTGTCTGCAACGTTTTGATCTGAGTGCCCAGGTCTTCAATCCCTTCCGGTTCGTAGCCCAAAAGCGCCAGCAGGGAACTGAACTGCATATTGGGATTTTTGTGGAGAAGCTTCAATAATTCCGGGATGATCTCTGGTTGCAGAGAGCGATTTTGCACGAACAGCAGCAGATCGGAAATGCGCTGATGATCGAAGGGAAGCCCTTTGTTGCCTTGCAGGCTCTTCAAAGTTTGGGCATAGTAAGCTGCCAGTTTGCGGGGTGAAATTTGGTGCGTTTCACTTAAGTTTTCCAAAACGGGCAGCAGGTTATAGCGCAAGAGGTGATTCCATTGATCAGCCGGGATCTGCCAGTTTTGCAGTTGCTCAAATCTCTGTTCCAGCATTTCTGGAAGTTCCTTGCGGGCAGTTTCGATCAGCTCATCCTGAATGGAGATCGGCGCAGAATCGGTATCGGGATACATTCTGTCCGCACCGGGCAACACACGTTCAAACAGCGTGATACCGTTGGGCAGGGATTTACGGGTTTCATTGGGAACGCCTTGCATGGCAAGTTTACAGCGTTCCTCAAGGGTTTCCAGAGCGGTTTTTATATCTTCGTCGGGAGCCCAGAAAACCAGTTGTGCGTCATTTTCTCCAGCTTCCAGCAGTAAACTGATTTTTTGCCAGTCATGCTCAGATAGTCCTGCATTGCTTTGACCTTCAAAATCAATCGCTTCGCTATGCAGCAGATTGGGTTTTTCCAGGCAGGCGATCACCTTCAGGCGATCGGAAAGCTCATCGGCAAAGCAGCGTCCGGGCTGATTGAAGAAGCTTAGGATGCCTTTGAACTGCGGTAGATTAACCGCAATCAGGTTCCAGTCCAGAGTAGATGGATCCAGCAGTTTTTTCCAATCGTGCTTATCCAGAAATACATGCTTTAGTTGCCAAGATTCGCTGTTCTGAATCCTTGAATTCAGGATAGTTTTTATTTCTAACAAGCTTTTCTGGCGAAAGGCTTCGTTATGGGTAAGCTTTGGAATCCAGGCAATATGCGCCACGCCTTTTATCTCAACTCTGGTCCCACCGGTTACCGATACATTTACGTCTTCGCGTGCAGCGCCTATGCCGGTACGAACCCTTCCGCTGCTGCGGGCAATGTAGCGGATGCTTTGAGCCGCTTCCTTGGCCTCCCAGGGGGTAATCATATCAGGATAGGTAACCGTTTCGATGAGCGGCATGCCAAGCCGGTCGGCATAATACACCCTGGTGTGGCGATGGTCGGATACTTCGCGGCAGCTATCTTCCTCGATGCTGAATTGGATTACGCGGATTTTTTTGGTTGAAATGGGGAATTCTCCTTCGATGCCCAGAATTGTGGTGCGCTGAAATCCGGTGGGAATACTGCCATCCAGATACTGTTTGCGAGTGATGTGCAGCTCGCCCACGATTTTCATTTTCAACAGCAGAGCGATGCACATGGCATGCTCCAAGGCTTCACGGTTCAAGGGAAAGGGTGGGGTGTCGTCCACTTCATAGGTGCAAGCACTGTCGTTCTTGATGCGGTAAACGATCTTTTTGCGGGTCTTGAATTCCATCAATGCCGTGCCGTCATAACCGCCCAGTTCAGACAGAGTGGGGCGCATATGACGGACAATTTCGGCGTCGTAATGTTCAAAATCATGATAAATCCCTGCCGGACAGCGGCAGAAGAGCTTGCGTGAGGTCTTTAGTTGCTGGTGCACTTCCAGGCCGCATTTGAAGCCCAGGGCAGACCAGGTTTCGGGAGTGGCTTCGGTAAGGGGGACCCAGGCAACCTGAGCACGGGTGCCCAGCCAATTTTGATAACTGCTGTTTTCCATTCTTCTTCCTGATAGTGTTCTTTGGGAGCGAGTCCGGCATTGGGGCTGTTTTTGTCCAGCAGTTTGTTCTTCGTCAGTGGCGAAGGTAGTTTTACTGAAAACCAAAATCCCCTTCCCTCCCGCTAATGAATTCATTAGAAGAGAAAGAAGGGGCATATTCAGTTGGGTAATGCAGCCCACAAGCCCAAAAGAGATCTATGGCAGCATATATGGATACTCAAAATCCCTGGCGGGAACGAAGCATTCTTTTATGGATCGGGCAGAAATCCAGCGTTGCAGGTTTAGCGCTGAGCCGGCTTTGTCATTGGTGCCGGATGATCTTCCACCCCCAAAAGGCTGTTGTCCAACCACGGCACCGGTTGGTTTATCGTTAATGTAAAAATTACCTGCACTGTGCCTTAGCATGTTGTAGGCCATACAGATGGCGTTTCTGTCCTGAGCAAAGATTGAGCCCGTTAGCCCATAAGGCGAGGTGCTGTCGCACAGTCTTAGAGTTTGCTCAAACATGCAATCCTTATAAACGTAAACCGTTAGCACCGGCCCGAAGATCTCTTCACGCATCGTCAGGAAATCGGGGTCATCTGTCTTGATTATCGTAGGTTCGATGAAGTATCCCGTGGTATCATCGCATTTGCCACCCCTGATAATGCTTGCCTCGGGGGCAGATCTGGCAAAATCTATATAACCCTTGATGGTCTCGAAGCTTTTCTTATCGATCACGGCATTCACAAAATTGCCAAAATCCCTAACGTCACCCATTTTTACTCTGTCCAGCATCTCATTCATGTGGCCCAGCCATTCATCGTAAAGGGAAGCTGGGATATACAGCCTGGAAGCTGCGCTGCATTTCTGACCCTGATACTCAAAGGCACCTCTCAGGCTGGCAACTGCCAAAGCCCGGACATCTGAGGAAGAATGGGCAAAGATAAAGTCCTTGCCACCTGTTTCACCCACCAGCCGAGGATAAGACTTATACAGATGAATGTTATTGGCGGTGCGTTTCCAGATTTGATTAAAAACCCCGGTGCTGCCCGTGAAATGAATTCCGGCCAGATGGGGAGAATCCAGAACGTGATTTCCAATCTGGGCTCCGGAACCAGGAATGAAGTTAATCACTCCATCGGGCAAACCTGCTTCCTGGAGTATTTTCATGATGTAGTATCCGCTGTAAATGGCCGTACCCGCAGGCTTCCACACCACTGTATTGCCCATCAAAGCCGGAGAAGTGGGCAGGTTTCCCGCTATTGCAGTGAAATTGAAGGGCGTAATGGCAAAAACAAAACCTTCCAGTGCACGGTATTCGGAGAAATTCCATTCTCCTTTGGGTGAGATCAGGGGTTGCTGTTCGTAGATCTTTTGCGCAAAATAGGCATTGAAGCGCCAGAAATCGATCAGTTCACATGCGGAATCAATCTCCGCCTGATGCACATTCTTGCTTTGACCCAGCATGGTGGCAGCATTCAACAAATAGCGATATTTGGTGGACAAAAGCTCAGCCGCCTTCAGAAAAATGGCCGAGCGATGATAGAAGGGCATTTCTTCCCAGTCCTGCCTCGCTTTGGCAGCCGCTTCGATGGCCTGCAAGATTTCCGCCTCACCTGCCTTGTGATAGGTGCCAAGGATATGCTGATGATCGTGAGGGCAGATACAGCTATCAGTATTTCCGCTGAAAATCTCTTTTCCCCCAATGATTGCCGGAATCTCAATCTGCTGATTGAATAATTCCTGCAGGGCTATTTCCAGTTGCTTGCGCTCTGGCGAGTCAGGCCGGTATTTGAACACAGGTTCGTTCTTGGGAACCGGTACGCTGAAAAACATGGTATCTCCTTTTCAAAATATTGTGCGAAAAGAGAGACTGGGGACATTAGGCAAAGCTGTCCTCTCATCACCTTTTCACACTGGAAGGCAAATCTGTTTCCGGAATTACCCTATCGGTGATCAGCCATGCTGCAAAACTGCAGTTTAGGACTAAGCACTCGGCGATAAAGCCAAATTCTGGTTCGGCCAGTTTTCAGTCAAGGATTGTTTGTGGATACAGCTATGCCTGCATCCTTTCCGGATAGGCAATCTACAAAGTGCCCAAGAGGTTGCAGATCATTGCAGCGGACATCTTCGTCACCTCTTCCAGAGCAGTATCTGGGGAACCTACGTACTAGTTAATGGATTTCAGCAGGAAGCTTTGATGCGTTTCTTCTCCATAGCTCTGCTCGCCATAAGGTTCTGTGGAGAAAGGCAGATCGTATTCGGCTATGGCGGCAGCAACCTTGGCATCGGAGCAGATGGCGTTGGCCGGAGCTGCCTTCTGAATTAGCTCGGAAAGCATGATGGGCGAGCCCATGGCCATATAGTCCTTGCGAAAGCTATTGCCATAATAGCCGATAAACACTTCCCCCAGAGTTATTCCTTGGCGGTATTCCAGTTTCTTGCCTCTTGCCAGCAGGGGATTTTTCAATACGTTCTGAGCTGTATTCAAGGCTGCCTCCAGATTTTTCCGTGCGTCGTTCACATACAGCTTTCCCAGGTCTGGCCAGCCATAAACTGCGATAATCCCATCTCCCATTATTTTCCCGATGGTGCCGCCGTTTTTTGCTACTTCTTCGATAAACATGTCATAGAAATCCATCAGGATTTGCCTTAGCAGCTCTGGCTCTTCGTGATACTGGCGCACCAGGCTGGAAAAATCCACGATGTCAATATTCAGGATGGCAGCAGTGGCCAGATTGGGTTTTTTCAGAAGTTCCAAAACCAGACTGAGGTATTTTTTGTCATGCTTTGGAATCGGCAAAAGGCTTCCCAGATCGTTAATCTTGTTGTTAACCAGTTGCCGGCTGAATCTCACACTGAATACCAGAGCCAGAAAAAGTAACACCAGGTAGCCCAGCACTTCCAGAGGATGCTGACGAAGATAGTTCCAGACATATCCACCGATTTTGCTTGTTTGTTCGCGGCACCTGAACAGCAGATTTGCCAATCTGTTTTCGGGCAGAACTTCCAGATGGTTATTGATCAGTTTTTGAAATTCGCTTTCGTTGCTGGTGGCAAGAAGGGTTAGCTGCATTCTGGGCCTAGATTCACCTTCAGAGCTTCCCACTGCCAGTGAAAAAACTTCCTTATGTTCAATGTCGATTTGAGCTCTCCCCAGATAAGCAAGACTGGCATCGTAAATCCTTACCTGCTGCAAAAGCGGCTGATGCACCATCCAGAGCTGACGGTTTTTCAGCTTGCCGCCAAAGAGCCGCTCTCCTTTTTTAAATGCAGTCGTGAAGCGCAAATCAAAGAGCGAGTCCAGAACCGCAAGTCCCCGGTCGCTGAGCAGAACCAATCCGTTATCATCCGTTTCAGCAGCATCCAGGATTTTCCCTTTGAGCCTGTATAACCGGCTTAGCCTGCTCGATAGCAGATCGTAGCCATACAGCTCCGAATAACCCCGGTTGGGCTCGGTTGCAGCCAGATACAACCTGTTTTTTTTCGCCTTCAAGGCAATCCATCCCCCCTGGGCTTTGTCAGGAGGCAAAAGATCGATAAGCTGCTGTGAATCCAGATCAAAGATCGCCAATTGCACTCTAGTTTTGCTTTGAATGGGAAGGGTTGCAAGCCGCCAGCCATTTGTCCTGAAAACACAAATATCATCTGTTAGCGGTTTGCCCTTTACCTCAAGCAAGGTCTTGGGGGGTGCAGCATTTTGAACAGAGTGTGTTTTGCCATTCAAGCTGAAGCTTTGAGGTTCGTAAACTTTCACCTGGGTTTGCCGGTCCCGATAACTGAGCGTAAAAACCCGGTTATGATCTTTCCATGTCCCGCAAAGCCAAGGAACCTCTTGTTCGGCATCCGTCACCTCTGACAGGCCTTGTGCATAATCAATCTTGAAGAAATCATTGCTTGTGCGGTTCGCATAGATCAAGAAAGCTTCGCCCTGTTCAGTAACAACCGCCACGGGCGGATATTCGTAGCCGAGAGAAGTGTTCGAGACCCGTAGGCTGTCCATGAGAACCTGAGACCGCCGGTTTTCCCACAAGGGCAGAAAAACCTGGTTCATCCGCCGGAAATTGATTTGAGCAGTATTGATGCAGCTATTGTCCTTCATCCGGTATATTGGCAACACCCAGGCATCAAACGAAGGGGTAAAATGCAGGTAACTGGCTTTAAGCAGCGAATCTGCTTCAGGCACGAAGCCCCAAACCTTCGAACTGAAAAATCCATCCTCACCTTTGTAATTGCCCGCCATCATGGGTATGGATACTGCATCTCCGGCTTGACGCAGCATATTGCACTGTGTCTGCAATAGCCAGAGCAGGCTGAGCAAAACCAGTAGAAGGCAGACTGTAAGGATTAGATGCCGTGGTTTAATGGCCATTTCGCACCAGCAGATATTCTGTATTGTCTTCAAAGCCTTTTATCTTCATTGTAACAGGCTTTTTCCAAAGATTGATGCCTTCCACGGCTTCCAGATGGGTAACAACTCCCTCATGCGGCATGGCATAAGCCAAGCGGAAAGCCAGATTTACGTATTTGCCTACTGCAGTATAGTCCTTTTTGGTTTTGGAGCCAAAGAGCCCGATCAGGTTTTCCCCATAGGATATGCCAATTGCCACTTGCAGGGGAGTAGTCAGCCGCAGTTTTTGGGAAAGCTCCCGCAGAGCACTTTTGGCGCAGTCACTAAGCCGCATGGCTGTTAGAACCGAGCTTTTCCGGTCACCATTCCGGATTAACAGCATGATTCCTTCATTCAGATATTTATCGATCACCACATCCTTACGGAAACAAACGTTGGCCAGGCAATCCATAATGCTATCCATCAGTTGCGACTGAGCCTGTATGCTGGGCTGGGCATCGATTAACGCATTGAGCCCGATGATCCTGATTACTACTACCGTTGTGTTTTCAATCCTGGCTTTCAGCAGTTCAGCGATCTCTTCGCTGGTGCGAAAAACCAGATCAGGAGCTGTGAAAAAAGCCGCCATCTGCTTGAAACTGTGATATTGCCGGTTCAGGATCATTACCCCCATTGCGCTGAGGGCAAGCAATAGCAGAAACATCATGCTTACGGTGGTTCCCGGCCGCTGCTTCAAATACAGCACATCCTGATAGAAACTGCTGATCAGCTCGAATCCCTTACGCGGTTGTAGCAAATGGATAGCGGTGTTTAGTTTCTGCATCCCGTTTGCACTTATACATAGAATGTAGCCCCCTTTGGAGAGAGGAAACAACTGGGATTGAAATTCTCCTGAGGTTCCATCCTCATTGGCTTGAGATAGCTGGGGAGAAATCCGTAAATATTGCCTTCCAAAGGTATCGGCAAGTCTCAACTGCTTTTTCTTGTGATCGCTTTGTCCTGCGATTAGCAGGGTTTTGCCCTTAAACCGAAAAACCGGGATGGCAGACTTGAACTGGTCTTCCAAGCTTCCCCAATCCTTGGCTGCGGTAACGGTTGCATAGGTGCTATCCAAAAACATGGCCGGCCGAACCAGACTGATGTTTTGGATCTCTTCCAAGAATCGGTCAAAATCATCTCCCCTGGCTGGAATATTGATACCCCGATACATGGCCAGGCTTTTTCCAGAGTAGGGGTCTATCTCCTCGGTATAGTAATTATCCGGATTGTAGTCGCTAAAACTATTATATGTAAGGATATATCTATCTTTGAAGAGCTTTCCACGGGGATGCTGAGTCATCAGGGGACGCATATAGATCATGCCAGGACGCTGCAAACGCCAAAGCTCTTTCTGGCTGGCCAGATCGAAAGCCAAAAGATAGCCCTTGCCATCATCCATGCCTCCGTAGCTGGAACCATTACTGGTAGCGCCAAAGCTGGCAAACAGGATAACGCTCTTCGGAGTGACCGCATAGCTGAGGATTTCTGGAAACGCTCCTGTAGCCAGAATCTGAGTTCGTTGGCCGCTTGCCAGGTTCAGTTTCCAGATCCCTCGGGAAGGAACCTTCTCCTCGAAGCCATAACGGATTACATAGTAATACAGCTCATTCCGGAAAACCAAATAGGGTGAACTACTCTGCTGAACTCCTTCGTTGTCCAGGTTGTAAGCCGGAAGATCTGTTCCATGGGTATGCAAAAGGTAAAAGTTTTGAGTAAGCGGACAAAATGCATAATCACTACGAATGCCATTTTGTTCCGAATAGGCATAGAAGAGGGGTGATCGGGATTCACCGACTAGATTCATCGCCCCACCCAGTTGTTCGTTGCCTAGCTGCAAACTGCGCATCAAAACCAGACCCTGGGGATTGATGGCGTAAACCTTCAGGCGGTTTGCAACAAAATCCGCCAGATAGAGGCTGTCTCCCCAAACCGTGGTACGGGAATGAAAACCAAAATACTTCCACTCTTTCAGGCCATCTTTGCGTGGCAGCGACTGAATCAAGAGACGGGTATTCTTGAAAGGAGCCAGAGGAGGAAGCAGAGTAAGAAAAATCAGCAGCCAGGCTGCCAGAAAAACCGGAATAAACAGATACAGGCTCTTTACATTGCGCAGGAAATACTGCAAAACCTGAGCCCGGAAGCGCATTCGCTGCCAAAAACTCAGCAAGCCGGAATCGGAATAATTCAGCTTATTCAAACTCGAGCTCTTCATGCTGGTTGTGCCTCATTCCGGTTATCCGGGAAATAACAATTTGACATCGGCAATCTTTTCCCCCTGCCGTTTATCCTTCAGAGCTATAATTTTTGTCCCCTTATCCAGATGTCAACTATAAAAAAATCTTGAAGGCTGACAATATCTGATCCCTGGGAATGCGCTGTGGTGATAATTCTTTTCCTGCCTTTTTTTTACCTGATTTTTCACAGGATGGGAACAGGCGATCATACCCCTATCATACCGGAGTCATACCGGATGAGCATGCGGTATGACTCCGGTATGATAGGGTAGAAATTCCCGGAAATATCGCTGTTATAAGCTAAGTCCGGTTATATAAATTCCTTGCTGGCATAGAGATAGTCAGTAACTACTTGAATCACAACAAACAGGCCAAGGCTACCTGCAACAGCTTGTTCACAAATAATAACAGCATGGGTATAGGGTAGGATTGGCTGACCCGCGTTTTAATCGTTGACTTTACGGCAAATCCTCAGTCCCGCGCTTAGCGGGGCCAGATGCGGGCTGCCAGTGCTGCGGTAGAAAACACTGCAACGGAAGAAGGGAGAATCCCACGCGCCTCCGCGCAGAATTCTATAGCTGCCGTTATTGGGGCCATGCGGATTGTATTGAGTTGCGGCAGAATAGCCATAATACCAGTCCCAACACCATTCATAAACGTTTCCACTCATGTCGTAGAGTCCCAGGCCGTTGGGTGCTTTCTGGCCAACTTCGTGAGAAACATTCGCGGGATTGGTTGCACACCAAGCAACGTCGCCAGATTGGTTAGAACCGCTATAGACATAGTCCGGACTCATGGTCGCCCCTCTGGCTGCATATTCCCATTCCGCTTCGGTGGGCAAACGATAGCCATCGGCGTTCCAGTCGCACATAACGGCATTCCAGCTAGGATTGCTCTGTGTGGGAATATCACCCCAAATGCTTGGATTCGTGGTTCCGGAAATGCTGTAAACCGGAGTATAGCCATCCCGCATACTTAACAGATTGCAAAACTTGATAGCGGCATACCAACTGAGGTTATACACTGGATGATAGTCGCTTTCGCCATAAGTTGTTTCAGGAAGCGAACCCATAATGGCCTGATACTGGCTTTGCAGCAGTTCATACTTGGCTAGGTAGAAGGAAGAGATGTGGATGGTGTGAGTGGGGTATTGATCGTCATTGTAGCCTTCGCCACGGGTGTCGCCCATGGTAACGGAACCGGATGGGATAAGCATCATCTCAAGCGGCGGCGTAAGATCGATATTATATAGCGCATATACTGGCTGGCTGGGCAGATAGTTCTCTTTGAAAGCTTTGGCACCCAAAATAGTGGTGGCCGAAAGGGTTATCGGAGCCTCGTAGAGACTGGAATTTTCGTTGGGAGTAGAGCCGTCTGTGGTGTAGCGGATTGTGGCTCCCTCCGTTGCGCATTGGATGCTAACGGTCTGAATGCCGTTGTAATCGCCTTCCGGAAGGCTGAAACTCGGTGTGCTGACCCTCTCTGGATCGATGGCAATATCAGAGTTCACCACGCTACTGGGATTCCAACCTGCCTTGTAAGCCCGGGCCTTTACTGTGGCTGAACTGAGCAAGGTAAAAGAGCCATTGTATAGTGTTGATTCCAGATCCGGATCGTCACCATTCAGGCTGTAATAAATCTGTACCTCTGGAGTGCTGCACACAATCGTAACCTGTTGCGGTAAGCTGTAAGATCCGGAAACTGGAAGAATCTCGGGATTGGCCACAGTTTGGATTTCCGGTTCATTGGGATTACTGCAGCCAATGATCAGCAACATCAAAATCATTAATACTGCAGTAAAAAACTTTAGAAAACTATTCATCTCTTCTCCTTTCTCAGGTTGGCTGGGCTTCCGCCAGGGCTGTGAATCACGGCAACAATGGTCAAAAACCATACTGGTAGAAGCTTTCCCAAGACATATGACGAGAATACTCCCTTCAATAATATGTCAACATATTTGTGAATGAGATGCCATATAGTAAAATAGAGAAGTGGCTAAGTGGTTATCTGGTGAGGTGGAGAGGAGGTAATAAAGCTGAAAAGAGGAAAAGAAAAAAAATAGTAAAGAAGAATAAAATGAAAATCATGAAAAGGGGAAAGGGAAATAAGGGGGAAAAAAGAGGACAAGAGAAGAAATATAGGGTTTCAAGTTCCGCCTTACCATGAAGCCGTATACTTGCGCTTGCGAACTCCCTGATTAGATTTTGTATAACTGCCATTATTAACAAACAAAAGGAATCTAACATGCTAAAATATAAGAACATGAGAATTATGGCGTTGCTGATAACGCTGATCATAGGAGGATTGAACAAGCTAAACGCAAAGAATATCTACGATTTCCAAGTGGAAACGATAAACGGCAAAGAACAAAAACTACAGGCCTACCAGGGTAAAGTGGTCCTTATAGTAAACACGGCCAGCAAATGCGGGTTTACCAAGCAATATGCCGGGCTGCAAAAGATATATGAAAACTACGAAAAAGAGGGTTTGGTGATTCTGGGTTTCCCGGCCAATAACTTCATGAGTCAAGAACCGGGAAGCAACGAAGAAATCGCCAGTTTTTGCCAGCTAAACTACGGAGTAAGCTTCCCGATGTTTGCCAAAATCTCGGTGCGCGGCAAGAACATACATCCGCTGTTCAAATTCCTTACCGATAAAGATACAAATCCCAAGTTTGGAGGAAAGATTAGCTGGAACTTCAATAAATTCCTGATCTCCGAGATGGACAGATAATCGACCGTTTTTCCTCGCAGACCACTCCGGAAGACCCAAAACTGATCGCAGCCATAGAAAAGGCCTTGCAGTGAGGCTTGGCTTCCTGGCGCTGATCCTGATAGGGGTATTGATGAGCTGCAGCAGCAACTACACCACGGTGGAAAAGGTAGACCTGCAAAGATTTATGGGGGATTGGCACGTGTATGCCATCCTGCCCAATCCGATCGAAAAGAATTCCTCAAACGGCATCGAGAGCTATGCCTTGAATCCGGATGGGACTATCGCCATTACCTACACCTTCCGCAAGGGTGGCAAAGAAAAGGTAATGCGTCCCAAAGCTAAAGTATATAACACCAATACAAATGCGGAATGGCGGGTGCAGCTATTCAAGCCGTTCTGGGCGAAATACCTGATCATCTATCTGGACAAAGACTATCTCTATACCGCCATAGGCGTTCCCAACCGTAGATTCCTGTGGATCATGAGCCGGACTGCTGAGATCCCCGAAAACCAATATCAGCTTATCCTTGCCAGTTTGCAGCAGCAAGGCTATAAGACGGGGAAGATCATCAAAATCCCCCAAGTTTGGCCGGAGAAGTGATGAAGATACAATATCTGGACGGCTCACGGTTTTATCGTGGTTTGGTGGCCGGAGCCAAAGAACTGATCAGCAAACAGGCTTATTTGAATAAGATAAACGTGTTTCCCGTGGCCGATGCGGATACCGGACAGAATCTGGCGCTGACGGTGCAGGCCATCTTGCAGAAAAGCAGACAAGTGAAAAGCCTGAAGGATACCTTGAAAACCGTGGCTGATGCCGCTCTTTCCGGAGCCAGGGGAAACTCAGGTATCATCCTGGCCCAATATCTGCACGGGCTTAGCCGCGAACTTCCCGAAAAAGGCATGTTGAGCGCACAAAGCTTTGCCCACAGCGCCCGCAAGGCGGTTAACCACCTCTACGACAGTCTGCTGAACCCTGTGGAAGGCACAATGCTGACCGTGATCAGAGAATGGTCGGACTTTTTGGTGGAGCACAGCGCAAAAACTCAGGACTTCATGCATCTTTTAACCGAATCGCTGGCCAAGGCCAGAATCAGCCTGCAGGAAACACCCCGGCATCTGAAAGTTTTAGCTGAGGCCGGTGTGGTGGATGCAGGTGCCAGCGGATTTGTCGCTTTCCTGGAAGGGGTGGTGAATTACATCCACAAAGGCTCCTTGCGTGATCCTGATCTGCAGGCCTACGTTCCAGCAGATCTGGATAATCCCGCGGTGCACAGCTCTGCTCCGGACAAGTATCGCTATTGCACCGAAGCCATCATTGAACAATGCAAGCTGGAACTGAAGGAACTGAGAAGCGAAGTGATGCCTCTGGGCGATTCGCTCATTCTGGCCGGAGACACGCACAAGCTGCATTTGCATATCCATACAAGCGATCCGGAAAGCCTCTTTGCCATCCTGTTTGAACGAGGAAACGTTAGCGGAGTGAAGATAGATGACATGCAACGCCAGTTTGAGACTGCCAATCAGCGCAAATACTCCATCGGCCTGGTTACGGACAGCGCGGCAAATTTGCCCCAGGAAATTCTGGATCAGTATCAGATTGCGGTGATTCCGTTTGGGTTAAATTTTGGCAAGCGCTATTATCTGGATGGCCTCAGCCTGAGCCCAAAAAAGTTTTACGAATTGCTTTCCGCTTCCCGGCTTCTGCCCAAAAGCTCCCAGCCCAGCCCCGCAACGGTGAAAACGATTCTGGAAGCCAGCGCTACATACTATGACAAGGTTATCTGCATCAGTTTATCGGCCAAACTCAGCGGTGTTTATCAAAGCGCAAATGCCATTGCCAAAACTATGCCGGAAAAATTGAAGGTGGTGGATTCGCGCCAATTGGCCGTTACGGAAGGTTTGCTGACCTTGAAAGTGGCCAGGGCTATTGCCGCAGGACAAAGTTATGACGAGATTATTGACCAGGTGGATGGCTGGGCTGACAACACGACCATCTATACGGATATCAACACCTTACGCTACATGGTTAAAGGCGGCAGGGTTCCCCCGCTCACTGGTTTTGTGGCGTCGCTGCTAAATCTTAAGCCGATCGTTTCCCTGGATAAAGAAGGGAAAGCGCTGGTTTTTGGTAAGAGCTTTTCCCGAAAGCGAAACATGGATAAGATCATTAAGATTATCGGCGACGAACTGAAAACCCGCAAACTTTGGGAATATGCCATCGTGCATGCCGATGCAGAGCAACGGGCTACTGAATATGCCGCAAAACTTACATGGCTGACAGGCAGGAAACCTGTGTATATTACCGAACTGACTCCCGTGGTGGGGGTTCATAATGGCCCCGGAACTGTGGGGATAGGAGTTTCCTATGAGCCTGCTTGAGCTCTTTCAATGCGGATTTTTACTGGTTTTCGTTTATATGAATCTGCTGTTTATGCTGGCCCTGCTAATCAGGAAAAATGACATTGTGGATATCTCTTGGGGGATGGGCTTTGTGCTGCTGGCTCTGTTCATGCTGATCGTTAGTTCATTCTGGCATTGGCGGCTGCTGCTGGTGGTGCTGCTGGTGATGCTTTGGGGGATCAGGCTGGCGGGCTATATCTTTATCCGCAACAGAGGTAAGGCAGAAGATTTCCGCTATGCTAACTGGCGCAAAGAATGGGGTAAAAACTGGGTGCTGCGCAGTTGGTTGCAGGTGTTTATGCTGCAAGGGTTCTTTATGCTTCTTGTCGCTTACCCCATTTTCCTGCAAGGCTTTCAGAAAGTGACGGAGTTTAACCTGACAGACCTGGCTGGTGTGATGGTCTGGCTGCTTGGCTTCGGCTTCGAAGCCATTGGAGATGCGCAGATGATGCGCTTCAAAAAAGACCCCGCAAACCGCGGAAAGATTATGAATAGAGGCCTCTGGCGCTACACCCGCCATCCCAATTACTTTGGGGAAGCCACCATGTGGTGGGGAATTTTCCTGGTTTCCCTGAACACCCGGTTCGGCTTTTGGGCTGTAATCAGTCCTGTGGTGATCACCTGGCTGCTGGTAAGGGTATCCGGAGTTCCCATGCTGGAGAAGAAATATGCCGGCAATCCAGAATACCAGGATTACATCAAGCGCACCAGCTCCTTTATCCCTTTGCCACCCCGCAAAGCCTGAACTGAAGCGGTTTTTTGGGGAAAACTCAATTTTGGGGAATGCATTCCCCAAAATATATATAATTTCTGGGAATGCATTCCCCAAAATTAAGTTATTCTTGACAGGATTAGCCGTGCTGAGTTTATAAATCCAGAGGCAGAAACATGATAAATAGAGAAGTATTGAACAAACTTAAGGATTATATGCACCGCAAGCGGGCTTTAGTTCTGCTGGGTGCCAGGCGAACCGGTAAAACTACTATCCTGAAAGCACTTGCGGAAAACGGGACTCATTTGAAATACGTTGATTGCGATCTTAGTGATTCGCTGGAGCTCTTCAATTTTCACAATATACCGGAGATCCAGCTTCGTTTTGGGGGCTACAGATACCTGTTGATAGATGAGGCGCAAAGAATTCCAGACATCGGTCTCAAAATGAAGGCGATTATCGACAATCTTCCAGATCTGCAGGTTATTGCCACTGGTTCATCCTCTCTGGAAATTGCCAATCGAACTCATGAACCCCTTACCGGCAGGAAGTTTGAGTTCTTCATTCTTCCACTCTCCACATCAGAAATCTTTGCTTATGACGGCTACGAAGCCGTTACTGGATGGCTTGGCACCCGTCTTATATATGGAAATTATCCCGAAGTGTATTTGGAAAAGACCATGCCAGACGAGATAATCAAGGAAATTGCCGGATCTTATCTGTTTAAAGATATCCTTAGTTATCAGGATGTTAAACGCCCCGAACTGCTCAGAAAGCTGCTTCAGGCCCTGGCTCTGCAGATGGGTTCTGAGGTGTCGATGAATGAGCTTGCCCAAACAGTTGGTCTGGACAGGAAAACAGTTGAGCGTTATATTGGGCTATTGGAGCAGATTTTCATTATCTTCAGGCTTTATTCCTATTCCCGTAACTTGCGCAACGAACTTAAACGGGCTCAGAAAGTATATTTCTGGGATAATGGAGTGCGCAATGCCCTGCTAAACAACTTCAATCCCCTCAATCTGAGAACTGATACCGGGGCCTTGTGGGAAAACTATTTCGTAAGCGAAATGCGAAAAATGAGGCTAAACCAAAGAGCCAATTGTGATCATTACTTTTGGAGAACAACTCTGCAGAAAGAAATCGATCTGATTGAAGTGGAAGCCGAGAAGGTAACTGCCTTTGAGATAAAATGGAATCCCGCCAAACCCGGAAAGCTGCCTCTGGCGTTTCGAAAAGCCTATCCAGAAGCCAGATTTATAACGGTAAATCCTGAAAACTATCTGGAACATTTAGGGGTGTAGATTTCCAGAGAGCTTTGTTAGCCAGATTTTCTACCTGTTTATCACCGCGCTTAGCTGTTTGCGGAAAATTTTGCCGCCCTCGCTGCTTTGGGATTCCCACAGGATAATGTAAAGCCCGCGGGGAACCAGGCTGCCATCCTGTTTGCGGCCATCCCAATACAAAACTCCAAGCTCAGCGCTCAGGCTGTAGTCGGCCAAGGTTCGCTGTTTATTGCCCTTCATGTCAAACACGCTGCAAGATATGCGATTGGAGGGAGATTTCAGATGATAGGCCAGGCTGATCTTTTCTCCCGCTTCTGGTTTGCAGGGACTTCCGGAAAGCGTTAGATTGCCTGCTTCCGGAATTTCTGCCTGGGGGGGAAGGCTATTGGGTTGGCCGGGAGTTCCTCCGCTGCTGCTGAAGCTATTGCGCCAGCAAACGTTTTCGGCCTCCAGATATCTTTCCCGAGAAACGCCCCTAATGATCTCTTCTTCCAGGTAGAAAAGCGAATCCAGAGTGCTTTCTTCCTGCATCAGAACCAGGCTGTCGCCGTCATTATTCAGGTTTGTCCAGCTTCTGGCTGATACTATTGATGCGGGCGGGCAATCGGGATAACGCAAACGCAGCGCTGTGGTATCCTGACATACTACGTAGTAGCCGATGGGAGCAGGCAGGGAAAACTCTATCTTGTTGCCGGATAAGTCCATTATGGAGTAATCCCCTCTTTTGGAATAGGTGTTAAATACCTCCACCCATTCCTGATTCCCGGATTCCGGATTAGCCAGAAACTCACTGAGAATAACGCCGCTTTGCTGTTCTCCGCTTAGCTGTAGAATCATATAATTATTGGTGCTGTCTGGATCGTCGGCAAGCTCTAAACAGATGCTAAGCGGTTCATTGGTACAGGAAAATGCGGTATAAACCAGAAGCGAATCGAGTGCTGCCAAAGGAGGAATGCTCTGCTGGAAAAGTTGGTCTTCACTTTGGTAAATGGTAAATATAGCTTCTGTATTGGGGCTGATCTGGCTAAGATTCTTGATCCAGATCTCAAACTCTGCATAGCCGTCCAGATAGAATAACTCATGGCTGCCCAGGGCATAATCGCAGCGCCGGCGGTTTGGCTGCAAGGGAGTAGGATCGCTTTCGGCGATGAAGTCCGCTGCGCTACTATTGCTATCCTGACCGTCAACTGCTCTGGCCAGTGAATAGCCCGCCGGAACATCCGGAGCAAAGCTGGTTCCGGCCAGTCCGCTGTCGTCGCTGAGGCCAAAGCTATTGGGACTGTCGTATAGCACTGTGTCGCTGTATGAACCGTCCGGGCTTAGGTAGCGGATGCCGTCGGTTTCGCTACCGCCATTCTGAAAGTTGAAATTGAAGTATAGCTGCGCTACGGGGATTTGGTTTCCGGCAATCAGCAGAAAATGCCCTGGACGCAGGATAAAAGCGGGCAAGGTGTATTGAACCGTCCAGCTTTGCCCTCCGGAAAGAATGGTAGCTCCTTCCAATTGCTCGTTTGCGTTGCCGTTGTTGTAAAGCTCAATCCATTCATAACCTTCGTCGCTACCCTGGGGGTCATAGCACACCTCGTTGATCACTATGGCAGCCGGCCAAGGAAGGCACAGCAGCCAGCTCAGCAATCCCACCAGGGCTTTTGGTATCAACGGAAGTCCAATTGCAAGGGTTCGATCTTCCATATCTCGCGGGCATATTCCTTGATGGCGCGGTCGCTGGAAAATTTTCCCATTCTGGCTACATTGAGGATGGCTTTTTTTACCCATTCGTCCCGTTGGCGATAGAGCTCGTCCACCTTGGTTGAGGTGTCCACGAAACTGCGGAAATCTGCCAGATGCAGATAGGTGTCGCCTTCTTCCATCAGGGCTTTCCAGATGGGGCGAAATTCGTCTTTGGTGCCGTTATCGAAGCTTCCATCTGCCAAAGAATCCACCACCCGCTTCAATTCTGGATCATTTTCGTAGTAGTAATGCGGATTGTAGCCTGCGGCCTTCAGGTTTACCACTTCATCAGCGCTAAGGCCAAAGATGAACATGTTTTCGCTTCCGATCTCTTCGGCCATTTCCACGTTTGCACCGTCCAGGGTACCCAAAGTAAGCGCTCCATTCAAGGCAAACTTCATATTTCCCGTTCCGCTGGCTTCGTATCCGGCCGTGGAAATCTGCTCGGAAAGGTCTGCAGCGGGAATAATCTTTTCGGCTAGCGAAACAGTGTAGTTTGGCATAAAGACCACCTTCAGACGGTCTTTAATTTCCGGGTCTTTGTTTATTACCTCACCCAGGTTATTGATCAGTTTGATCAGCTTCTTGGCCAGGAAATAGCCCGGCGCAGCTTTTCCGGCGAAGATTACGGTGCGTGGAACGAAGTCGCCGACGGGATTGTCTTTGATGCGATAATAGCGGGCGATGGTTCCCAACACGTTCAAAAGCTGGCGCTTATATTCGTGCAGACGTTTGATCTGCACGTCGAAAATGCTGTCCGGCCGGGCCCGGACTCCGGTTTCCCGATAGATGAATTTGCTTAAGCTGCGTTTGTTTATCTCTTTAATTTCGTAAAAAGCAGCGCGGAACTCAGGATCGTCCACATAGGCTTCAATGCCACGGATAGCTTCCAGATCACGCACCCAGGCCTGTCCGATATGTTCCGAGATCAGGCTGGAGAGCAGCCGGTTGCAGGTGTGCAACCATAGACGGGGTGTGATGCCATTGGTTTTGTTCTGGAATTTTTCCGGATAAAGCTCGTGCAGATCGGGAAAGATGTCTTCCTTGATAATCTGGCTGTGCAGTTTCGCCACTCCATTAACAGCCCGTGAGCCGTGGATGCAAAGTTGAGCCATGCGCAGGGCTTTTTCGCGGGATTCCTCGATGATACTGATATTGCGCATCTTGGTTATGTTTCCGGGATAGAGCCTGGTAACTTCCAGTAGCACCGAATTATTGATCTGATAGATCAGCATCAGATGCCGGGGCAACAACTCCTCAAAGAGGCCTACGCTCCATTTTTCCAAGGCTTCTGGCAAAATGGTGTGATTCGTATAGCTGAAGCAGTGGCGGGTGATATCCCAGGCTTTTTCGAAGCTCAGCCGCTCTTCGTCGATCAGGATGCGCAGCATTTCAGGGATGGCGATGGCAGGATGAGTATCGTTTAACTGAATGGCTACTTTCTCGGGGATTTGCTCAAAATTGTCGTGATCCTGTTTCCAATGGGCAAAAATGTCCTGCAGAGTGGCGGAAACGAAGAAGTATTCCTGTTTGAGGCGCAAGATGCGACCCAGATGAACGTTGTCGTTGGGATACAGAACCTTGCTGATGTTTTCGGAGATGTTCTTTTTCTCCACAGCTTTCACGTAGTCGCCATTATTGAAATATTCTAGGTCAAATTCATCCGTAGCGGTGGCCTGCCAGAGACGCAGGTTATTTACGTTATCCACTTTATATCCAGGCACAGGAATATCCCAGGCTACAGCCATAACGTCCTCGGTATCAACCCAGCGGTGAATGTGGCGGCCATCGGTCTGCTCTTCGCTGATCACCTTGCCGCCAAAACGGACTCGGTAGGTAATCTCGGGCCGTTGAATCTCCCAGGGGCAGCCATTTTTGCGCCAGTTATCGGGCTCTTCCACCTGATAACCCTGCACGATTAGCTGCTTGAAGATGCCAAAATCGTAGCGGATGCCATAACCATAGGCCGGATAGGCCTGAGTGGCCAGGGAATCCATGAAACAAGCTGCCAGCCTGCCCAATCCTCCATTTCCCAAACCCATGTCCGGCTCCAGCTCGGCAATGTCTTCCAGGGCATAGCCCATTTCTTTCAACATGTCGTAGCTGTCGTTATAGAGATCGAGATTGATCAGGCTGTTGCCCAAAAGCCGACCGATCAGAAACTCCATGGAGAGGTAATAAACCTTCTTCACATCCTGCTTGCGGTATTCATATTGAGTCCGCAGCCAGCGTTCGATCAGGCGATCTCGCAGGCTGAGCGCCAGGGCATAATATATGTCCCAGGGTTTCACCGTGGTGGTGTCTTTTATCAGAGAGTATTCCAGATGACTGAGAAACAGGGATTTTATATCGTTTATCCCCTCTTCCGCCTTGTCGGAAAAGAAGATGGACTGATAGTCGTTTTTGGGGATGAAACCTTCTTTCATTTATGTTTTCCTTAGTTGATTACAGATAGTATTTCATACCAAGCAAGAATGAGGGATATCTTGTCAAGTCAAAAGTGGGTACATAAGTTTGGCAAAACTACAAACTGCCAAAATGATTCAAAGATCCCCGTGGTGATCAGTTACCCGGAGGTAACTAAAGAATGAGAACAAAGCTGAAGAACGTAGGTTTTGCAGCACTGCCAAGGTTCTGGCGTTGCCTTCATGGCCATTATGACGATATTTCTTTTTGGGGTCTCGGTTATGCTGCGAACTAAGACACTTCAAAAACTCCACCCAGTACAGGTTCTTCAAATTCATAACTAATGTTCCTGTCGGCCTGTATTTTAAGCATCTGGATTTTGAGGTTATGTTTAAGCTTCTTGATCTTTCCTTCAATCATTTCTACCCTGAATCTTTTTTTTTCATCCAGCTCCAAACCAATAGCCATTATTCTATCCAGCTCGTTGGATTGATATAGAATTTTCCTATTGTAGTTAAATTGGATGCTTTCTTCTTTCCTTGAGATGATTAAATCATGCTTGGATACGTGTTTTTTATAAAGCGATATGAACCACGTTTGAAAAATTTCTTTCGCTGTTTTGTATGCTTGTTCAATGTATGGTTTATCATCACACACAAATCTATGGATAGCAGGTTTACCTTTCTCTATCAGAGCAGCCATCACATGCTCAGTATAGGCTCTTGGACCTATGGGCTCTAAGTTCTCATTTAGAATCACTGGAATCAGGTAGCTTCTTTCTCGCAGGCCTTTGATAGTTCCCAAATTTTGGAAGTAGAAGTAAAAACCTCGTTCCAAGTTTATACTCATTTCCTTAAGGTGCTCGCTTTGGACACAGAAGTATTGGGTATTTAGTAGACATCCTTCATCTTCGCTATATCTTGAGGTAATGTAAGTAACTAATGGGTGCATGACATTAACAAAGATCAGATTTGAGTATTTGAACGCCATGTCCGAGTCCATTGTGAATTTGACTGGCTTTGTGAAGCCATATTTGAAAGGTAATCCAACATCTACATCTCTCGATAAAGCGTCCTTCATAAAGCTCCCACACAGAAATATTTCTCCCATATCATTCTGAAAGTCGTAGTTAATCATGCTGTCAGGATACTTAACACTGATATAACCGACAAGATATTTATATAATTGTTGTGGTGATATATAGCGACTTTTCCCCTTAATGTCTTTTATTTCATGTTCATAGAAATAATCCAGACTCAGAATTTCCGCAGACTTCTCTTCAAGTTGTTGGATATCTTTGGTTTTCTGAATGATATTCAATTCCTCTTGTTGAAACTGCTTCCTCTTTTCCTCATCGCTCATATTCGTAAAAAAAACTCTCTTGGCTATGCCATCTAAAAGCTCCCCCATTATCGGTTCCAACAACCCGATGGAGGATTCAAACAATGCTATTCTGTCATACAACCGTAAAACAATCTCATCATCAATCGTATTACCCATAGAAAAATTGTAGATATTTAGAAATTGGGATTCTTGTCCAATTCGGTCAATCCTTCCTATCCTTTGTTCAATTTCCATGGGATTCCAAGGTAGGTCATAGTTTATCATGGTGTTGCAGAACTGCAAATCTATTCCCTCACTACCTACACGAGATGATAAAAGAATGGAAAATCCTTTGTTCTCCTTAAAACTAAGAATAAGATTGGTTCTGTCAATTTTTATTTGGCCATGCATAAGATAAGTAGTAAAACCACTCTCTCGAAGTTTTTTGTCTAGATATTTTAAAGTCGGGATGTAAAATGCAAACAGGATCACTTTTAAGGTGTGTTTTCTTATCTCATGTAGCAGACATAGCAAATCATCAAATTTGCTATCAGCCATAGGAAGGTGATCTGTAAATGTAGATAAATCTGAATTGTTTTCTTCCAAATCTATATCTTCAAATGAACCTACATTCTGGAGATATTTATCGATTAATCTTGTTCCATGAGCATGAATTGAAGACGAGAGCATTCTTTGTATGTTAAAGAGAGTAAATATGCTGTTTGGAAAAGTATGTGTTAATTGCTGCCTTACGGCAGTGATTAAAGCATCGTAAAAGTTCTTCTCTTCATCAGAGAAATGAATAACTCTGGTCTGGGGTTTTCTTTCGGCTCTTCCTATTGTAACGTCCCTTTTTCTGGTTCTAGTATAAGTATTCCCTAAAAAATGCAGGTCGCTTAGAGATCGTTGAATTTCTACGATTCTTTCTAGCTCTTCTTGTTCAGAATTTTCGTGAATGTTTTGAAAAGTGCCTAGTTCGGTAATTACATCTTTATAAATGGCATTATTGCAGTAAAATGACTCAACAGGTTTCAAAATATCTAGTGCTTTATCTACTTTTGGAGGTATTTGGCTGATTAGATTTAAAGCCTTAATCACAGGTTCATTAATCTGAAGTTGGTTCTCAAATGAATCATAGAACGGAAACTGCTGCTCATCAAGAATGTTCATGATATTAAAGAGGTTTTTTCTTTCTGTATGAATTGGGGTAGCAGTTAGGAAAACTATTGCATCACAAGCTGCACTAAGTTTTTTTATGGCGATATGCTGTTGAGAGCTATTACGTAAACTATGGGCTTCGTCAACAATAAGCAAATCCCATTGAAAATCTGTTTCGTCTAGATTCTCACACATGCTTTTTGATCTAAGAGATTCTATTGAAACAATAAATCTCTCCTTCTTATACTTCTGCCGTACAAGAGGATTATCATCAATAAGTTGTTTAAATTCCTTGGCATTAACTACAGTGAAAATCTCTCCAAACCTGAAAAATAGCTCATCTACCCACTTTCTAATTAAATTGGCTGGGACTACTATCAATACTCTGTTTAGTTCTTTTCTGGCATCCAGTTCTTTAATAATTAATCCTGCTTCTATCGTCTTGCCCAGGCCAACTTCGTCACAGATCATTACTCTTCGTTTAGATGAACTGATGAATTTCATGAGTGGCTTATATTGGTATTCAAGAAATTTTGTTCGCGAAGAATTTATTGCATAGATGTTGTTTTGGATCTTGTTTGAATTAATTAACTTATAGTAAGTCAGAGTTTTCTGGAAGTCGTTAAACTCCCCGTACAAATCATTCAACATATTGCTGATTACTAGTTGATTTTCCTGAAATATCAATATGCTTGTTTCTGAAAGATACTTAATCCTATCAGGAAAGCGAACTGCATAGGTTACCATTCCTTCACAATTTGTGACACTATCAATGGTTCCAATGCGTTCAGGGTTGCTAATCTCTCGAACTTTTGTTCCAATCTCGTACATTTTCTTTATCCAAACCAATCTTCGCTTGGGTAAATAACATCTGGTTCAGCAACTTTTATTTTGGTGTATGATGTTGTTCTCTTCTTACAATCTTTTGGTAGAATGTATGTTTTGTTGGTTTCCTCTGGTTTTCTGGTAAGTCCAAAGGATACAGCAAAACGAAAATAAGGGGGATAGTCGGGATTCCAATCTCGTGGTTCTTCAAGTTTTTGAATACCTTCTTGGGCTACTATGTACTCTTTTGTTCTCTCATGGTACAAAGGTATTTTGTTAAATATTTCATGTATTGCTTTGTCGTTATAACCACCTCCGCTTCCAAAAATACTTATGTTATAAAACATTCGCATAGATTCATCTCCTGTTCGTTTTCTCTTGACTCTAGCCCAAATATCACTCTCAAGCAACTCCCTCCATATGCTCTGGTAGTATGCTTGGATAATATCTCTATTATCTTTCCCTTCCCTTTTCAAACCATCAATATAAGAATACCCTTTGTATACTATAGCAGCATCAATTATTTCTGCTTTTCCGGTATTTCTATTATACTCAAATACCGTCAAATCAGTTGTTCCAGCTCCAAAATCATACAAAGCATAAAGTTTACTCTTTGCTTTACGGGTATAGAAGTCCAAAACCTCTGCAATAGATTCTGGTATAATTGCAGTTCTGATATTTGATATACTATTGTTAAGGTTGTTTAATTTGTCAGAAAGCGCTTTGATTCTTCTCAGATCATGCATACATTCACCTATCAG
The DNA here is from genome assembly GCA_964529335.1 of uncultured Candidatus Cloacimonas sp. Classification (GTDB taxonomy): domain Bacteria; phylum Cloacimonadota; class Cloacimonadia; order Cloacimonadales; family Cloacimonadaceae; genus Cloacimonas. The sequence goes on from CAZGWB010000010.1 coordinate 43,061, forward strand.
TAATTCTCTAGCTAGATTGAGAGTTTTTTCGAAGTTGATTTTTACTGGATTTCTGTTCATTCGTTCAACAGGAAGGCATACTGAAAAAACGAATTTGTCATCAGGTGTAGCATCTGTGGTTTCGCATATTTTTATCATAGTGATTTTCATCACAAAAGCAAGAAATCCTGCACATATGTACATCAAATCACTGTTCAATTCCTCCCTTTTTAAAAGCTTTTGTTTTATGTTCTGGAACATATCACCCTTACCGATTGCCTCAAATCCATAGTAAAGGTAGGGATCAACTTTGGAAACTATACTGGGAATTGCATATCTGTCTACATTATCATAACTTGTATAACCATACTGATGCAGGCTTTCGAAACATAAAGGCTGATATCTTCCACTAGACTCATTGTTAAAAGATACTTTTGTCCGGCTTGTACCAAAATCTATACCCACATAAATAACTGCTTGTCGTTTCCTGAATCTTGAATTTGTTGTTTGTCGTATAATTTCGGTTTTCTCAATTTCTTCTTTAGCGTTATAGTATGGTTCAGGATCAGAAGATTGTCGATTATCGGGTATATTCTCACTGATGTTTACAACTAATGAAGGGATCCCTCCTTCTAAGGTGTTTGCGTTTGATATCTGGTTTGCAGCGTTCTCGAGTTTAATTTTTTCTGCGCTTTTAGCACTTATGAACAAAGACCCATAATACTCACCTTCGGTGCCTTTTGTCTGGGTCTTATGAGAATTATTGACAGGCTTAGTTATTGGTCGATTGTCTATTGCTTCAGTAGTGTCTTCAAATTGAAGTTCTCTAATGGTCTCAGTATTTTCCGTGACAACCTCATTCGAATACACATATTGGAGTAATGAGTTCTTTTTCCCTTTCCTATAGTCTTTTAGATGTAGTATGTAATGATCTTCACGCTTGCCTATTCTAAAAGATACAATCTGCTTATCTACATCGATATTGAATGAATCATAACAGCTGTTTAAATGCAATTCATCTGGGAATAGGTAGTGTCTCAAAGGTTGGTGTAAATTCAGGTGGAGGAATTGAGCGAACTAAAG
>CAZGWB010000011.1:0-43751 GCA_964529335.1 uncultured Candidatus Cloacimonas sp.
AGGGCTTAATCACCTGCTCGATACTCACATCCGGATCGATCAGATAGTCACTAGCACCATTCTCCTTTTCAAGCCCGAATTTGGCATGAATGGTTGGTCTGCGCATGTCCATGTCCACCAACACAACCTTGCTGTTCATTTGGGCAAGAGTGATGGAAAGATTTGCAATTGTGGTGGATTTACCTTCTTTGGGACCAGAAGAGGTGATCAGCAAAGTGGCGCTGCCCTCCCCTTTGCGAGCCAGGATATTAGTTCTAAGTGTTCTATAGGCTTCTGCAATGGGCGATTTGGGCGCATAATGCGAGACAAGCTGCATCATCACGAAATGCATGGAGCGGGTAAGCTGTTCTCTGTTATCTCCCTGTGCCGCCTCAATCATATCGTTGAATTCCTGCAATTTGGATTCTGACTCACGGATCAAAGGAATGGTTCCCACGATGGGCAGACGGACGTAGTTTTCCATATCTTCCAGAGTCCGAAGTTTGGTATCCAAAGAGTGAACCAGGAAGGCTGCTCCTATTCCCAAGCCCAGACCCAAGATCACTCCAACCAGGATATTCATGGATACTCTAGGTTTGATGGGAACCGATGGCCTTTCTGCAAAATCGATGATACGGACATTACCAACCTTGGCCTGCTCGGCAATTTTGGCATCTTCGTATTTTTCCATCATGATGCCGTGAATTTTCTCGTCCAGCAACAGATTTCTGGTTAGCCTGGCAAGTTCCAATTCTGTATTTGGAATGGCAATCAAGCGTTGATCATACATGTCTTTGGTTTGCTCGAGGCCATCCACCTTCGCACGGGCCATTTCCAGCTCAATAGTGGCTTGAACAATTTTTCCAAGAAGATCGTTTCTAGTCTGCAGAGGGTCGTTATTTACCGACAAGCTGACAAGTTTTCGAACTTCCAAGTCCAGAGTCGCCTTAGCGTTTTCCATCTCGCGTTTCAAAAGTAGAATCTGAGGATGATCCAGTGGGTATTCGTTTTTGGTTACGAGCTTCGTAATCAGAGCTTGAGTGTCCACAATCTGTTTGCGCAATTCATTGATATAAGGTGCTTTTAGAATATTCCCCACATCCACCAGTAATGAGTCCTGTTCTCTCAGTTGACGGTTCAGAATATCTAGGGTTTTGGCTTTTACAGCTTGATCGGTAAGTGAAGATTCATATTCAGCTTCCAGTTCCGAAGATAATTCTATTAGTTTTTGGGTTTCGGTTGTTAGCTCTGTTAACTTGTTCAGATTTTTAAATTCCCGCAGATCGTTTTCTGAGCTTTGCAAGCGGCGAGAAATCGCATCAAGCTGGGTTTCCAGGAACTCGCGAATCGTGGTGAATTCTAAACGGGCATATTGAGTATTCTGCTGTTGAATGGCTTCGGCAATGGAATTCACAGCCGCCATTGCTTCAGTTTGATTTGTTGATTCAAAACTAATGGTTAAAATGTCTGTTTCACGCTTTGATTCCACCTTCATGCGGCCTAGAGTTCCAGCAGGATTAGTAGAAAGATTGGCTGGAAAAGTATCCCAATCGGGATATTTCTTCATGATCTCCCAAGCCAGAGTCATGATCGGTTTACTGCGAATGAGCTCAATCTGGTTATTCAGAGTGTTCTTGCCAACCCCAGGAGTAGCTAGAAACATCAGATCGGTATTCCCTTTCTGATCTTCCAGCAGGATTCTGGCAGAAGCGGAGTATATCTTTGGTTGCCGAGCAGTATAAAAGATTGTTGCCACTAAAACAAGCGTGAAAACCAACACCACTAAGTAGCGATATTGTAATATTATACGCAAGTAATCGGATAGCTTGATTTCGTCTTGGATCGGGGCTTGACTTATTTGATTTTCCACTTTATGCTCCTCACACCCTATTTTATGTTGGTAACCAGATTGTACACGCTAAGCGCGATTGCTGCTTTGGACAAGAAATCTGCAACGCGTGAAAAGGCATAGAAGATGGTTCCAGATATAACAACCGTATCCCCGGGCTGCAAGGCAGGGATAAGATTTGCATCACCTGTTTCCAGGTATTTTTTGAAGTTCACCCAGATCACTTTATCGCCTTCTGCTGAAGGACGGACTATTCTGATCTTGGATAGCTTGGCATCCTCTGTTGGACCACCGGCCAGGGCAAGAAGTGTTAAAAAATCCGTATCATCCGGAACTACATATAGCCCAGGCTTATATACTTGCCCGAGAATGTAGTTGTTCATTTTCAGTTTTTCCACACCACTGCGAATACCCTCGTAGGTATAGGCCGAAATATTGGAAGAAGGTGTAAAGCCCGTGGCGGTTTGACACATAAGTGTTAAAGCCAAACAAGCGAGGATTAGCACAAGCAAGGTTTTCTTCACGGTTTCCTCTTTTATCTTTTCTCAATAATCTATTTAAACTTGCCTTTCCCGGCTAGCTCAGAGAGGAATTAACCCTCTCTGAGACTGGAAAATTAACTATCGGGTAATAAATTCAAGTTTACCATTGCAGTCAAGCTAAATCTGCATTGAATGGTCTTTGACTGCCTGAAAATAAACACATCTATGCAGTTATTGAATTACAAAGCTGCGTTCTGCGGATTCGGAACCCATGTACATTCCCATCTCTTCATCCCAGTCAAAGGCATCCACCCTCCACCTAAATACTTGTCCGGAAACCGGAGCTGGGGTTAGATTGGGAAATGGGACCTGTGGGGGAGGTGGATTTTCTTCGGTAGGAGCGTAAAAATAGAGCGGACTATAGATCAACCGATCAGTATCGTCCCACACCAAAACCCGAAAGCGGCTGGTATCGCTGTCCCCTCTGCTCCAGATCAGATTCATATTTGAAGGATCAACGGTTTCTCCGTTTCCAGGATACACGAGATTGCTCTTGGCCAGAATGGAGTAGGATACAGTGTCTGAAACGCTATAGTTCCCTGCAGCGTCATAAAGCTCGATAAAATATGAATACCATTCTCGTTCCACCAAAGCGCTTTGATCTAGGTAATAATCATCGGCAGCCGGAACAGTGTTAACCAGAACTGGCTCAGGATTGGACTGGGAAAACCTGAATACTTTAACATGGCTAAGATCGCTGTCCACAAAAGGTTCCCAGGGAATCCTGATCCAATTTCCTTCAGTTACGGTATCGATACCATTGATCTCATCGTTCAGAAACACATTGTGTCCATCTACTATGATCGGATCATCGCCTGTATCACCTAGATGCGGTATTAAAGTAGGTGCTACTGGGGCAACTGAATCAGTATCTACAGGATCATCTCCCGAACAAGCGAAACTGAACAACATGAGCAAGAGGCCAAGGATTACATGTGTGCTTTTCATAATTGTCTCCCTCAAAATCTTATCCGCAGACCAATTCTGTTTGTTAGTCCTACTGGATTTGTGATAAGAGCATAGTCCAACATCACGCCGTAGAGCTTAACCGTAGCTCCGGCGCTAAAATTCTTATTATAATAACCGGTCCGCAGGCTTCCCAGATCTTTGTAGGCCCAGTCCACTCCATAATGGCTGGTACCATTATATACATAATCATAATCATAGGCAGCGGTTACAACAGACTCCAGAGTTGGTATGGGCTGCACCACAGCTATGCCCATCTTGGTATTGAAGAGAACTTCATCTTTCAATTGACTGGATGTGTCCCAACTAATGTCGGTTCCGGCAATGTCCTGGAAATTGGCGCCAAAATGCAGATCGCCCAGGAAGTCCTGATCAAAGATCACTGCCAGATCAGTCTTGGCTTTGAAGCCGAAGTCTATCCCTGTTCCTGTTCCTGATTTGTTCCAGATGGATCGTTTGATCAGCTTGATGTTTCCGCCGAAACTGAAATCAAACGGCACTTCAAAGAATAACCAGCCCATATTTGCATCGTAATGAAGGTTTTTGGCGAATGAGAATTGATATAGATCATCATGGCTGCTGAATTCACTATCAGGGATCCCTGGCAGATGGGATTGATAGTTGTTTATCCTTTGATCCACATTCGTACCAACCAGATAGCTTTCGGAAAAATAGGGTATGTCGCTGACGGTCAGTCTGGTAGCGTTGAAACCAATGGTCACTTCGTTGGGTAAAGGCTGTATGTAGGTGAAGTGATTGTATGATGCCAGTCCATTATAAAGGAATGCATGCATGGCAGATACTTCCGAATCCCTCTGCAGAGCCAAACCGGCGGAATTCCAAAACATGGCTGAGCCATCATCAGCCAATCCTGCAAATGCTCCACCCATGCCCAAGGCTTTTACACCCGCTCCGATCATCATAAAATCGCCCGCGTATCTACCTGCGGACAATGACAGGTTTACCAACAATCCGAGCAAGATTAGAATTATATTCTTCTTCATTGATACTCCCTATTTCAAGATGGCCATTTTTTGGGTTTTTTCGATTGTCTTGCTTCCCTTTCGAGCAATAATCCGGTAGAAGTATACTCCGTTTGCCAGAGTATATCCAGATTCATCTTTACAATCCCAGCCATAAACAGTGCGTGGGTATTCATGATAGCCCACACCCACTGGCAGATTGGAAAAGGTTTTTACCAAGCGGCCACTAATCGTGTAGACTTTTATCGTCACTTCGTCGGCACCATCGGTTAGCACATAGGTAAAGCGGGTTCTCCCTTCATTTTTAGGGTCTACTGCTCCGTTTTCTCCAGTTCCCAATACCGGATTGGGATAATTTGCCAGTCGCACAACGTCAAACTTGTCGTTCACCACAAACTGTATATCTCTGGAAGCAGGCTTGCCATTCAAGTCGAAACACTCCACTTTCAGTTCATGCACACCTCGGGCTAAGGCTAATTGATACTTGATTGGCACAGCGTTTATGTTTTCCAGATTGATTGATACCACATAATCTTCTTCCGGGATAGCTACCCCATTCAAAGACAAACGGATGGAATTGTCTATTACATCTATGCCGTTGGCATCACTAAGCAGCAAGGAAATAACCCCGTTCCCAGCTACATATCCACCTACCGTAAATTCTTGATCCTGTACATTAACGTCAATAGTGGGGGCTTGATTGTCCGTATTGCGGAATATACTGTAGATGCCTGTCCGGTTCACTTCAAAGCTTACCTTGTTAGCCTCGGTATCAACGAATCCACCGATCAACAGCCACTTTTGGAAAGTTGGATTATACCGGTAAATCTTGTATGTATTCGTCCCTTCATGGCTGTGGGTTTGCTCATCTGCATCATTATAAAAAAAGCTCAAGGCAATTTTCTTTCCAGAAGGCAGGTTTCCCAGTGAATCAGTAACCCCTGGGCTAAGAATACTTATCTCATAGGGAATTGATTGCTGATTACCGCTGCTGCCGTCCGGCGTAGCCATCATAATAGAGCTAACATCCGGTTGATTCAAAGGTGGCAACGCAGCCAGGGTGCTTACCGATACCAGGGCAGTTTGAGAAGTGGGGATTAAACCAGCCGGAATGCCGCAACTGAGGTTGTTATCAAGACTCATCAGACTTGCACCAGTCGCATCTACCAGATGGTAATTAAATGGAACCTGGATATTTATCGTGTTATTGGTATTATAAAAGAAGTGCCACTCTGGAAATGCGTTGCTTGCGTTTACTCTTGCTTCCAGAACTAGATTTGAGTTTGGCAGTTCACTCAGGTCGATCGTGTCCCAGCGCTCTTCCCCTACCTGTAACCCTGCATAATTCTGAGTGGAAAACAAGCTCAGGCTGCTTGCGCTGGTTCCGGTGTATAACCTTAGATCGGTTGTTACCGAAGCGGCATTACCGATGTTTGTTCCAAGGATTTTTAGCACCAGATGGTTATCTTCCTGTTCCAATTTTATATTCTTCAAAAAGAGATCCGGCCCGCACGTTACATAGCTTTCCAAAAAGGACTCGGCCACACCTTCAGAAGTAGTAAGCACGTATTTGTAGAATATCTCCTTACCTGTTTTCTGTGGACTAAGCTTTGTCATAGTTGTGAAAAGCGTGCTGTCTGCCAAGCTGGCTTGCATGGGTAGCTCGATCCATGTTACATCAGTTCCCACGCTGTCCGTTCGAACCTTGCAGGTCATACTAAGCACAGGTAATGGCGAAAAGGCTTTTGCCATAAAACTTACCGAGTCTGTCCAAGCTGGTTCTGAAGGGATTAATGCTTCGTGAATTGTCGCTGGTTTACCCACGCTGTAAACAGAACGTCCTATGTATTCGTCGGTTGAGGAGTATCCGGCAACATAAATAATTCGGCTGTGTGCTTCATCGGGAGCATTGGCATTGTAGTAATCGGCATTGAAGGTTCCCCCTGGATACACTGGTAGATCATATGGGACATTAACTATCTTTTCATTATCCTTCATTATAAAAAGCCGGCCAGTGCTAACTGAGGATGGAAAGCTGGCATGTGCGTGCAGGGTATCCCCTGGTGCCAGAACATGGTTGTCTGCCCAAACGGGGATATCTTTGATTGGCTTTCTCAGCTTTATCAGAGGATCACCCAGATAAGCATAGGCATTGGTAAGAGCATAACGGGCTGCCGGTGAGGTAGTAGTTGTATAGAACCTGGCCAGAGCATAAACTGCAGCTTCGCCAATACTGGGAAAATCATGTTTAAAGAGAGCTTCACAGTAAGCCAGTCCCCAGCCTTCGTCGTGATCCAGATAACCCAGTCCGCTGAAACCTGCAGTTCCTATCGCACCTTTGTTTGGCTGCAATACCAAAGCTTCGCTGATCGAAGCTGAACCATTGGTATCAAATGCTGAAGCATAACACGCCAGGGACAATACCACAGGATAAGTCTGGTTGTTTAGGGTAGCCACATCGTTAAAGTTAAAGAGGTTATAATCAGCCCAGATTCTTCCACCACCGTGACCCATGAACTGCACATACTGAGTTCCGCTATTGATTGCATCCTTCAAGTTGAATGTTCCGCCAAAGTAATCAGTACTAACTGTTTGTGTAGAAGTATAAACTCTGGTTACCCGGTATTCCTTGGGAACACTCTGCCGTCGTATTCTTTCTGATTGCTGAGAGAATATGTCATCTGTATCGGTGATCTTACCGCCTGAAGTGAAAGTAAGATGGCTGTTCCACAGCCTTTGAGTTTGGGGATTATTATGATATGAACTTGCTTTGGCAGCATAATCCAGAATCTGCTGTTCATTCCATACACCTATCCTGGCTACGCTGATGTCCGGAACAGTGTCGTTGCCTATGATGCAAGCATACCAGTTATCGCTGGCTGTTGCACCATGTTTATATGTCCAGGTTTTCTTCACCGGAACAAGGTTATATTTGCGGGAAGGGCTCGCATCCCGGGTATCATCCACACCCTCACCCAGAAGAATCAAGTGTGTTATTTGAGGTTCGCTCCAGTTGTTATATGCATAGCTTACAAAATCCTTTATTGGTTCCGCACCAGTGATGCCGTAGTTGAATTCGTCGAAGATATCCTGCAGATCGATTATCTTCACGGTGTATCCCTTGGATTCCCAAAGATTCTTGAGCTGCATGGTTCCTTCCGACTTCGTGAACTGGAAGGGAGTAACGAGGACAACATTGGCTGCGTTCTGAGGATTTTTAAGGTCGCTGGGAAGATTGATTCTCAGTCCTTTGGGGCTTTGCTTCAGATCTTCCGTCACTGCATAATAGCGCGTACTCAAAGATAAAACGCTATCCTGCAAAGCTACCGTCCAAGGGGCATCGCCTTCGATGTTAAACGGCTCGATCTGCAGATTAGTAAAAATGCTAGAGCCGATCTTATACACAGACACATTCGGATTTGAAAAACCACTCACTTCAAACTGATAAAGCCCATTGGGACGGTTTGAGGGTTTGGTAAACTTTATGTAGTCCAGATCGGTCTTATATTCCCGCCAGTATTTTATCTCAGCCCAATCCAACATCACCTGTTCCCTATCTTCCATCACAGTGCTTCCGGACAGACTAATGTAGAAGTTGTTTACTCCGTGTTGAAGGAAAGTATTTGAAATTGGAGCTTGGTTTACGAATATCTTCTCATTTTGACCTATCCAGGTGTGAGAGTTTATCATTGCCTGGTTCAGCCTAACTGAGGCTTCATGATCGTATTCTCCATTACCTAAAGATTCGGAGTAGGTTAAACCCATCAAGGCTACCCGGGCCGATGCGGTTCTGATCGCAGTATCTTTGGGATATTGCAATTCCACGGGCACTATTTCCAGATTGGGAGCATTAATCTTTCTCCAGAACCACAGATCTTCCCTGTAGAAATTTGGATTTAACGCGCTCCATCCACGTCCCAGCTTGTCGCTAACCAATTGCTGCTCGAAACGAACCGTTTCTTCATAGGCATCGGGAATAATATATGGCGTTTGATTTGCATTAGAAACTGTCAAGCCACCATTTTCCACAACCATTCGAGCCCCAAAGCCATCCAGGAGTTTCAGTGTATATACGTTCTCCGCAGTAAAGTCGTCCATGTAACTGCTATCGCCCTTGTGAGAATCGCCGTAGAACTCGAAATAATCGCTCGTATCAAAGCTTCCATCACTTTCACCCACGAAGTGGATAGGAACTTGGCCATATTCGTCGCTAAGTTCCAGATAACGGGGATCAACAGATGCTGGAGTCCAATTCATGGTTATTTGTAAAGAATCCACCATTGTGCTGATGTAATCCATCAGATACTGGTAGCCAACTTTATAAATACCTTCTTTGTCAACTATGATCTGAATCTCGTTCACGCTGCCCAGCCCATTTTTGGGAGCTTGATAAGCTGAATTGCGTTGTTTCTCCAGCCGCCAGGTTTTCGAGCTATTGTCATTCAGGAAGAAGGATGGTTCCGAAGCATCGAGAATATTGGAAGCCAGTTGCCAGTTTTTACTGGGTGCCTTGGTTCCCTGAAGATGAAGTGTAATCGAAAACTTTTTACTAACGATTAGTTCTCGTGTGCTGGCCCGATATTGAAACGGATAGATCAACAAGGGCAAGAAACGGCGGTTTCCCACAAATGCTGCATCGCCTTTTTCCGCAAGACTCACAGGGTAGACATCTTTGCTGCTATATGCTTGGTAATTTGGAGTATATGAATAATTCGGATCTTCACCTTCCAAACGAAGTGTGGCAGAAGGAATTAGATCAATATTTGGAATAACCTCTGTTTGGTTGTTCACTACCGAAATGTTGTAATCCCCATCCAGGGGTATTCCGATAGCAGCGGAAAAAACCAAGAGCTCAGGATAGCCTTCGATGCTGTGTTTCAGTCCGTCTTCGCAAGAAATTCGTTTCCATTCTTTGCCGTCACGCATGACAGTCTCCAGATTGTATTCTGGCAATTCAAAGCTGATCTCCACTATATCTTGGTTTTCCGAAACCAAGTTGATAGCAGCGGCAACGAGCCACAACGGAACTATGAGGAGTATTAGAGACAGGTATATACGCATGTATGCATTCTCCATTTTCAGATTAGGTTGGTGCGCAGACCTATGTCTTTGCGATATGTTTTGCCTTCGAATTGTATCAGTTCCAGGCTTTGATAGGCTATTTCCCTGGCAGTCGAAATGTCTTTTCCCAAGCTGGAAAGACACAATACTCTTCCCCCAGCAGTCTGCAAGCCATTATCGGCTGCAGCAACACCAGAAAAATAAACCTGGGGCATGGCTTCATCGGCTATTTGCAGAGGATAGCCAGACTGATACTCGAAGGGATAACCTGCCGAAGCTAGTACCACAGCCAGAGCTGTAGCAGATTTGAACCTAAGCTTCAGCTTATCCACTTCACAGTTTACGATGGCAGAGCAGATATCGCTCATCTCAGTTTCTAAGAGAGGCAAGACCACTTGTGCTTCCGGATCGCCCCAGCGGCAGTTGAATTCCACTACCTTGGGGCCATCTTGCGTTATCATCAAGCCTATATACAGCACCCCTTGATATGGGTAGCCAATCTCCCGCATTGCCTTCAGGATTGGGGCCACGATCCCGGTTTCGATCTCTGGGCGATACTTCTCAGCTTCCGGTACAGGAGCATAGGCTCCCATTCCACCAGTATTGGGACCTTGGTCGTGATCAAATAGCTGCTTGTGGTCTTGGGCAAAAACCGTTGTTTGAAAACTGATGCCATCGGTAATGGCAAATAATGACACTTCCCATCCTGTTAAAAACTCTTCGGCGATAACTCCTTGTCCGTTGTTTGCGAGGCTGTGATAGGCAGAGCTGGCATCTTCGGGGGTTCTTGTAATGATCACACCCTTTCCTGCCGCAAGGCCATCGGCTTTGAGAACGAGAGGAAATCCCAGTTCCAGACAAGCCCGGTTCAGCTCTTCCGTATTTGATATTCTGCGATATTTTGCTGTAGGTATGTTTCTGGCAAGCATCAGCTCTTTGGCAAAGCTTTTGCTGGTTTCCAGCCTGGCTGCTGCCTGGCTGGGAGCAATTACATTTATTGATGCTACCCGCAGGGCATCGGATAATCCTTCGGCTATGGGTTTTTCGGGTCCTACATAGACCAGATCAATTTGCTTTTCACGGCAAAAGGCGATTATGCCTTCCGGTTCTTCTATCTTAATGCAGTTATACTGCAGAGCTATGCCAGCATTCCCAGGAGCTATGTATAACTCCGAAACCTTATCTGACTTTGCAAAGCAGCGTGCCAGAGCGTGTTCTCTGCCACCACTGCCGATAATTAACACCTTCAAATATTCCTGCCTTGTAGATATCGGATTAGTTCAAGAAGGGCATATTCCGCTGATTTTATGCGTATGGAGTCCCTATCTCCGGTAAAGACTTGTTGTTTAGTCCAATGTTTCTCTTCGGCTATAAAGCCAAAACATACCATTCCTACAGGTTTTTCGTCGGAACCACCATCTGGCCCGGCGATCCCTGTCGTAGATACGGCATGACTGCTTCCTGTCAATAGTTTTATTCCCCTGGCCATTTCCAGGGCTGTTTCTTCGCTTACCGCTCCCTTTCGCAAAAGAGTATCTTTGTTCACCTTTAGCAGGTTTTCTTTTACTTCATTAGCGTAGGCTATCACTCCGCCAGAGAATAATTTGGAAGCTCCGGGCAGATCGGTGATTAGTTTGGCTACCCAGCCCCCAGTGCACGATTCTGCAATGCATAAGGTGTTGCCGTTTGTCAACAACAGACTGCTTAAAAGTTCGGCAGGACTGGTATCCTCTGTACTCCAGACATATCTGCCAATCTTACGAAGTGCTCTATTGATCCCCAGATTTATTGCGTCCATCGAATGTCCATAGAAGCGCAAATCCACTCTTCCGGTCTGCGGAAGCCAAGCCAGAGATACCTCATCCGGCAATTCAGACAATGCGAAATACTCCGCCAATCGCGATTCTGAGATTCCGTGAGTATGCAGTGTCTTCTGATAGATAGGCCGTGCTTCAGGAAATGCAGTTCTCAGAATTGCCTCTATATGGTTTTCATATATATAGCGCATTTCCAGGGGAACACCCTGCAGCGCAAAAAAGTGCTTTTCATCCTTTTCATAGTGCAGGCCGGGGGCTGTTCCCCGATCGTTGCGCAAAACAGCAAAGCCATCGGGAACCATTGCTTGGCAACGGTTTATATCTGGGGTAGGCAACCCGCGTCGCGAAAACAGGGATTGCACATGAATCCAGACCTCTTCATCGAAGTGCTGACCCTTTCCAAAGAACTCTGCTATCGTAGCTTTAGTTAGGTCGTCCTCAGTTGGCCCCAGTCCACCGGTTGTGATCACCACATCATACTTCTGCCAGGCTTCGGCAAGGGCTTTACAGATTGCCTGTGGATCGTCCTGAACGATCTGGGCATTTACCACAGGGATACCCAAAGCGGCAAGCCGTGAACCCAGAAAAGCCATATTGGTATTCAGGGTTTTACCCAGCAGTATTTCGTTGCCGATCGTGATCAGGGCAGCTTGGGGATCAGTAGGCCTTGGCAAAGATTACTCTTTTCTTCGAGGGTTTGCCACAGCAGACGCAGGTTCCCGGTTCTTCCACAGCGTCGAAAGGAATACACCGGATGCTTACCTTCAGATCTTCTTTTATCTGTTCCTCGCAAGCGCTATCACCACACCAATGAGAATTTGCAAAACCACCATGAATCTCTGGTTGATCCGCATTCTTGGGAGTGAAGAACCGGTAGAACTCTTCCTTGTCATCTATCTTTACGGTGTTCTCTATCCTAAATGCCAGGGCTTTCTGATAGTAGTAATCCTGCATCTCAGCCAGGGTTTGAACCACATAGGCAGATAAATCGGCGATTGCCACAGAGGTTTTATCTCGCGGTTCCTTATCTCGACGGGCAACCATACAGGAATCCTGGGCAATATCGCGGGGCCCGATTTCTATTCTAAGAGGGATGCCCTTTTTTACCCAATACCAGTTTCTCTCGCTATTTGTAAGGTCTCGGTCATCGAGCTCCGTCCAGATTGAGACGTCATCTAATTTCAGGCCTTTCAGGCTATCCTGTATCCTCTGCGCAAATTCCATTACCTGGCTGTGTTCTTCTTCGCTGCGATAAATTGGAATGATTACCACGTGCGAAGGGGCAATCTTGGGGGGTAAAACCAGTCCGTTGTCATCGCTGTGTGCCATTATCAATGCGCCTATCAAGCGAGTGGATACGCCCCATGAAGTTGTCCAAGCATACTCCACTTCGCCTTTGCGGCTCTGGAATTTTATCTGTGAGGCTTTGGCAAAGTTTTGCCCCAAAAAGTGCGAAGTGCCCGATTGTAGAGCTTTTTTATCCTGCATCATGGCTTCAATGCAGTAGGTATCAACCGCGCCAGGAAACTTCTCACTTTCGGTTTTTGCACCTGTCAAGACCGGCAGGGCCAAATATTCCCGGGCAAATTGGGCATATACTTCCAGCATTTTAAATGTTTCTTCCCGGGCTTCCGCTTCGGTTTCATGCACAGTATGACCCTCCTGCCATAAAAACTCCGCTGTGCGCAAAAAAAGCCTGGTGCGCATTTCCCAACGGACAATATTCGCCCATTGGTTTATCAATAGCGGCAGATCACGATAGGAGGAAACCCACTTGGCAAACGATGCACCGATAATGGTTTCACTGGTTGGACGCACGATATAAGGCTCGGTGAGTTCTCCGGCTACCTTCAAGCCACCTTTGCCGTCGTGTTCCAACTTACTATGGGTAACAACTGCACATTCTTTTGCGAAGCCTTCCACATGTTCGGCTTCTTTCTCAAAATAGCTTTTGGGGATAAAGATAGGAAAATAGGCGTTGCGATGCCCGGTTTCCCGAAACATGGCGTCCAAAGCTTTTTGAATGTTTTCCCATATCGCATAGCCCCAGGGTTTTATAACCATGCAGCCACGCACATCACTGTTTTCTGCCAGATCGGCAGCTTTGATCACTTGTTGATACCATTCGGCGTAGTTATCATCACGCACCGGGGTTATCGCAGTCTGTTTGTTCTTGCTCAATTTTACTCCATCATATCTTCATATCAAGGTTATTCTTAGCTTAGTTGAATCGTTCCAGCATTAATGCGTAAAATACCATAATATCATTTGATACCATTTTTGAATAGTTCGCTAATTGTCAATGGCAAATCGTGTTTAAGCTGGAACTGGACTTGAATTCCCCTTGTTTTTGTGCTTTCATGTCAGATCCCCATAACTGCGCATCGTGCTTTCTTGCTGTGCCCTGCCTCGCCACCCGGCATCCACCCGGACTCCACTCGAACTCCTCGCGGATGAATTCCGCGAGGATATGGAGAGGTTCTCGCCAGACTACCGGGATATTCACGCCCGGCAAGCATGTATCTGACTTGCTTCATCTCACCTTGGGTTACTTGGCCACCTGCTCATCGCAAAAAGAAAGCCCGCTAGCCTGAAACAAATCTGTATCGGGAATAGCGGGCTGGAGTATATTTGATTTGGTTATTAATCGCGGGATGGGTTCAAAAGCCTGTCTATTGCTCTGGCGCTGCGGTGACCATCGGCAATGGCGGTAATGGCATCCGCTGTGCGGTTAAACATATCTCCTCCGATGAATACCTTTTGGTCGCTACTTCGTCCCCAGCGGTCAGCTTCGATGTTCCACTTTCCAAATTTGATCTGAGCAAACGCCTCGCCATCCATCCATGAAAAGTTCATTCCCTGGCCGATGGCGGCGATGATCGTGTCGGCAACCAAGGTTTCCCGGCTTCCTTCAATTAGCACTGGTGACGGTCGCTTTGCCCCCTCCACTATCTTCATCTCAGCTTTACCCCAGATCATGTTTAAGCTTCCATCTGCACTCTTTTCGATTTCCAAAGGGATGGCTTGGCAGGTGAACACCACGTTTTCCTCTAGTGCTTCCTCAATTTCCTCCCGATCAGCAGGCATGTCTTCCAATCGACGCCGGTAAAGCACAGTGACATCCGATCCCAAACGCCTGGCAGTCCTGGCCGCATCCATGGCCACATTTCCTCCACCTACCACTATCACGTGTTTACCCAGCCGGGCTTCTCGTCCGTTTGTAACGTCGTCCAATAGCTTCAGACCGCTGATCACGCCCTCATTTTCCTCACCTTTTATTCCGATAATGAAGGGTTCGAAAAGCCCTGTGCTGATAAACACAGCGTCATGCTTGGCATAGATATCGTCAAAACTTATCTGTTTGCCTACTGCGGTGTTGTAATGAATGGTAACCCCCAAAGAAAGAATATAATCTATATCCTTGTCCAGACTTTCGTAGGGAAGCCTGTATTCCGGGATACCATAGCGCAACATGCCTCCTGCCGCAGGATTCTTTTCGTAAACCTCTACCTGGTAACCGAGCCTGGCAAGGTAGTAAGCGGCACTTAACCCTCCCGGACCTGAACCTATGATGGCTATTTTCTTATCCAGAGGCACTATCTCGCCCTTAAGAATTTCTTGATATTCTCCGGCTTCCACACAGTCGGTAAGATAACGTTTCAACCAGCGGATGGAGATCGCTTCTCCCCTGTGCGATAAAGCGCAAACTTCTTCACAGCGACGGGTGCAAATCCTTCCGCATACTCCTGGGAAAGGATTGGTTTCATAGAGGATTTTCAATCCCTCGGAGATCCGGTCTTCACGAATGGCTTTTATGTAGGCAGGAATATTCATATGGGCGGGACAAGTGGCAGTGCAGATACCGCATTGAATGCAACGATCAGCTTCTTTGACCGCCAATTCACGTGAATATCCTTTTACCATCTCGATGAAAGAGCCAAGCCTATCTTCCGCAGACAAATGAGGCATTTTTATACGCTCCAGATGCAGCAGTTCATATCCTTCTGGACGATGATATCCAAGCTCTTCTTTGTCCCAGGGTTTTTCCTCGGCTCCCGGTATGTAGCAAAAGGTCTCCTGCACATCTCTATCCAGCCCTTCCTCAACCCAGATATAGCTATTGCTCATGGTTAACGAACCGCTGGGACAGATATCGACACACAAGGCACACCAACAGCAACGGCCATAATCAATCTTGGGTCTTAAACCGCTGTCGCCGTCCTTACTGATCTTAACAGGAACCATTTCGATTGATTGGTTTTGACAAATTTCGGCGCAGGTTCCGCAACCGATGCATTTGTCGAGATCGTTTTTATGAAAACCCCGATAACGTTCTGCACCTGGCCGCTCCCGGCTAAGGGTGTTGATCGAATATGGCTTTTCAAAAGCGCGCTTCCACACATATAATGGCGATAGAATATCTTTTAGATTCACTTTCTACCTCTCGATTTCTGGGGGATAAGTATGTAAAGAGACCATCAAACCAGCCACATCGGCAATATTCACACCCACCAACAGGTCTTCCAGAAGAGCCATGGCATGGCTGTAAGACGGGCCACGAACCGTAATCTTCCTGGGAAACTCGCTCCCATCCGATACCATAAAGTAGCCGTATTCTCCACGCGTGGATTCAGCCCGGACATAGGTTTGCCCAGCCGGGATCTTCAAATGGAGGACATTTGGCAAGGTTATGTGCACAGCTCCATTTTGCGGCATTTTGTCGAGAATTTGCCTGCATAAATCGATGCTCTGATGTGTCTCCCGCCAACGGATGCAGGTTCTGGAATAGGCATCACCCGCAGTCTCGGTTTCCACTTCGAAATCCAACTGATCATATACAAGATAAGGTTGATCTTTACGAACATCCCTTTTCAGGCCTGTGCATCGCGCATTGGGGCCAACTATGCCGTATCGGTCAACCATGTCTGGGGTTATTTTTCCCAGTCCAATAGCCCTCTGCTTGAAAATAGCATTGTTCAGCATCACATGTTTTATCTCGTCCAGAAGCCTGGATGCTCCATCCAACACCTTGTGGGTGTGAGTAATCCAGCCTTCAGGAATATCTCCCCTTACTCCTCCTGGAGTCATGTACATATGGTAGATGCGAGCGCCCGTTAGTTCCTCGAACAGGTCTAGCACGTAGTCCCTGTAAGCAATTGTCCACTGTGCCACAGTTCCCATCCCAAACGCACCACTTTGTCCTCCAAGATGCATCAGAAAACTGGCCAGGCGTGAAAGCTCCAGATTAAGGGTTCGCAACCATAAAGCTTTCTCGGGGATTTGGATATCCAACAATTCCTCCATTGCTGCGGCAAAAAGGTACTCATTGGTGTCAGGTTCAGGAACACATATGCGGCACACGATCGGGAAGCAATTTATATAGCGACGGCGTTCCATCAATTTCTCGAAGCCCCGATGCAAATATCCCACATGAGTGGTGCATTTAATCACCTGGTCTCCACAAATGTCTAGCTCCAAGCTCATGTTACCGGTTACACCGGGATGTTGTGGCCCCTGCCACACACGGATGTATTTCTGGCTTTCTAGATCATACACGGCCTTGCCGTTCACAATGGGTGGATACATGCTCTGCATATCAATCCTCTGGATAAAGCTGTTGCTTCATATATTCTTCGGGTTCTTTGTGATCACGGGGACGATGGCTGTAGGTGGCTTCGCTAAATGCTTTGGTATCAAAGTCCCTGCGCATGGGTGGAGGTCCCTGCCAGCCTTCCAAGATCATCGGTTCTTGCACATCAGGAGATCCTGGAAAGTCGATGCCAAACATCTCAAACAATTCCCTCTGATAAACCCTTCCCTGCTCCCATAGGTGGTGAATGCCTTCCATTACCGGTTCTGTCCTGGAAACTGGGACCTGTATGCCCAGATCAACCTTGATAATCGGATTATGCACCAAGTAAGTTAGCAGGAATGCTCCGTCCTCCAGATAGTCGATGCAGGTGAGCATCACCAAATGAGTAAAACCTTTTATGTCTCTCAGATGAGTTAATAAGCTTACCAATTGCGTTTTCGGAATTTTCAGAAAAGCAAGATTGGGACGCCTGGCATCCATCTCGCTAACCTCGAAATGTAATTTAAGATCTTTGAACAATGTTTCCATGTCTCACCTACCAGTTATAATCTGGCATATTCCAGTCTTTTATTACTTTCTTCTGATTTTCTTTATACCAGTCGAATTTCTCAATATATAGGTTCTGCCCTTCGGCTTTTCCGGCTTTTATGAGTTCTTTCAGTTTGTTAAAACCGGCCAGAACAGCTTCCGGACGCGGCATGCAACCCGTAACATACACATCTACAGGAATGTATTCGTCTATACGCTTCACAGTGTTATAACTGTCCCAATACATTCCGCCGTTTATGGCACACGAGCATACTGCCACAACGAATTTGGGGCCTTGCATCTGCTCGTAGCTCCGTACAATCCGCTTCAGGGTTTTTATGGATACATATCCTCCTATCATAATCAGATTGGCCTGACGCGGAGTTGGCCGAGGCTGCATCCCCAAACGGCTTATATCATAGCGGGAAGTAACCAATGGACGTAATTCTATTGCCCCGCAGCCAGTTCCGAAAGCCAGTATCCATAGGCTTTGGGAGCGTGCCCAGTTTAAAAAGTCCTCAATCACTTGCACACTCTTGCGCGCTTTTTGAGGCCGTGCATCGCAGAACCAATCTTTCTCCTCTTCAGGCAAGCCATTATTCGTTAGCGTCTTATCGTCTTTGCGCCATTCCGTATAATCGGGTTGGGGACTAACTGATATCTCAGGGCTAGATTCGGGAGTATCTTTTATTTCATTATCTGTCATTCTTTCCTCACAAGCTGAAAAGCAAAACTGCAATAATGCCAATTGCTGTCGGATATTTCAAGAAGAAACGGATGGAGTCTTCGGTTCTAAACCTGGGATAGGCAGCGCCCACAAAAACGCTGAGCATATATATCCAGAAAGTCTTTATGATCAGTTCCACCAGATTTGTGGCTCCTCCGAAATACAAGTTCATAAATAGGACTAATTTTGCACCGCCAAATATGCCACGATTGGTGGCCAGTAAACCTAAAAATGAAGCCTGATATTCGGTTGGAGGCCCTATGGGTATTTCTTGTGGGGCAATAACCAATGAGAAAGGATTATACATGTTCATTCCCAGCATTGCGATCATAGCCGCGATTACAGCCAGGGGGTTGGTGAAGAGTGTCCAGTTTAGAAAAGAACCCTGTTGGGCTGCCACTATCTCTGTGATGGATAATGTGTTGTATTGCATGGCAAGACTGATTACCGACAGAGCAAAAGGAACCTCAAACGCAGTCATCTGAGCCAGACCTCTGCTTACTGCAATCGCTGAATAAGGATGACCGCCTTCTCCTGCCCCAAGGGCCATGCCAAGCTGGCCAAAGAAGATGAAATACATTACTAGCAAAACATCACCGCTCATGGAGAAATTTGAGAAATACGGCGATCCAAACAGGACTGGGATGAACATATAGGTTCCGATCCCACCGGCGATTCTAAACACAGGTCCCAAATAAAACATCACCCCATGTGAAATGGCTGTCCGAATTGAGTTGTTCTTTATAATGTCCAGAAATGGCTGCCAAACAGGTGGCCCCAAGCGTCCCTGCACCCTGGCGAAAATCTTGTGAACAATACCATTTAAAGTTAACCCCCAAACCGTTACCACACCCAGGGAGATGAATACCCAGAGAATTTTAAGTGCCAGATTCATTAGTTCACCCCCAGCAGTGAGTAGAGGAAAAGCATATATAAGAAGATATGCAAAATGTAGGTTTGCCCATTACCTGTATAAAGTCTTGATAGTGTTGAGGCCAAAGAATGAGTCCATTCCGCCACGCTGTTGTAGAATCCTGTAATACGTGGTTTTACCAAGAAACCAAGGGCTTTGTCGTAATGTGCAAACATATTGTAGGCGACATGTGTGGTCCAGGGTTTGTAAGGACGTTCAGCAGCATAAACGATGTTGAATTGTTTCACTTTTTGCGCTCTGGCGTTTACCAGGATCAGCCAGATCAAAGGCGTAATAAAGACCCCCATGGTTACTAACATCACCAGATTTCCATTCCAATTTCCCTTTAGCAGAGGTGATGATATCAACATATTATATCCATCCCAAACCAACCAATCAGGTTTTGAGATGAAATCACCCACTGCCAGGGACAATGTCTTGGTGATCAAATTTGGGAATAAAGAAATTGCCATGATCGCCATAATGAAAATGCCCTGAGGTATGATAAGCCAGATTGGGGCTTCCTTCACCAAGCTTTGTTGCGGCTTGGCCTGCCCCAGAAAAACTGCATGAATCAGTTTGTATAGGTAGAGGAAAGAAATGGCACTGGAGAAAAAGGCCATGGCAGCTTGCAGAACTCTCCCTTGTTCGATTAGCGATGTGTATATAAACCACTTTGAACCAAAACCACTCAAGGGAGGTACCCCACTTACAGTAATTATGCCAATCAAAACACTAATGAAGGCTATTGGCATTTTCTTGATCAATCCACCCATTTCATACATATTTCTGGTGCCAGTACGCAGAAAAACACCGGCCATGGCCATGAATATGAGTGCTTTGAAGAACATATGATTCACAGCCAAATATACGGCCGACACCCAGCCCAGATGGCTCATCAGCGAAAATCCTGCAATAATGTAACCCATCTGACTCATACTGGAATAGGCCAGCAGCTTCTTTGCATCTTCCTGAAATACGGCCATCAAGGCTCCAAAGAAAGCCGTGGCTACTCCCAACCAGCCCAGAGCAATCATACTGATACTGTTGCCATTAGCTCTACCAATAAAAATCAGTAGAAGAAGCATCAATCCATAAACTCCAGCTTTGGATAGTACTGACGACAGGATACTGCTGCTTTCATCGTCCGCTTCGCAATAAGCTCCAGGTAGCCAGTAGTGCAGACCTGCAGCCCCGATCTTTATCAAAAAAGCCAGAAGAGCCAAGACTCCGGCCAACTCACCCATGGGTAGAAAGCCAGTTTGGATGATCAAAGGATATCCCTTGAAAGAATTTGGAATCATGGATAGGGCTGCCATTAGCAGATATGCTCCCAGAGAAGAAAAAACTATGTAGCTCAAAGCTGGAGCTTTTCCCTGTTTTCCTCTCAAAACCAGAAAATAGCTACCTAGAGTCATCAATTCCCATGCCATAAAAAACTCCAGCTTGGTTCCGGCAATCACAAGATTTCCCAAAGCAAAGATCAACATGGCAAGAGCCGGGAACATGCCTTCTGCAGCACCACGGTAACGCATAAAACCAAAAATCTGAGCTATGCTGCCACCAATAAGGATAAAAATGAAGACCTGTCCTAATAAAGGCAAAGAAGGCAGCAACCCATACCAGCCCCAGTAAGCAGATATACCGATGAGCATGATTCCTTTTATCTTGACGGACAGGAAATCCACAACACCGAACAAAACAAAAACCAGGATTGGATAGATTGAGGCCATCCCAAGCTGAGGATGGAATCTGCCTAGTAACAGAGAAACCCCAGTCAAAATAACAGCAACGCACAACAGAGGAACAAGCTTTAGATAATCTATCGAAACAAGCCTTGGCATATTCTCGCTGCTAAATACTTCTCCCATCCATCGGAATAAATAAACGATCTCCAACAAAGATCCTAATAACAATCCGCCCAACCATATCCATGCTTGATTTTCTCCAAAGAGCTGCACCAATTGCCACTTGGCAAAGAAAGCTGGAAAAGGAGGTAAAGCAGCAAGAGCTATTATAAACACTGCGAAAAACACTTGGGAAGAACCGATTTTTTTCAAGTCTGTCCATGATGAAAGATTTTGGGAGCGTAGCATCCCTGATAACCAGAATAATCCTGCTTTGGCCAACATATTGGTAATCAGCAATCCCATAGCTACCAAAAGGACTAGTTCTACAGGAGCTTTTAGCTGCATCATAGCTCCAATGGAAAATATTATCAATCCTGTTTGCGCAGAGGAAGAATAGCCTAAAAGCCTTTTGGCATCTTTCTGTCTGAGAGCTACCAGATTTGCCATTAGAAAACTGGCCAATCCTGCTCCGGTTAAAACTGCCAGGAGAGTGGAACTGAACAGGGGCATTACCTTGTAAAAAACATACAGCAGAGCAGCAGTATTGATTGTTGAGACGATCGCTCCCAAACCACTGTGAACGCTTTGATAAAGGTCAAGAGCCCATCCATTAGCCGGAAATGGCTTCAATTCGACAAACAAACCCATTGCCAGTAGAAACATGGCTACCTCGTATCCAGCCTTGGGTATTTGTTGCATCCCAAGCCAGATATCGATATTCAAAGTCCCAGTGAACCGATACGCAAAAACCACACCTATCAGGAACATCGAACTCGATAATCCCCCTGCCAGCATATACTTGATTCCAGCCGCCAGTGAGTTTTTATCCTGCTTGATGGCAATAAGTGCGTAGGTGGCTATTGATAGAATCTCTAAGAACACGAATGTATTAAATATATCGCGAGTCAGGATTAGCCCTGTAGCTCCCAAAACAGAAGTAATATACAACGCTATAGGCTTGGCTCCCTGTTCACAGAACTCCTTGCTAAGATAAATGGCTCCCAAGAGACCAATAAAATTAACTGCCAGAACCAAAATTGCCTCAATATATCCAAATCTGAGGACTATGGACAAGGGTGCTGCAAATCCAGCCGTAGCAAAGTTGACCGTAGAATCAGGTGCGCTGTTTAGAAACCATATCTGCCAAACCGACATAATGCTGGTGGCAGTAAAAACCATGAACATAACAGCAAGTGAGATACTTCGGCTTATCTTGTCAACCAGGGCAATGAGGAATATTGCCGCCAGATACATAGCAATCACTATTAGCGGATTCACCATTTCAACTCCTCATATTCGTCGATATTAAGGCTGCCATGAACACTATAGAGACGGATTGCAAAACTCAGCAACAAGGCAGTAACCGCCAGCCCTATCACGATAGCGGTAAGCACCAAAGCTGAGGGAACTGGATCTACTACCTTGCCAGCCAGTTTGATGCCTTCAGAACCGGCCTTTTGGAAACTAACAGCAGCATCGATTATCGGGGCAGTAGCATTTTGTACATAGCCTATAGCTACAATAATCAAGTGTGTTCCTGTATCTACTATCGAAAAACCAATAATAATCCGGATGATGTTCTTTCGGGCAAGCATTGCCCATATCCCGATTATCACCAGCAGGATTCCACCTATCAAAGCCAGCATCAATCCTCCCTGTCCTCATGCAGCGAATCTATTACACTGGATAGTTCCGCTCCTACTTTTATACCAATTAAACTATATATCAATGGCACGGCTCCTGATGAGAATAGCGAAAGATACACTCCCATTGGCAGATATCGTGGATCCAGAAAGGATGTTGTACCTATCAGAACAAGTCCCAGCAAACCTAATAAAACATAACCGACTCCAGATAATGATTCGCTGAAGTGTAATAGGATATGGGAAAACCTGAAAGAAACATCAGCCATAACCATTAGCAAAATGGCAGACGCGATTACTACTCCTCCTTGAAATCCCCCACCAGGGCTTAGATGTCCATGCGTAAATATGTATATGCCAAAGATAATTATCAAGGGGCTCAAGAAAGATGCTCCTGTCTTCAAAAATTCCGAACCCTGACGTTTTTTTGCTGAAGTCCTTGCTCGTTGAGAAAGCAAAAATCCCACACCCGCTGTGGCAAGAAATAGAACCGTTACTTCTCCCAGTGTATCCAGTCCTCTATAGGTAACCACTACCGCTGTGACCGTATTGGGCATATTAAGCTTGGTCACACTTCCAGCTATGTATTTCTCTGCCAGGGGATTCAAATCATTGGAATGGCCAAAATCCTCCACTAATGGGTAGAACAGAATAGCTATCCCGATGATAACTATAATGACAAGTATATATTTAATCATCATCGCCTCCCTTGGTTTGCTTTAGTGCATATAAAAATACGACTGTTGTCAAGCCTGCTCCAATGGTAGCCTCTGTCATAGCCACATCCGGTGCACCATATATGAGATAAATGATCGAAGCAGAAAGACTGATGATGCCTGAGGCTATCACTGCTGACAATACCTTTCGGGTAAAAACCGCATAGATTGCGGAAACCAGCGACAAGCCGATTAACAGGATAAGAGCCATAAGATTAGGCATTTTCGTCCTCCTCAAGTTTATCATCAGCCAGATTGTCACGTTTGGTGATCTCAGTAAGCTTTACTCCGGCAAAGTGAGCTGCCCTGGCCATGGCATGAGTGCTAACCGGATTTGTAAAAAGGATAAACAACACAAGAAGAGCAAGCTTTGGCAGCCAATCCAGATGCGCCAAGCCAATACCCAAAAGGGTCAGCATTGAGCCAAGGGTGGTTGCTTTGGTTCCAGCTTGCATTCGATTGTAAACATCGGGCATACGAACAACTCCCAAAGCTCCCAAAAAGAGAAACACTGATCCAATAAGACTAATTGATGCTGCGATCAGGATCATCATAAGCCACCTTCCAGATAACGAGCTACGGCTATTACCCCCAAAAAGCTCAGTAAACCATACACCATTGCTACATCCAGGTAGATAACCCTGCCTGCTCTCAGAGAAACAAAAACAATAATCACAATTCCAGTTATCGTCATCGTATCTAGGGCTACTACTCTATCAGCCGCACTTGGGCCAGCCATAAACCGCATAAAAGCCAGAAGCATTGCCACAAGAGAGGTATAGTATGAAATGCAGAAAATGATGTGTGCAAGCTCAGCCATAAATAACCTCCAGATAACGTTCGAAAGTTTTTACGATGTTTTCTGTGGCCGTTTCGATATCATCACCCTTGATGTCTATCCAATGAATATACAGAAATTCACCTTTGCTTTCCACGGTCATCGTTCCGGGAGTAAGCGTTATAGAATTGGCTAGCACAATTCTACCAATTTCACTTTTCAGCTTGGTTCTAACCTTCACGATTCCAGGATTAATCGGCAATGAGGGAGATACAACTCTTCGCGCTACGTCTAAAGCGCTTTTAACCAACTCACGCAAAAAAACAAAGATGTAGATTATAGAAAATATCAGAGCTTTGGGACTATGCCGGAAATCTGACAAAATTGTGAGCCGTGAAGAAAACACCACCGACAAGATAACCGCCGAAAGGCTGCCAATAATCAGCTCATCTCCCTTCCAGCCAGTTAGCGCCAGCCATAATAACATCAAGATCAGATAGCTTAGTATAAACGCTTTTACTCTGCGCATCAAACCTCCCAGGATCGTGATAGATACATAATAATGCATGCCTTGTTTAACGCAAATATCAGATGCTCGTTACTAACGGAATGCATAATCATCAATATTTAACCTCTGTTCACAGCTTCATATAGGATATTATCTGTTTACATATTCATGATTGAGTTGTTTTATGTCAAGTCATTTTTTCAGCATGTCTTTTTTTTTTAAACATGCTGGAAATAGTGATCTCACACAGAACAACACATATGAATAGAATTACAATGCAGTTCTTCCTACTAAGAAAAGGCCCCCACAAGACGTGAGGGCCAGTAAATAGCGGAGAGAATCATTGACTATGCAAACATCGCTGCAATGTCGTTATCAGCATCTGTCGTTTGCTTCAAACCGAAGGTATCGACGATAACCTTGGCCACATTGGGAGAAAGGAATCCAGGCAGGGTAGGTCCGATCTGGATATTCTTGAAACCAAGGTAAAGTAAGGCAAGCAGTACTGCCACGGCTTTCTGTTCATACCAGGCGATGTCGAACGACAATGGGAGTTTGTTCACGTCGTCCAGGCCAAAGGCTTCTTTCAGTTTCAACGCTATTACAGCCAAGGAATATGAATCGTTGCATTGTCCGGCATCCAAAACTCTGGGAATTCCAGCTATGTCGCCCAGAGGCAGCTTGATATAACGATATTTGGCACAGCCGGCGGTAAGGATAACTGCATCTTTGGGAAGCTTTTCGGCCACTTCTGTGAAGTATTTGCGGCTGGGCATGCGTCCGTCGCAACCGGCCATCACTACAAAGCGTTTGATGGCACCGGACTTAACAGCTTCCACAACTTTATCGGCAATGGAAAGCACAGTGCGGTAGTTGAACCCACCTGTGATGGTGCCGTTCTCGACTTCCTTGGGCGGCTGGCAGGTTTTGGCTTTTGCGATGATAGCGCTGAAGTCTTTCTGTTTACCAGGCTGCCTTTCGGGAATATGAATTGCGCCTGGATAACCTGTCATGCCGGTGGTGAAGAAACGATCCAGATAGGTGTTTTCCTTGCGTAGGGGAACGATGCAGTTTGTAGTCATCAGAATGGGGCCGTTGAAGTTTTCAAAGTCTTCCAGTTGATGCCACCAAGAACTGCCATAGTTGCCATGAAAGTGTTTATATTTCTTGAAGGCAGGATAGTAGTTTGCAGGAAGCATTTCGCTGTGAGTATAAATATCTACGCCTTGACCTTCGGTTTGTTGCAGAAGCTCATCAAAATCCTTCAGATCATGGCCGCTAACCAGAATTCCGGGGTTTTTACCAACTCCAAGCTGCACAACAGTTGGTTCTGGCACACCATAGGTTTCGGTATTGGCTTTGTCAAGAAGCTCCATTACTTTCACTGCATATTCGCCGGTTTTGATAACCAGGCCGGTAAGCTGCTCTGCGCTCAGGCTATCGTCTATGGTAGCTGCTATTCCTTCCATTACGAATTTGTTTACTTCATCGCTGGTATAACCAAGCATCCAGGCATGCTCGCCATAAGCCGAGATTCCTTTGATTCCGTAAATGATGGTTTCGCGCAGACTGCGGATATCTTCGTTCTCCGTAGCCAGCACACCCACTTTTTTTCCATACTCCTCATAGTCTTCAGGTTTTACGGTGAACGTTACTACGTCTGGGCAGGACTTGCAGGAACCTCCCAGAATGCTGCATAGCTCTTCTTTGCGTTTATCCCGCAGAGCCAGGACATTAGTGATGGTAGTCTTGATCTGTTCTTCATCCCAATTGGCATTGGTGATGGTTCTGAACAGGCCACCCATTAAAACCAAGGCATCCTCTGAATGATATACACCTTTCTTTAATAGCTGGACAGACACATAGGCCAATCCTTTCATGGCATGAATGGAAAGGTCGAGCAAATGACAAAGTTCGGGGGATTTTCCACAAACACCGCGCATGGTGCAACCTATGTTGCGGGAAGTTTCCTGGCATTGATAGCAAAACATACTCATGGTTGTTTCTCCTTTTATTTATGGTTTGGGCATTTTGATCACAAGCAGCCGCAGATTTACATCTGCTTCGTTAACAACCGCATGTGGGATATCTTTCGGACTATCGATGATGGTATCTTTGGGAAAGCTTTGTCTTTCGGCCCCGATTTCCAGGGTGGCAATACCTTCCAGAACATAAAAAGCTACATTGACGGGAGTTTTGTGAGCTTTAAGGATTGCTCCTGGAGCCAGACCCAAGTGAACAATTTCTCCCTCTTCGGCTACATAAATTTTGGTGCCATGAATGCCATTGGCATTTACCACAGGATCAAGATCTTTCCAGTTTCGGCTTTGCATTCTAATTCTCCTTATTTTAAATAATATCGCCCTCTACGGAAATCACAAAAACTTTCACAAAGTGAAGCTTGGCAGCTTTTTCCAGAGCGCGTTTGATTATTACTTCCGTTCCACCGCAGCAAGGGACTTCCATGCGAACGATGGTAACGCTATTTATCTGGTGTAATTGAAATATCTGGGACAATTTGTCTATATAGCGTTCTATATCCATGTCCAGCTTTGGACAGAAAGTGATCACTATCTTATTTTTCAGGAATTTCCGGTGAAAGTCGCCATAAGCATAAGGCACACAGTCAGCCGAAATAAGCAAATCGGCATTCTCGAAGTATTCTGCAGCAGGGTTTAGCAGGCTTAGTTGAACCGGCCACTGACGCAGTTCGCTGTCCACCACACCAGTGGATATGTTATCGCCTGCAGGTTTCTCGATTTTTCTTTGTTGGGTCCCACTACAGCCACAAGCCATGACCTCTTCCCGAGTGAGATTATCAGTGTCATAACCGTTAGTTCTCAAAATATCCAGGGCCTGGCCATAATATGTCATTTCTCCGTGGTCTTTGAGATGCTTCAAATGAGCTTTTATGGTGTTCTCCCCTGCAGCCATAATGTTTTTCATTACGATTGCTTCGTTGTAAGGTTCGGCTTCTCTTTCTTCAACTTCGATAGCTCCTTCGGGACAGGTTCCCAAACAAGCTCCCAAGCCATCGCAAAACAGATCACTAACCAAGCGGGCTTTACCGTCAATGACCTGTAAAGCTCCTTCCGGGCAACCCGGAATGCAAGCTCCACAACCTGTGCATTTGTTGTCGTCGATTTTGATAATCTGACGTTTCATTTTTTTACCTCTATCATTTTTATTATTGTTTGGATTAGGGCTTCGCCTTCTTTTACCAGATCAAAACCACTTTGATTCATGTTCCATTGAGACACGATAAGCCGCATTGAGCCAATTATTATCCTGAATAACTGGGTGGAATTCAGATCAGTATCTATACTTCCTTCAGCCTGGGCTTGCACGATGTAGCTTTCCACTTCCTGACGATGTATATGCATTATGCTGCGGTATTGATCCATGAAACCCGGATCATTCTTGAAAAGCTCTTCCGAAAACATTACTTTGGCCAAATCTGGATTGGAGGTGAACAACTCGTAGCGGTTCATCACAAATCTTCTGATCTTTGCCAATGGACTTAACTTGCTCTTTCTGATCTCTTCTATCACCGCGCAGGAAAGATGCTCGAAATAGCACAAGACCTTTACGACCAAATCGCGTTTGGAGGTGAAATGCCGATATAGAGCGGCTTCGGTAACTCCGATTTCTGCAGCGATATTCTTAGTAGTAAGCTTTTCATAGCCTTTACTGGCCATGATGCGTATCGCAGCATTTACAATTTCCATCTGTCTCTCAGTAAGTTCCATCGTTCTTCCTTAAGTAAGTAAGCATTCACTAACCAAACTAAGCAATGCCGATAAATTGTCAAGAACTTTTTTGGTAGGATATTCTCGCCAAAGCAGCGACCTTTCCCTTATCTCGCCATATTTCAGCATATTACCGGATCTTGGCGCATGAGTTTTTTTTCTTCTGGACACTTTTTGCGCTTACTTAATCTTGGTTTTCAAAGGTTTTGAAAGCAGGGAGAGCCAACAATGATCAGCGACGCCGGATTGAATAACACCCGGCTTTCTATGTATAAACAGGCGCAGGAAAGTCTGAACAGATACATATCTAATCTGGTTCCCCATGAGGAATTACAGGCGGAAATTTCAAATAAAGTATTGCTCAGCCTGATTCACGAAGAAGGCGAGATACCCAATATCGATACATGGATAAGAAAAAAAACCGACATCTACCTGGAAAGCAGTATAAAAAACCTTTGGCAATGGGCCTACCGTCAGGCCAGACAGCTATCACTCGAGCAGGAAGAAGCGGAAGACTTGGCACAAAACGTGATGATTACCCTGCTGAACTCAAAAAAACCGATTCAATACACCCGTGCCTGGATTAAGAATACAGTCTTTAAGCAAGCTTCTACCCTGCTTCGCAGCAAATCAAAACAAAGCGACCTGAACGACACCCTTAGAACCGAAGCATTAATAAACAATCGGATGTTAGAGCCTTCAGAAGACGAACTCGTTAAACAACTCACTCCCAGAGCGCTCAAGAAGCTTTTGTCCAAGGAAGATTATCAAACTATCATGGCTCTGCGAGAATATAATTCTCTAAAGGATTTCGCCGCAGCCAAAAAGATTAGTTATCCAAGTGCCCGGGAGTTAAAACACCGGGTGATTACCAATCTGAAGGCAAAGTATTATCTCAACCAAGGATGGATCGGCACCAGCGCAATTTTGGACTACCGGAATCTGATAAACCTCAAACGTTTTGTGAGTACTCTAATGGAACATGCGAAGATGAAAGACTTCAGTAATATGTTCCGCTATGCCTCACTCCAAATTGCCCAGCAGCTTGAAGAAGTTTTCGAGGGTGTTAACGCCATCACGAAGTGGGAGATCAGCTTACCGCGTTCTGGAATTTTGGAGCTCTGTCTGCTCGATCTGAGTGAATCTGAAAAACCTCTTGGAGTGATAATCACGGTCACCCTCAATAAAGCCAATCATATAAAAATCCAGAAATGCTACAAAGTGGGACAGATACTCATCATCCCGAGTCAGAAGGTTGGCCCTCTTCCGGTTGACAAAGGTCGCTGCCTGCTAACCTTGGAGCAGATCAAAGCATACCTGAACTGATGATTCTCTCTTTCTGATTTATCCACCCGAACTACCGCTTTCCTTCTTAACCACCCGCCTGCCACCCGTATGCCACCCGGGGTCCACGCGAATGAGATTCGAGGGGATTTCGCGTGGACGTTGAGAGGCACCGCGGAGAAACTTGGGTGCCCAGCAGGATCGAGATTGAGAGATCCGAATTAACATATTTGGCAGCAAATAGTAGAAAATTTCTACACATTAAGGCTTTTCCGATGCTTGCCAAAAAATTTCCCCAACAAAATTAAAAATTTTATTTACCTATTTTTCAGGAGCTTACGGCTGTATTGGTTGACACTTTTAAAAATCTGCTACTACTCTATATAAGGAGTTTATTATGAAACAGATCATTATTAGTTTACTCGTCGCCCTGTTGCTTGTGTCGCCCATCGCGCTTAACAGCGCTGAGCGTAATGAGATAAATCTGCCGGTTTATCATGGTTCTTTGAAAGACCCGGGAGTTACTATCCTGGAAGTAAATGAAGAATACTACATAATCGAAGTTGATGGCTTTTATTACGTATTGGTAAGAGAAAACAACTAAAAAAGGAGAAGATCATGGAAAACCTGACAGTATATGAAATCACCCGCAACTATGATGAAAACACCAAAGGAATTATCGTGGAATTTAATGGCGATAATGATAGTGAATTCACCTATGAGTATATCAAGCCAGTATCCCTAAATCTTTGCATAATCACAGACAAGTTTGTGGGTTGAGCAGCCCTTTATGAATAACCCGGCTTTCCGATTCAGCCGTTTGGAAGATTACCTGGTTCTACATCATACCCGGGACAGGTCGTTTCTGGTGAAAGATGGATACAAATACCTGTGTGATCTCAGAATGATAATGGCCTCCAGGCGGCCTGATTTTGTGCCTTCCCTATCCTACTCGCATGAAGAAATGCACAAATTCAGGCAATTTCTTGCCTTTCTGGCCAGTATCGGTTTTATTAACG
Source organism: uncultured Candidatus Cloacimonas sp. (assembly GCA_964529335.1). Classification (GTDB taxonomy): domain Bacteria; phylum Cloacimonadota; class Cloacimonadia; order Cloacimonadales; family Cloacimonadaceae; genus Cloacimonas. Next base: position 30,506 of record CAZGWB010000011.1, read on the forward strand.
ACGATGCATGGATCGGAAACTGCCTGGACAGAGCATCTACCAATCCAGAAAAGCCTTCTTTTCCCCTGAACAACAGATTATATGATGAGCTACAATACAAACAGGTGCGAAACAATCTGCCCGAAAACCTGTATGTGGAGATCATGGCTATACCTGAGGGAAATGAAGCCAGTTTGATGCCTCTTTCCCTTCGTCAGTTTAAACAACTTTTTTCCCACTTCGAAACCTTGGGCGGAAAATACATCACCTTCGCTGGAACAGAGCCATTTGCCTGGAAAGGTTTTCTGAAAGTGCTGAAATTAACAGCCGATTTCGGTTTTGGGATCGAGATTATCACCGACGGCAGTTTGCTTACTCCGAAGATTGCTTCCCTCTTGCAAAATCTGAAGATTGATAAACTACTTATTCCATCTTTGGAGCATTACGGCAAACACATCCCGGAAATTCCTCCTGAAAGTATGCATTATAAACTGCATAAAGGAATTCAGCTTTTAAAACAGCACGGGATTAAATACACAATCGTATGTCCTGTCTCAAACAGCATTCGAAGCTCATTTAGCTCACTGCGTCAACTGGCAGAAAAAAACAATCCCGAAAGTTTTTATCAAGATTCATTACCCCAAATAATGAATAATCACCTCACAGTGAACACACTAGCTCACAACTGCTCAAACCAGGGGGGCATTCCTCATTCAAAAAAGGTCAATGGCTATTCTTCAGATAAACCCGTGCCGGTTCAAATTAACAGCAAAAGAGCTCTGCATCTCAAACTGAGCGGAGAAGTATATCTTGGTTTGAATAGCACATTTCCGCTGGGTAATCTTCATGACAGCAGCTTGTTGAAGATTTGTACCAGTAAGTTGGGAGGCGTATAACACACGGAATAGCGGAAAGCCAAAGATCATAGACATACGAAATCGACAACCGGCTTTTTCTTTGACAAATTGGCCGCTGATTCCAATCTGGTGCTGATGAAATATAAGCACTCCAGGTATAAATGAATTATCAGCACTTTCTATCGAGTTTGTTGCATATTAGTATCTACGCTGTCGCCGGGATAAGCATCCTGCTGATGGCTATGTTTGTGCTACGAAACCTGGTTTGGGCAATGCGATTCCCCTTTCTCATCTTAAACTGGTTGATTTGGGTTCTATCCAATCCCCTGCGTGATGCTTGGACTGATCATTCCAAACCTTATGCACATTGGATGTTTTCCTTGTTATTCTATTCGGGGATTGGGCCTGTCTTTTGGCTTATTATGCACCTTTCTCTAACTCCATTTAGGTTGATAAACGCTGTTTACTTTGACATCATCCTATATTGGACAGTTATCTTCTGCGATAGTTTTTCGGAGCTTATTCATCCGCGCATGCGTTACAACCTGTCTACTAAAAAATGCAACTATCTCTGCCGATGGTTTCTTTATTTTCCCATAAGGTTCTTCCGGGTGTTTCAGCGCAATGGTCTGGCTCTCTTGGAAGGAATAATCATGACTGGAGTCGATATTGTTTTTCCCACCTATACGATGTATCATGGAACTTCCTTCAAAGGCATTGCCACAAATATTGCCCAGAAAGGCAGGTGGTATGTAGGCAGTGGTGATTATGCAGGTAGCGGGATCTACTTCGGAATGCAGCGAAAAACAGCCGAACATTATGCCAAGGGTGAAGACCATGCTCTTATTTGTGCCAGGGTAACCCTCTTCCCCTGCCGCAATTCAGCTACTTTACCCCCTCAGCTTCGCAGGAAAATCGGCTGTGATGGTACGGGAATCAGCACGCAACTTCCCTTCCCTTATTGCAGCATAGAACACTGGAGAAACCATAATTACGCCCAATGGTTCGAATATTGCCTGGTGCAACCCAATAAAGCAGGTCAATATGTTCGAACCTGGCGAGCCAGGCCTGTCTGCGTATTAAAACATGCTTTCCCAAAAAGGATTTGGGGTGGGCTTTCGCTATGGACTGGAGGAGCTGGTGGAATTAGTGTTATCCTCTTTTCCTGGGGGACAATACTCCTCTTCGCATACCTTGTTCAATATTATCTCATGGCCTGATCGATTACAACTCAAGCCGACCTCTTATGATATTGATGTCGAGATTAATCAGGGTCTTGTTCTATCAGCCCATAGCAATTGCTTTACCTGTTTGAAAGTAATGGGAGATTCTGCAAGGGTGTTTAGTTTTTGTAAAACATCCCTGGTCTCGTTGCTTATGCCAATAACACGGTAGAACATCCTGTTACGATATCTGGCAACATCATAATGGATGTATGTAGTATCTGAAGTTGCACCATGAAAGAAAAAGTCATCCTCTCTACTTGACGCATTTTCACTGTATAGAACAAGATAGGTATCAGGCTCAAAATAGTTACCCTGATCATCCTGGGTTATTGGGGACCAACTCAGTAGTGCATTGTAATCGCTTATTCTGATTGTGATAAGTCCCTGATGAATGATAATCTCGTCTGTTACCAGAGCAGACAAAGAAACCACAAGCTCAGGAGCATTAATAGAGTTATTCCTGATGATCAGGCTGTTCCGGTGATTACCCAAGATCGCTGGATCAAAGCCAAGAGTTATGATTAGGGTATCACCAGGAGAAACTTCTGAATCCAGGCTATCGTAAACGCAACTGAATAGCTCATTGGTTTCAAAAAAATCTATTGCAGAAATCAGCAGAGGAATGGTTCCCGTATTCCTAATGGATATTTCTCTTACATACGGTCCAGTGTTCAGGGTGATTTCTCCGAAATCAACTGTCAAAGGAGTCGTTTGGATGAATGCATAATCTGCCCCAACAGCTTCGTATGCCCCCATATCTATCCTGGGGCCGATTATCCGGGGTGAGCCGTTAAGATCTATTGGAAAAGAGGTTGTGTCGGTTAATGGGTCTCCAGAATTAATGCTTGGAGATCCATCAGCCAATGTCCAATCAGCAGTCAGGGCATCATAAGACATCCCGAAGCTGTTGGTGGGAGCTGTAAACATCGGATCTGCGTCAATGTTGTCCGTGTAATTCCCTTGATAGACAACGCCGGAATTCAAGCCAAAAGCAGCAGTTCCACCATCCACATCACAGTAGTGAAATCCAGGCATAGAATTGTCATACATATACAATTCTCTCCCCAGTGGCGCTGAATTGTTCCAAAGGATTGAATTGTGAAAACTTGGAGAAGCATTGATTATATAAATTGCCCCTCCCTGCGAGAAAGCCCGATTGTTTGAGATCGTGCAATTCATCACATTCAGGCTTGAATTTGAGTAGAAAGCCCCCCCTCGCTGACTGGCAGTGTTATTTGCGATAAGGTTATTAAACAGATTTCCTGAAGTGGTTATGTGATATATTGCGCCACCCCAGTTAGTGGCTATGTTGTTAGTTATCTTGTTGTTAATCAGAGCTATATCAGAGCAGTTCTGCATACTCAACCCCCCACCATTATAACCCGAATTGTAAGAGATAACATTGTTTTTCAGGGAGGGATTCGATGTCCCAGAGAGGCAGATTCCTCCACCCCGCATTTGAATTCCATTGGCATTGTTGTTTTGTATGTTGCTGTTTTGGATTAATAGTGTTCCAGTGTTGTGGAACAAGCCACCTCCGTATTTTGATGTAAAATTGTGAGAGAAGACACTGTTAGTTATAGTCAGGTTGGATGCATCAGAAAAAATGCCACCACCTGATCCAGTAGCTTGATTGTATTCTATGGACAAGCTGTCGCAGACTACAATTGAATTGTGTGCGTAAATCCCTGCCCCATCTCCAGCAGAGAAGCTGTTGTTAATGGCCACACTTTGCAGGCTAACACTTGAGCCAAAGCTTGCCAATCCTCCACCATTGAGGTTTTTGGTGTTCGTAACATAGCCATTCAACAGAGTAAGATCTCTGATTTGCACTCCAATCACATTGTCGCACGATACCACCCTTGTTGGGAACACAGAGCTTGCCCCGGCATCAATAACAGTATTCTCCATTCCATTCCCTTGCAGAGAGACATAGTTCACCATCTGCAATGGGAATTTCTCACCAGTGAAATCCAGTGAGTAGATGCCTGACGCGATGTGAATGGTAACTGGATTCTCAGCTGTTCCATAAGCAAGACTAAGAGCAAAGTCTATCGATTTAAAGGGACTATCTGGTGTAAGTCCTGTGTTTGTTAAGTTATCGCCGTTAGTAGCTACATACAAATCAGCATTTATCGCTTCACGAGTTCCATGGGAACCGTCGTATTTTACAGGATTGGTAGTAGTAGCCCAATACGCAGACAAAGTGGTATCTACAGAGCAGAATACTTCAAACTTGCAGTTTTCAGCTTTTATCTCGTCGCGAGTATGAGAAGCATTTATGTACATATCTTTGCCAATATCGGCATGATTGCTATAAAACACATTACCCCCTGGATTAACTGATCCATCTGAACTCACTCCTCCCAGATTTGGTAAACTCTGAAATGCATAGCTCCCACCCCCTTCGTCATCAGCATCATTGTCTTTTACAACATTATGAGTAAACACTGGGTTGGATTGTTTAATATAAATCCCACCTCCAACTCTTTTTTCTACTACAGAACCGCCTATGGTTTCATATACTTTCCAACCGCTTCCGTTCCGTAAAGTAAATCCAATGATCTTGGGTGCTCGGTAAGGATTTGTGCCAGGAAGAATCGCCAGCACACTGGCCTGATCTGGATTGCGAACTTGGCTGCCATCCACAATGGTATTATGGACATGCATGGTATCACCATCAGCAAAGTAGTTACTGGCAAGGATAATTTCCTTTCCAACAATTTGCAGGTTTTCATAATACAATCCGTCCTCTACAAGCACACAATTCCCCTCTTCTGCAGCATCGATGGCTGCTTGAATAGTTGAAAATTGGGTAGGAACTCTTAAGGCATCTCCATTACCCGAAAGAGGTATCTCGATAATTGGAAGGTTGGTTGATGAGTTATGGATAACCAATGTGTCTGATACGACACTGAGAGCTTCGGGTTTGTAGCGGATCAGCAATGTTTCAGTTGCCCCTGGAAGGATAACGCTTCTGCTACTTTCCTGACTGATGATATATACATCTGGATAAGTTACAGAAAAATCTAGTAGAGATAGATTCACCAGACCAATATTCTGCAAACAGACTTCTTGGGGAGTCGAGGTCTGGCCAATCATAACATCTTGAAAATGAAGTGATGAAGGGGTTAGGAGGGCTATCATCGGCTCGTTGGAGTTTACAGTAATATAGTTAGTCCTTACTAGAGTAGCCGTAGAATCGTAAACATTGGTTACAGTTAAAGACACCGAAAACACACCTGGAGCATTGTATGTATGTTCGGGATTTTGTTCAATTGAAGTATCGCCATCTCCAAAACTCCAAAGCCAGTCAGTTATACTTCCTGATCCAGGAGTGGATAGATCGGTGAATTGCACTGTTAAGGGTTCCAAGCCCTCGGTTACGTCAGCCGTAAACTGAGGTACAGGGGGAAAGATGGTTGGGGTAATAGTGAACATATTGTCAGAAGTGTCACTCATGCCACTGTCAGCAGAATTTTTCACTCTTACGCGGCAGTTGTTGGAAACAGTAGATGGAACCGTCCAGCTATAACTACCAAGCCCTGCAGGATATGCGGTTGAGACCACTGCTGTCCATGTAGAGCCATTATTGATCGAATAGTCAATCAAGATAAACGAAACCACGTTAGTAACAGACCAGGTGATATTATATTGACTACCCACAGTTAAATTCTCTCCTCCATTGGGAGCCATAACAATTATGGGGGGACGAATTGTAAATACTACATCGCTATAATCAACTACGTTTGTGGCTGCCGTATCTCTTACACGAACCAGACATTCGTAAGAGGTAAGATTGGGGATCGTCCAATTATATTGTCCTACAGAAGCGGCAACACTGGAAGCTATGGTTACCCAAGTTGAGCCATTATTGGTTGAATAATCCAAGCGGACATTTGTTATGTTTGCTGAGGTCCAGCGAATGGTTTGTGTAGTGGAAACTGTAAAAATCTCAGCTGTGTTTGGATATGTCAGAGACAGACTGCAGATGGCGAAGTCGTTATTGCTGACATCTGAGATTGAGGCATCCTCCATCAAAGATATTTTTATTCTACCGGTAGAGGTCGTAATAGATGGAACCAACCATGTATATGATAAGCTGTCGGGAACAATATTCTCATCGATCATCACGTAATTTATTCCATCCAAGGTGTATTCGAGTTTGAGGGGGGTTGTGAGTTGTTGCTGAGTCCAGCTTATTACACATTCTTTTCCAGTCTGAATTCTCAACCCAGAAACTGAGGGAAACACTATGTCCAGAGCACTTACCGTGAAGGTCGCATCTGACGAATCAAAGACATTTGTATCTGTAGCAAGGCTTATCTTAACCAGATACTGGGCAGAAGGAGTAGAGGCTGCGGGGATTGACCAGTTGACCAGATACTGATTTCCAGGAACTGACGATCCGATAGTCGACCAGTTGGTTCCTCCGTCATAACTGTATTGTAGCCTGACGTATGCTGTTGTGCTGCTGATCCATGTGATAGATTTCGTTTGTCCTCTTTGAAATAGTTCTCCCCCATTGGGTGAGGTTAAACGTAATCTAATGATCTTAAACATAACATTGTTCAAATCATATACTTGAGAATTTATAGAATCTGATATCCGCAGATAGCAGGTTTCGCTAAGAATGTCTGGAACAACCCATGCAAAGGTCCCCAATGATGCTGGTATTGAATCTATGATTGGAGTCCACATTTGCCCACCATCGAAAGATACGTCCAGGCGGACAGTCTCTACAAGATATGATGTCCAGGTTACATTTACTGATTTCCCTGCTATCAAAATCAGATTAGTAGAATCCTGAGACGTGAGTACAACATTTGCTGTATCTGATGATCCGATGGTAAACACTGAATTTGAGATATCCATTATTGTTGGCGTAGTGGATGAGACAATTTTCATTAAGCACTGTGAAGAAACGACCGATGGAACCGTGAACGAATACATGCCCAATGCCGCTGACACCGGGCTTGGATTCAATAATGTCCAAGTGCTTCCATTGTCTTGGGAGATATGCACATTTACGTTTGCAACGTTTGGATTCCTAGTCCAATACACTGTTCGTGTTTCGTTCGCTTTCCACGTTTCACCACCATTGGGAGATGAAATATACAACGGTGCAATCATAGACTCCTCAGAAAACTGCGATCCTTTGAAAGCTCCATCAATGGCTTGAACAGACCAATAGTATGTATTGGTTGCAGGTATTGCGCTGTTCTTTACTTTCCAAGATGTGTTTCCCAATGCATAGCCCATTACCGCAGTTTTTCTAAGACCCGAGCTAAGTGAGGATGGATCAGATATGTCACTTGCCCCAGGGCTTGTTCCAATTCTTACCACATATGTTTGGTTACCAAGGGGGGTGTGATCGTCCTGTTGAGCATCCCATTGCAGTATCGTATAGCTTCCACTTACGATGCGTCGAAGATTCGATGGAGCAGCAGGTCTGGCATTCACAGGCGAGTCATCGTTTCTGTAAATCTTCCCAATCCGTGTTGAGGAATCGGATGTGGTTGTACCAAAAACCAGCAAGTCCAAATCTCCGTCATTGTCATAATCTCCGAAAGCTGTTGAACCCTTCATAACGTTCTCAAGAGAACTGGATGCTTCGGTCAGGATACTATCATTATTCTCATATATCTTCGTGGAAATGGTTGAAATATATGAACCCGATACAATCACATCATAATCACCATCGTTATCGTAATCTCCCCACGCTACAGAGGAATATACTGCAGGGGTAAAGAACATTTCGGAATCGACCAAAACCCCTCTGTCATTTCTATATAGTTTTGTTTGCGATATTGTGCCTGTGTTACCAGCTAGAATTAAATCTGAATCACCATCACAGTCATAATCCGCCCACGCCAGAGAAGAATTATATACTCCGGTAATTGTTGCTGAGGCATCCACAAAAGTTCCATTATCATTTCTGTATTGCTTCAATGTAACCCCGTATGGTGAAGTAGCAGTGGTAGCTCCAGTTAGTAAGATATCCAAATCGCCATCAATGTCTATGTCGCAAAAAGAAGCTGAACAGCTCCTAACCCCGGTTAGATCAATCGTGGAAGAAAACACTCCCCCATTGTTCGTATAAATCTTTGCTATCGGTGAAAACGGAGAGGATGTACTGGACGCTCCAGCTAAAAGAATATCCAGATCACCATCGTTGTCATAATCTCCCCATACTGCTGAAGAGAAATATACTCCTGTTAAACCAGCGTTTATGTCCACAAAATTGCCGTTGTCGTTCCGGTATATCTTAGAAATCAATCCAGATGCAGATTGTCCAGTCAAAAGTAAATCCAGATCACCGTCTCTGTCATAATCTCCCCAGGCCAATGTACCATAGCTAACAGGAGTTATACTAGTTGTGACATCTGTGAAGAGATTATTGTCATTTCTGTAAAGCTTAAACAACCGAACATTTGAAACATCCAAACCACATAAAGCAAAATCGAGATCTCCATCATTATCGTAGTCCCCCCAAGCGGCGGATGAATTGTAGGCAGGGCTGATACCAGCGTTGGTATCCACAAATGTGGTAGCATTAAGCATCGCTGTAAAAAGGATAGAAAAGATTAAAACATATACACGCATGAATCCTCCACGGTTGCAATTATTTCTAATATCAATGTACTCATCTTTGAAGCAGATTTATTTGTCTGATTAATATGTCAAGCTATTTATTCCTTGTTTCCTGTTCTTTTCAAGCCGAATCGATTGCAAAGATTAAGTTGGAAACCATCAAATATGAAGACCCTCCTGAATGCTGAGCTCGTTTCCATCTCGATTCACACTTGCTTTGTGCTCCATCAACACTACAATATATCATTAAGAGGTTACATGAATGCGTCCAGACAAACAGCTATTAATTGACCTGCTTTCCACCCAAGGTGAGAAGCAGCTAAACGAGTTATATGCAAAAGCATATGAGACAAAAAAGCTATATGTAGGCACCAAGGTTTACTTTCGTGGCTTAATTGAACTGAGTAACATTTGCGCCAAGAACTGCTTCTACTGCGGAATTCGCAGCGGTAATGCTGATGTTTCACGTTATCAGATGGACTATGAAGAAGCAATTAAGGAAGCTAAGTGGTGCTATGATATGCGCTATGGCTCGCTTGTGATTCAGGCGGGAGAGCGTGAAGACAAACCTTGGATTGACTTCATAACAAAGCTGATAATTGGGATTAAAAAAATCTCAGATGGAAGATTGGGAATCACTCTGTCTTTGGGAGAACAGACTGAAGAAGTGTATCGCAGATGGTTTGAAGCTGGAGCCCATCGCTATCTGCTGAGAATTGAGACCACGAATCAGGAATTGTATAAGCAACTGCATCCAGCCAATCATGATTTCAACAAACGGTTGAATTGTCTGCGCTTGCTAAGAAAGCTTGGCTACCAGGTTGGCACTGGCGTGATGGTTAGCCTGCCGGGACAAACAATTCCAGACATCGCAGATGATATCCTGTTCTTTTATGATGAAGATGTGGACATGCTGGGCATGGGTCCTTTCATTCCCCATCATGGCACGCCTCTGGCCCATCTGGAAAATGGCTTCGACAAACAAGCTGCCCTGGAGATGGGCTTGAAGATGATTGCAACTTGCCGCATCGCACTAAAGGATGTAAATATTGCCACAACCACTGCCTTGCAAGCCCTGCATCCAGAAGGTAGGGAACTTGGCCTGTTGGCCGGTGCGAATATCTTGATGCCCAATATCACCGATGTCCAATTCCGGGAAGGCTATCAGCTTTACGATGGCAAGCCTTGTCTGGACGAAAACGCGGATCAATGTATAGGATGTCTTTCCAGACGCATTGCCTCGATTGGTGAAAGCATTGCTTTCGATGAATGGGGTGATTCTAAACACTTCGCAGCAAGAACGAAAAAAAGCTGATTACATACCAATCAGTACACAGCCAATCATATAAACTGCTTGACGAAATGAGCATTCCATAAGAGAAGGCTATAACGAAATCAGCATAAAGGAGTCCTTATGTTCCCCGGTGGAAAAAATATGCAGCAGCTAATGAAACAGGCCCAAAAGATGCAGGCCGATATGATGAAACAGCAGGAAGAGCTGGAAAACCAAATCTATTCTGCTTCTGCTGGTGGTGGAATGGTAAGAGTTGAAATGAACGGCAAACATGAAGTCATCTCGCTCAAAATCGAGCCCCAAGTAGTTGATCCTGATGATGTAGAAATGCTGGAAGACCTCATTCTGGCTGCCCTGCAAGAAGTAAGCAGCAAAGTTAGTGAAGCATCCTCCGAAGCGATGAACAAACTGACTGGTGGGATGAAAATTCCCGGCCTCTTTTAGATGATCCTCTCAGAAAAACTCGAAAAACTGATCCAAGCCTTCAATCATTTCCCAGGTATCGGACGCAAGACTGCACAACGTCTTGCCTGGTTTCTGGTTTCGCAGGACAAAACCTTTGCCCTCCAGTTGGCCGACACTATAAAGACAACTGTAGAGAGCTTTACCACCTGTCAGTATTGCAATATGCTGTCCGAATATGATCCCTGTCCGATATGCAGCGCTGCTGACAGGCAGAATAGCCTGCTATGTGTAGTGGAAAACAACTCTGATGTGCAGATTATTGAAGGCATGAACGAATTTAATGGCCGCTACTTCGTCCTGGGGCACCTGTTATCTCCTCTGGACGGCTATGGACCCCAACAGATAGGAACAGAGCAGTTACTTGGTAGAATCATGGAACTAAAACCCTCAGAAATTGTTTTAGCTCTAAAACCTTCAGCAGAGGGTGAAGCTACCATTCATTACTTGTGGGAGCTTCTAAAAGACAAGGGTATCTGTATTACCCGTCTCTCCACTGGCATACCTTTCGGTGGAGATCTGGAATATAGCAGCACAAACACCTTGGCTAACGCTTGGAAGAGACGATACAGTGTATAGGTTTCTGGTATCTGGCTTCAAGGGTTGGTTGATAGGGAGCAGATTTGTTTACAGGGATAGTTGAAGCTCAGGCAAAGTTGCTTTCCATATCTCACCAAAGTGGAAAGAAGCTGCTCCGGATAGCCAGGCCGCTCAGTTTTGATGACTTGAAAATCGGTTCCAGCGTTGCCTGCGACGGTATTTGCCTTACGGTTTTGGAATTTGATACTTCTTCCTTTAACGTTCAGATCATGAACGAAACTATCCAAAAAAGCACAGCCAAGAACTGGCTTCCAGGACAAATCCTGAACCTGGAACGAGCTTTGCAGCTTGGTTCGCGTTTGGACGGACACTGGCTGCAAGGGCACGTTGACAGGGAACTGCGCCTTATTTCACATAAAAAGATGAATAACACTGATTATCTTCGCTTTGAACTGATCAATGCAGACCGGGCTTTGATGGTTGCCCAGGGTTCGATTGCCCTGAATGGAGTTAGCCTTACCATATCCGAGCTCCGTGGCGACAGCTTTAGCGTTGCTCTAATCGGCCATACCATCGATAATTCCAATCTCAGCAATCTGAAACCAGGTGACAGAGTAAACGTAGAATACGACATACTCGGCAAATACATGCTTCGGCAGAAAGGATTATGAGCATGCGCTCCACAGTATATTCAGTTTTCCTGGCTCTGATGATTCTGCTTCTCAGCAGCGGATGTGGAAACAAACGAAACCCCACCGGAGGTGAGGCCGACCTGGAAAAACCTGTGATTCTGGCTACTTTTCCAGCTGAACTTGATGAGATCACAGACGGCAGTATTGAGATATCCTTTTCCAAAGCAATTGATAAAAACAGCCTGGCAAATTCCGTGTATATCTACCCGCCAGTGCAAAACAAGAAACTTAGCTTGGAGCGATCAACTTTAAAGATCAAACTCAACGAACCCCTTCGGCAAGACACTAACTACTATGTAACGCTCTCAAACCGTCTGAAAGACCTGCGGGGAAATCCTCTGGAAGCAAATCAGACCTTGATTTTTCGTAGTGGCAAGCTTGCTGATGGAAGAATCTCTGGTCTCATCGACTATGAAGCTTCATCCGATCTGGGAAGTCCCGTATCAGTCAGCCTTTTTTCGGTTGATTCACTTCTGGTGTTATCCAAAACTCTCTCCGGCAGCAGCTATGCCCTGGAAAACCTGAATCTACAACCCTATAATCTACGCAGCTACATCGATAAGAACCAGAATGGCCGCTACGATATCGGAACTGAACCTTTCTACGAAAGCTCTTCAATGGGTGCTTCTCTGGAAGTGAAGGATATGTATCTGGCTTATGCAGACACCAGCAAAGTGCGGATCAGCAACGTTGAAGCCCTGTCGGATCGGGAGATCAGGATTGAATTCAGCGAACCAGTAGCTTCATACCAGCAGATTATGGTGGAAAGCGACAAACCTCTGGCGATCAAACACAAGATACTGGAAAACAATATATTAACCTTGCTAACCTCGGCGCAGGACAGTTTGCTCTATACTCTTACTGTAGTTGGGGCAACAGACCTAAAAGGCAACCTTAGCGAACCACAAAAGAAACAATTCAGCGGAAGCCTGAAGAAAGACACTGATCCGCCAACCATAACCTTTACCAACCCTCGCAATGGTGCATCCGTAAACAGCCTCTTCCCCGTTCTGGAGCTTCATTTCAGCGAGATCATCCCATCCTCAGCGCTAAATGTTAAGCTTGTTGCTGGTAAAGAAGAGATTCCTCTGAGAATTATTTCCGAAACTGGTAAAATTCATCGGCTGATACCCCAAAAAGAACTGCCCAATTATAGCACCTGTATCCTTACGGTTCTCTCTTCAACCGCCGATTTCAGTGGCAATTCCCTGGAAAAAGACTTTCAAATTCAGTTCCTTCCTTTGAAACGCCGTTAAATATCTATTTAGATCAATCACACCCTCCCTTCCTACTTCCTGACCTCTCGGAAGCCACGCGGAAGCCACTCGGAAGCCTCCCGTGCACATCCCGAATCCGGTTCGGGAGATTTAGGCGTGAATTAACGGGGGCGTAGCGGGGAACTAGAAGGATGACGCTTCTTTGAAAATCGATAGCCTGTGAGTTTCCACTTCTTTCGTAAGAGATTCGCTGACACTATATGGACTATATGGACGTGATGGACTTTGTGGACTCTGTTGGCTTTTTGGACTATGTTGATTCTCGCTAAGCAACCCACTCACCCTATTCATTGTCACTCTGTCACTTTGTTACTTTGTCACTCTG
>CAZGWB010000012.1:0-11115 GCA_964529335.1 uncultured Candidatus Cloacimonas sp.
CCACGCTGAGAAACCCAGATGGGTTTGTCATTAGAAGTAGAAGATGCAAAAATAGTTCTGCCATAAGTAGCCAATTCTCCGGAGCCAACCGCAACGGAACTGGGATTAAACCAGCATTCCACTGTAAACGAGGTGCTAACCTCGCTGGTCATATTGCCTATGGCAACGCAGTCGTTTACCCCGTCAAACATCAGGGCGTTGTTTTGAGCAGCCAAACCCATGCTGAATCCCAGCATTGCCAGAACCAGGACAAACAAATAACTGTGCTTCATGGAACCTCCTTTAAAATACCTTTGCACATAATTTTTCAATATAGATTCTTTAGTTATGTAACTACACATCAAGATTTCCATCTTATTGTCAAGCAAATTCTTTTAGTTTGCTGTCTTAAGTTTTGATTTATTAATTTTGGTATGCAACGATATCACTTCCCAAACCAGGCAGTCTGGCCACCAGGTTTAGTTCAAAGAAGCCCATGCAAGCAGTTCCCCGGTTCCATTTCGTTCAGAGCTGTTGAACCAATTCAACAGGTTCATTTTCATGCCTGATAATAGCTTGCCTCTCCGCATAGGACAAAAAAGGGTGTGTGGACAGATTTCCACACACCCTGGAAAAAATTCAGGATTGGGTTTGGTTACTCAGTCTATGCTGAATGACTAGTTCGAAGCGCTTCCAAATTAGCTTTGGAAACAGAATTCTCCTTCCAGATAAAGCTCCCCTTTGCGCAAGGAAATTCACTGCACTCGGCACAAGTCTGGTAGCCTTTGCCAAAGGCACAACTGCGGATTTCGCAGACCTGGCAGAATCCTATGTGCCGGCCATCGGATGGACAGCCGTCGCAGTGCAGACCTTCCAAAGCTATGTCTTTGTTGAAGTTCTGCTTATAGCTTTCCTGAAGTTTCTTGAAAAGCTCCAGATCGTTGGCCTGGGTAGCTTTGTAGGCATCGCAAACATTGCAGTCGATGCCACAAGGGGCAATTAGTTTTTTCATTTACTTTTCCTTATATGTGGTGCTTTCTGGAGCGCCTGCGTCTTACGGGCAAGACAAGAACCATTTCTCGTAGGTTCTTGTCTTTACTTCCGCGAGACGTAAATATCTTTTCCGGCGAGACGCCGGAAAGCCATTCCTGCGGGACGCAGGAACTCCAATCGCAGGATATCCTAATATCCTTTGTTAAAATCCCGGTTTTCTTCCCGGAATTTCTTTTCTTGCAGCTTGCTGGCTTGGTCGATCAGGTTCAAAAACTCTGCTCTATAGCCTTCCGTATCCTTTCCCAGATTAGCTTTGGCCAGGTCTTTCACCATTTGCCAGCTAAGGGCAGCCTTGTGTTCACTCTCCTGCAGCATCAGTCCGTAGCCAATCACTGCAGCAGAGAACCGGAAAGTTTCGGATGCTTGATCCAAGGCTATGGTTTTATTGATCACCGGCACCTCAAAAGGCGTGCTGGTATCGCTGTCCGGCATTTTATAGCGCAGTTTCACGGTTAAGGCTTCCGGCGATTTTCTGGCTGCTTCGCTGATCTTGGCATCCTGATATTTCAGCTCGTCGAGCTCTGGAATTGTTTCCTTGGATTCCATCGGGATAATCTCATAAACCGCGGTAACGTTATGTCCCGCACCAAGCTCTCCGGCATCCTTGGTATCGTCTTTAAAGTCTTCTTTATTCAGCAGCCGGTTTTCATAACCGATCAGACGATAAGCTTTTACATGGGCTGGATTGAACTCTATCTGCAGTTTTACATCCTTGGCAATGGCATAAAGAGTGCTGGCCATTTCGTTTACTAGGAATTTCTTGGCCTCGTTCAGATTGTCGATGTAGGCGTAGTTGCCATTTCCTTTATCCGCAAGCAGTTCCAGCTTATTATCCTTGTAGTTTCCCATGCCAAAGCCCAAAACGGTTAGGTAAACGCCCTTGTTGCGTTTTTGTTCGATCAGGTCGGTAAGATGAGCATCGGAAGACGCTCCGATATTGAAATCGCCGTCCGTGCAAAGGATAATGCGGTTATTACCGCCTTGAATGAAGTTTTCTTCCGCTATTTTGTAAGCCAGGTTTATGCCCGCTCCGCCAGCGGTTGAACCTCCGGCCTGCAAACGCTCCAGAGCTTCGTTGATCTTCATTTTCTGGTTGCCGCTGGTTGAGGGCAGCACTTCACCTGCCGCTCCGGCATAAACCACGATGGCTACCTTGTCCGTCCCACGCAGATTTTCGCTGAGCATTTTCATGGATTCGATCACCAAAGGCAGCTTGTTCGGAGCATTCATACTGCCCGATACATCCAGCAGAAAAACCAGATTGCTGGGTGGAGCCTTGGTTAGGTTCAGCTTTTTGCCTTGGATTCCGATGTGCACCAGATTGCGTTTCTGGTTCCAAGGACAAACGCTCATCTCGGTATATACGGCAAAGGGATGCTCGTCCTTGGGCTGGGGATAATCGTAGGCAAAGTAGTTCAGCAATTCCTCGATCCGCACGCTTTTAGGCTCCGGCAGATAACCCTGATTAAGCATTCTGCGGACGTTGCTGTAGTTAGCCGTGTCCACATCGATGGAGAAGGTGGAAAGCGGTTCTGCCAAAGGACTGTGGAAGATATTCGGCTTTATGGCGCTGTAGTCTTCAGTATTGAAAGGAGGACGGTTGGGCGGCATAATTACACCCGGCTGAGTGTAAGGACTGGGTGGCGCAAAAGGCATGGCTGCCATATCGGAAACTGCAGAATACCCGTCTAATCTGTCCATTTCCATTTTCCGCTCACTGCCCACCCGGTCTTTTTCCGTGGCTGCTTGAACGGTGCTAAGATGCATTCCCCCGGGTTTCAGGCTGATCTTCAGGCTGGTAGGTTTGTTTGGGCTGATCTTGATCTTTTCATATTTCTTTTCTTCGTATCCGATCAGGGTTGCCTTGATTGTGAATGTCCCAGCCGGAACCTTAAGGGAAGCCAAGCCATTCGTGTCGCTCTGGCCTCCTGCAACTCGCTCTGTATCCTTCATAACCACTATGTTTACATATTGCAAAGCTCTTCCTTGGTCGTCCACGGTGTTCGCTTCCAAAGAACCATATTCGCTTTTTGCTTCTTGAAACACAGCTTTCAAGGTGGGATTCCACACCGTTTTCTTCCCGGCTTTTACCACGATTGGATCTTTTATGTATAGCTCTTTTCCCAGAGCTGAGTATTCCAGGCGGTAGGTTCCTGGAGTAAGTTTGTCGAAGAAGTAGTATCCTTTCTTGTCAGTTTGGATTTTGCTGATGGTGTTTCCATCTTTGATCAGGGCCACCGAAACGCCGGATTGTTTTATTTTCGCTTTATCGGACACGGTTCCGCTGATCGAGCCAAAAGTTGTTTTCTGGGCTGCCACGGACAGGCAAAGCAACAAGATGGTTGCCAGGATCAGAATTCTGGAGCTCATGAAATCCTCCTTTTTTCTATCTATACAAAGCTAACTGCAAAATCCTGCTGGAAAGGTCAAGGAATATTTTCCGGCAGGCTTGACAAAAATTACGTTTATCAGGAATGTGGTATCTACTAAGAGATAAGGATTACTAATGCTGGAAGCCATTACCGGAAAGGTTTTTGCCACGATCGTATCGCTCTCCGTGTTTCTTTTTTCCTCCTACACGGGAAACGACCCGACACTTCGAAGCTTGAGCTGCCGGGCCGGAGAGAAGTATCTGGTGGTCCGCAGCTCTCTGGTTAGCGCTTTTGATAACGACTTTCCGGATGTTTTCAAAAGCGGATCCACGATCCCGGTTAATTTTCAATTGATAATCCGCAATAAAAACAGGATACTGCTTAGCCGCAACTTTCAAAACAGCGTTCGCTACGACATGGCCAATGCCGTATATGAAATCCGAACCGGAGGCATGAACCGCAGATTGCAAACCCCATCCTATGCAGCCATGCTGGCAGAGATCTCAGGCTTTGAATGCTCATTGCCCTACGATTCGAGTTGGGGCGAAGTTAGCATCTCGCTAACCGCCTCTTTACCCTCTGTGAGGTTTGAACAGCTGCAGAAGAAAGTAGATCTGATGGTGCTGTGGAAGTATCAAAAACCCAAGGCCAGCACATCGCTGAGCCTGCAAAAACCATCCTAAGACAAAGGCAGAGATAATGAAGTTTTCACGTCCCGGAATCCGAACCTGGATTTTGCTGCTCTATCTGGTGGTCTCCATCGGCAGCCTGCTTTTACTGAACAACGTATTCCAGACCAATCAACAGGAGATTCAGGATACGATGAATAAGCTGGAACTGAGCGATGACCTGCGAATGGTGCAGCTATACAGCCAGGCCGATTCACTTAAGGTGCAGCAGATCATGAAAACCTATGGCGAAGCCAAGGGAGTAATCAAGCTGAGCCTTAGCGAATCGAGATTTTATGTAGCCCTAACCCTGTTCATCCTGATTTTCGTCTCCAGCCTGATCTTTATAGTGGTTTTAACCCGTATCAGCAAACCTCTGAGGGAACTGAAAAACGCCACCGACCAGATTCGTTTGGGTAATTTCAGCGTGCACATCCCGGAAACCGGCATTCACGAGATGAAGCAACTGAAAAACAGCTTCAACGTGATGAGCCGGGAACTGGAAAGCGTGCAAAAACGCTTGCTGGTAGCTGAAAAAGAGATGATCTGGAAAGACCTTTCACGGGTGCTGGCTCATGAGATAAAGAATCCCCTTACTCCCATCCAATTGGCCGTTCAGCGTTTGGAAGAGCGCTTGGCCACCGATCCGGATGCAGCCATGCAAATCCTGGAAGATTCGCTGGAGATCATCAAACAGGAAATCGAGAATCTCCGTCTGCTGGCTCAGGACTTCTCCAATTTTGCCAAGATCAGCAAAGCCCAAAAAGAGGTTTTTGATCCTGCCCTCAGCATCACCGAACTTTGCAGATCCTACACCCAAGACTACAATATCGAGTTTGACCTCTTGAGCGACCAAAAAATCAGCTTCGATAAAACCCATTTTTATCAGATCATCACCAATATACTGCAAAACGCCATGGATGCCTCAAATGCCGATCAGCCAATCACAATAAGCCTTACCCGCGACAAAAACTATCTTGTGATCAGCATTAAGG
This sequence comes from uncultured Candidatus Cloacimonas sp., assembly GCA_964529335.1. Taxonomy (GTDB): domain Bacteria; phylum Cloacimonadota; class Cloacimonadia; order Cloacimonadales; family Cloacimonadaceae; genus Cloacimonas. Next base: position 5,068 of record CAZGWB010000012.1, read on the forward strand.
ATAAGGGACAGGGCATCGACAACGAAGACCTGCACCGCATCTTTGAACCGTATTTCTCCAGAAAAAACAAAGGAACGGGGCTGGGGCTGGCCTTGGTAAAGAAGCTCTGTGAGGCCAATTCTTCCATCATCAGGGTAAAGAGCAAACCCGGAGAAGGCAGCGAATTTACCATCATCATCGAGGCGGCAACTAATTGAAAATCTTAATTATAGACGATGAAAAGAACATCTGTCTCACCTTAAACCAGATTCTGGGCGACGAAGGCTATGAAGTAATAACAGCAAATAGCGCTCGGGCTGGATTGCAACTGGCTGAAGAAGCTGAACCGGACATTATCCTGCTGGATGTAAAACTGCCCGATCTGAACGGCATCGAAGTTCTTTCCAAGCTGCGCAAAAGCCAAACCAATACCCCAGTGATCATGATTTCGGGAAACAGCAGCATCGCCGATGCGGTAAAAGCCATCAAACTGGGAGCTTTCGACTTCCTGGAAAAACCGCTCAGCCTGCCAAAAGTAAAGATCAGCGTTAGCAAAGCCCTGGAATTTGCCTGCCTGTCCAACGAAATAAAACGCATGCGGGAAGAAAGCGAGCACAACTGGAACCTGATCGGAAGCAGCAGGATAATGCAGGAGCTCGACAGCCTGATTTCCAGAATTGCCCCTTCCAACGCCAAAGTGCTGATCCAAGGCGAAAGCGGAACCGGAAAAGAACTGGTGGCGCGCCTGATTCATGCCCGTAGCAACAGACTAAGCAAACCCTTCATCAAGTTCAATTCCGCTGCCATCCCCAAAGAGCTGGTGGAAAGCGAGCTTTTTGGCTATGAGCGCGGTGCTTTCACAGGTGCCCAAAACCGCAAGAAAGGCAAGCTGGAAGAAGCTGACGGTGGAACCCTGTTCCTGGATGAGATAGGCGATATGGAAGCCGCTGCCCAGGCCAAAATACTAAGGGTGATCCAGGAAGGCGAATTTGAGCGGGTGGGCGGCAACCTGACCCATAGAATAGATGTGCGCATCATTGCCGCCACCAACCAAGACCTGAGTGCCATGGTAAAAGATGGCAGCTTCCGGGAAGACCTCTTCTACCGGCTGAACGTGGTTCCGGTTTTTACTCCTCCGCTGCGGGAACGCAAAGAGGACATTCCAATTCTGGTGGAGCATTTTTCGCGGCTGGTAGCCCTGGAAATGGGAATTAAAACCAAAACTTTCAGCTCCAAAGCGTTGGAACTGATCTCCAAACCCGATTATCCAGGCAATGTGCGTGAATTGCGTAACATCATCGAAAGGGTTTATCTGCTGTGCGACAGAGAATTGCTGGAACCTCAGGACATTACAGACCTCTTGCCTGGTGCTGGCAATAATAACGAACTGAGCGCTTTTTGGACTGAAACTACTGCTTATCACGACAAAAAACAAGAATTTGAGACCAGGTATCTAAGCGCCCAACTGAAGCTCTTCGGAGGCAGCGTAAGCAAAACAGCCGAAGCGCTGGGGTTACAGCAGAGCAATTTATCCCGCAAATTGCAGGAACTGGGGATAAAGACAGGTAAGTAGGTTTTTTTAACACAGAGAAAAGCAGAGGGAGATTTGGGACACAAAGTAACAGAGGAACAGAGGAACAGAGTGACAGGGTAACAGGGTGACAAAGTAACAGAGTAACAGAGTAATAGAGGAGTTGAAATGTCAGTTGGCAAATATGGGCTGATCTTGGGTTTTATTCTTTTATCAGTATTTATTCAGGCGGAAAATATCAATCTGCTTTCGGAATCCCTTCCAGGCTTGGGAGCAGCCACCACTTTTTGTGATTATGGCGATTATGGCTTATTCGTGGGAGGCTATCATCACCTTGCCATCATAGATTATAATGATCCCAGCGGGATGCCGGTTGCGGTGTTCGATATTCCCAATAACTACTATAAAAGCTATGATGTGCTGCGCTACGCCAACCATGCCTATCTCTTCATTCAGGAAAGCATGTTCATTTTATCCCTGGAAGATTTGCTTCATCCAAGGTTGGTGGCCGAGATCGATCTGCATGCCCGTCGCAGGGCTTGCCTGATCCAGGACAATGTGCTCTATATTGCCAGTTTCTCGGGATCGCTAACCTCCTACAGTCTGAATAATCCTGAGTATCTCATCAATCTGGATACCCTTTCCATACCGGATTTTAATTACGAATCCATGTTCGCCGGAGACGGTTTCATCGCTTGCCAGGGAGATTCGCTTTACATCGTGGATAGCTCCAATCCCTCCGATCTGCGGCTTGCCGGTTCCATAGCTTATACAGACAGTTTTCCTGACAACCCAAACAGCCAGGCTGCCGCGCTGGGACAATACCTCGTGATAAACAGCCTGAACCAGCTATATGTATTTGATCTGGCCGATCCCTATAATCCCAACCAGATAAGCAGCTTTGTTCTTCCTTGCGATGATCTGATCTATAAAACCCATGTTCACGACAATGTCTTGTGGTCGATATACTTGGATGGTAATTTTGAAACCAATCAGATCGGCCTTATCTCCATTGACCTTGGCAATCCCAGCTCACCGGTTGTATGCCAAAAACAGCAACTTGGTGAAGACTGGGTTGTTATTAACGCCAGCCAATTGTTGCGCGCTTCCGGTAACCGGGTGGCATTATTCTATCCCACCTACCTTCCTCAAGGCATCAGGACTGGCTTGCTGAACGGCAGCAGCTGTGAACTGTCCTATATCCAGATCAGATATGGCAGCATGAACAAGATGGTTGCCACGGATGACTGGATCGTGGGGCTAAATCCGCTGATCAATATTCTGGATTACAAGCCTGATAATACGCTGTTCTCCAAAAGGCAGATCATCCCAGAATCTTATTTCTGCGATGTGCTGCAGATAAAAGGCGATCTGCTGTTTTATGCATATACTTACCTTTATAATGAAGATCAATACTCCTATGCTCCCACTCTGGATATTTACGATCTGCAAAGCGGAACCAGGCTCAGCAGCTTTCCTTTGCCGGTAGAGCAGGGAGGGGAATTTCCTCCCACTCCCAAACGCATTGAATTTTATAATAACTACGCTTTACTCTGCAACGGCCTGGGTGGGCTGATCTGCTTCGATATCAGCAATCCTGCCAATCCGGTTCAGGTTTTCAGGATTTGGGATCCCTTTTATGCTGCCCAGGATGTGGCAGTGAGAGGAACAGAGCTGTGGCTGGGAACCTATATGAACATGTACGGCGGATGGTTGCGCCATTATGACATCTCAAACATCGCCAGCCCCGTCCATGATTTTGATGTCTTTCTGGACGACCGTTATCCATCTGAACTGCTGCTTTACGGAGATTATCTTTATCTGAAGTCTTCCGGTTTGATCAGTTGTTTCCATCTGGGAGACAGCGAGATAATCAGCCAGCAGGATTTCGGTTTATCCGGAACGGATATGGAGAACCTACTACCCTTTGGAAAGGGACTGCTGGTTGGTGGCGACATCAGGATGTGGGTGCTTTCGCTGGAGAGTCCCATATCTCTGATGGGAGTGGGAACTCAACAATTACAAATGGTTTATCCCGACTATCCGGAAGATCCGAATTACTATCCAAATGCCTTTTACGCCGTGCAGGGAGATAGGATTCTGGTTGCCAATGGCCACTATGTAAAATGCTTTGACGCCTCTCTGGCAGCCACCATGTGTTATGCGGAACTGGATCTCGAAACTCCTGCCTTGCAGATTTTTCCCAATCCGAGCCGGGAAAAGGTATATATCGGATTCAATGCGGAAGATTACGGTGAAGGGAAAATTGAGCTCTACAATCTGCGCGGGCAGAAAGTTATCAGCCGAAGCCTGAGCAGCGTGAAACAGGGCTTTAATCTACAGAACCTTGCCCTGACCGACGACAAGGGCAGAAGGCTTGGCGCAGGGGTGTATATTGTTCAGATTCATACTCCCGGGAAAAAACAGGTTGCCAGGTTGGTAGTAACCAATTGAATTCGCCAAGCGTTCTGTAACCCCCTCTCCATGGTCTTGCTTCCCAGGAGCTTTCTTCCTCGCCAGCCGGACTCCACGCGGACTCCACCCGGAAGCCACCCGCATGAAGTCCGGGAGGAGTCCGCGTGGAGTTCGAGGGGTGTCCAGGCAGACAGCAAGGACGAGGGAAGAAAGAAAAGATGGCAACATGGGGAATGCAAAAGCACCATAATTGTGGTTTCCCACTGAGATCGGAATAATCCCGCAAGAGTTTAGGCCATTGTCAATGCCCGTAGGGCACAGGCCGTTGACAAAGTTGTTCTATTGCTAATAGCGTTAGATTGACCACGGATCAGACCAACCGAGCCCTCAGGGCGACAGATCATAGCGATGGGTGTGGAGCCGCAGGCGGAACCCCTCGTCAGAGTTTAGTGTGAGGCTCCAAAGCCCGAAAGGGCGACAGAAATAGAATATTCGCTTGCCGGTGTACCTCTGTTGGCCTATGGGCTTTGCCAACAGGCTGAATCCCAGGTATGGAGTATATAGATAATAAACCCCGTCAGGGGTCAGCCGTTGACAAAATAGTATTGCATGGTAGAATCAATCTCTTCAAAAGAGTTTCACCATAGGCGGTGGTTTCAACCACCGTTTCAGAGGTAGATGGCAAACAATATCCCTGCAGGAGATTTTCAACATCTCCGGTGGATTTATCCACCGGATTGGTTTATCCGGCCGCTAAAGCAGCCGGAGATGGTGAATACCCCTGAAGGGGTATCATGAGGTTATCTGCATCGCTAAACGGTGGTTGAAACCACCGCCTATGGTGAGAAACCCCTCTCGGGTTTCAGGCTTCTGTCGCCCTCCGGGCTTATTCAAACGAGGGTTCATTTATCGAGGGTCTCCGCTACGCTCCGAACCCATCGCTATGATCTGACGCCCTGCGGGCTTTGTCAACAGCCAAATCCCGTAATGGGTGACACAAAACACTATCCTGCTCATGCTTGTGTCACCCACAAGGGGTTAACCGGGTTAACTTGCTGCCTACCTAGAGTTTACACCACAGGCTAAATTGTTTCACCCCCAAAGGGATTTCAAAGAACTCCGATTGTTCAACGGTCTTTCATAGGCTAAAGAACCAGCTATAACCACGCTAATGGCGGCCGGGAAAAGTTGATAACGAGGAAAATACCTATACAATTGATTTGCGCTTGACAAAATGAAAGCTTTGTTGATTTTTGCAAAAAGGCATTTTAGACCAACTAAGCCAATGAAGATTATGAGGCGTGATGAATGATTAATAGCGGGATAAAGCGAAGATGATAAACTGGAGTTTCGTGGGATAGAAAAGAGATGTTAATATAATATAAACATATAGATTTAACCATACATGGACCCAATATCCGATAGATTTATAAAAAAAAGGAACCAAGAACATGATTGTAGATAACGAATGGTGAATTATGGATGTTGAATTCAATCCAATTCTGAACAATCCCTATGACGAACCCTCGCGACATTACGAAACGTGTGCCGATGGCACGCTTAACTACACAAAAATAAACCCTGGAAGACGGCTGTACGATCCCAGTGTTTCACCCATCCCCACTAAAAAAGGTGATCAGCAATATATTGATCTTGGTACTTCCCAATCTGCAGAAAAACACTCGATAAACGAGATCAGAAAAGAAGTAAAGGCTTGGCGTGATAGTGCCTATCCCCACACCACCCGGATTACCAAAGAACTGCTAAACCACTGGTTCAATAATCCATTTCGATCCAGAAGACTGTTCTTTGCCCAAAGGGAGGCAATTGAAACCAGTATCTGGATAAATGAAATCGCTGCCAAGTCAAACGCAGGCCAAAATATACTGAACCAAATCGCTTTCCATCAGATTATAAATGAGCAGGACAACAAATTCAATCTGCCCCGCTTTGCCTTTAAAATTGCTACTGGTGGCGGGAAAACGGTGGTAATGGCGATGCAGATATTGTATCATTATCTGAACCGCCAGGAATACCGCAACGATACCCGCTTTGCAGATTATTTCCTGGTTCTGGCACCAGGCATCACCATCAAAGACAGACTATCGGTATTGAGGATTGAC
>CAZGWB010000012.1:11125-43398 GCA_964529335.1 uncultured Candidatus Cloacimonas sp.
TTGACGTTACCAGCCAGTTTAACCAGCAGGATTATTATCATATAATGGATTTGATCCCCTCCAACTACAATTCCCAAATGCCAAACCTGAATAGTAGGATTGTGATAACCAACCGCCATTCACTGGAAAGAAAGACCTATACAGGAAACAAGAAATCTCCCCTGGATGGAAAACTGAACAAAGACGGCACCAAAAACGATGACCGTGAGGATTTCAATCTGGTGCTGCGTAGAGTTTTGGGAAGATTCAAAAGGGATTCCCGGTTACTCATTATCAATGACGAAGGTCACCATTGCTATTACCCGAAAGAAAAAAAGGGTGATAGTGAAGTGAAGCAGGAAAATGCCCGTGCCGCAGTGTGGTTCAATGGCATCATGGAAATAGCCCAAAGATATAAACTCTCTGCCGTATATGATCTCAGCGCTACACCCTATTATCTGAAAGGTTCCGGTTATGATGCTTACACACTATTCCCTTGGGTAGTCAGTGACTTTGGTTTGATCGAAGCCATGGAATCGGGATTGGTAAAGATACCCTTTATGCCGGAAGCAGATGACACCCAAGACCTGAATGACGCCAAACTTAAGAATATCTTTGAGCATGTGAAGGATGATCTGCCCAAAAAAGGCAAAGCCAAACAGCAGCTTGCTTCCGATCCCCAGCTCCCAACCCTGGTAAAGAATGCCCTGGAGCAGTTCTATGCCAATTACAAAAAGGAGTATGAGCTGTTTACCAAGGACTATGCAAGCTCTCTGGTGGAAGCCACCCCAGTCTTCATAATTGTTTGCAACAATACCAGCGTTTCCTCGGAAGTGTTCCGCTATATAGCCGGATATGAGCGACCCGATGGCACCATTATCCCCGGTCAGTTTGACCTGCTGAGCAATTATAATAAACAAACCAGGTTCCCTCTGTCCAAGCCTCCCACCCTGTTGATAGATTCAACCGCCCTGGATGAAGGTGATCAGATCAATGAGGATTTTCTAAAGGAATTTGCTCCCGAAATTGAGCAATTCAAGCGTGAATACAAATTCCTGCATCCCGATAAGTCTGTAGAGAATATCAACGAATCCGATCTCCTGAGAGAGGTGGTTAATACTGTTGGCAAACCAGGCACCCTAGGCTCGCATATCCGCTGTGTAGTATCCGTTTCCATGCTTACCGAAGGCTGGGATGCCAATACCGTTACCCACATCATGGGCATCCGTGCCTTTGGCTCGCAGTTGCTTTGTGAACAAGTTGTAGGCAGGGCATTAAGGCGTATTTCTTATGACGTTATCCCTGCGGGAAAAAAGAATGCAGGAAAGCTAAGCCCGGAATTTGCCAGTGTGATCGGTGTTCCCTTCAACTTCATGCCTGGAGGAAAATCGCAACCTCCCAGCGAAAGGCCGGAGTATCATCGTATCTTTGCCATTAACGAAAGAGCTGATTTGGAAATACATTTTCCCCAGGTTACGGGCTACCGGATTGAGATAGAAAATGATAAGCTAAGCGCTGACTTCTCCCATATTGAAAAGTTTATGGTGGATAATTCACAGTATCCCACGGAAACACTATTGGGTAATCCCTTTTCACCAGAGATCAGACTGCTAAGCCTGCAGCAACTGAAAGAAAAAAGACGCCAGGAACTGGAATATACCATAGCCAAAAATTATATGTCCCATCAGTATCGTGATTACAAGGAAAACCGGAAGTTCCAATATTTTCCGCAAGTACTTCAGATTGTGCGCCAGTGGCTGGATCAAAACGTCCAACTAAATGGCGATGCCTTTTTAAACATGCTGTTCCATTATGATTCGGGCAAAATATGCCAGCAAATCCAAAGAGGCATAGTAGCCACTCAGGCAAATAGGGAGAAGATAACTCCCCTGCTAAACGCTTACAACCCAATCGGAGCTACCAGATTCGTAAATGGGATTACCACCCGGGAAGTATATCCCACGAAGAAAAGCCATGTGAACTATGTGGTTGCTGATACAGATTCTTGGGAACAGCTTACCGCCAAAGCCATGGAAGAAATGAAGGAAGTGATCTGTTACGTAAAAAACGCCTTCCTGGGTTTCAGCATCCCCTATGTGAAAGATGGCAAGGACGAAAAGCTGTTCTATCCAGATTTCATCGCTCGAATTATAACTCCGCAGGGGAAAAAAATAAACCTGATTATCGAGATTACCGGAGCAAACAAAGAAGATAAACCCATAAAAAGCTGGTATACCCAAATGCGTTGGCTGCCTGCCGTAAATTCCATCCGCCAAAAATACCCGGAAATTGACTACCATTGGGAATATCTGGAAATAAAAGATACAATTAAAGTTGTAAAAAACCTGCTGCGGGAGAAATTAAACCAGATAGATAGCGTGAGGTGCCAAAATGGAACCTCAAAGTAGCATGATGCAGTACTCGGACTTAAGCCATGCCCAAGCCTGCGCTGGAAAGACAGAATGGGGTGGCAATCTCCGAATTGCCACAGCGAGTGCAGCTCGCTTCAAAACCAAGCTACTCAGTAGCTTCTGCCAATTCGGAGATTGGCAGATCTTTAGTTTGCATCAGAGATTCCATGCAACACAAGAACATCAATACGATTGTTGCAGATACATAGAGGAGAAATAAATGTCCATCACAGATATCAGGCATAAAGACAAAAGGCTGCTGATCCCTTCCAATGAAGCCGCAGGCACGGAAACCAACAACCCCGTGGTAAAAGATAAACACAGTAGCAGTTTACCCAAAAATCCCGTAGTTACCAGAGGTCAGGATCCAGAGCTCTATTGGTTGGGCAAATATGGCCAAGACGACAATGATGATACCCTGGCTATCGACATCCGCTCCCTTTACCGCCATGAACATATAGCTCCCAAAACTTTGATCGATTCGCTTTACCGCTACCAGTTACCTGAACAGGATGAAATCTTTGATCTCTTTGGTAATGGCATGCAGCTATTTGAAGAGGACAAAATCCCTGCGTATTATAAGCATCATGACAATTGGTCAAACCGTCTGATCCTGGGTGATTCACTGCTGGTAATGAATTCCCTGCTGGAGCGCGAAGGCCTTGCCGGACAGGTGCAGATGATCTATATGGATCCCCCCTATGGCATCAAATATGGCAGCAATTGGCAGATAAAACTCAATGACAAAGCCGTTAAAGATGGCAAGGATGAGCACCTCAGCGGCGAAGCAGAACAGATAAAAGCCTACCGCGACACCTGGGAACTGGGCATCCACAGCTACCTGAGCTACCTTAGGGATCGGCTGCTGGTGGCGAAAGAACTGCTAACCGAATCCGGCTCCTGCTTCGTGCAGATTAGTGATGAAAACGTGCATTTGGTAAGATGCCTGATGGATGAGGTGTTTGGGAGTGAGAATTTTGTTTCATTGATAACAGTATCAAAAACATCAGGTTTAGGAGAACAATATCTTGATTGTATAGCAGATTATATTATCTGGTACGGGAAAAACAAAGATTCATTAAAATATCGCCCTCTGTTTAACGAAAAAGTAGTTGGATATACAGGTGGTGATGCTTATAAATTTATTGAAACACCTGAGAGAGACAGAAGGCGAGCCACGCTAAAAGAGATTGACAACTGGTCTGATTTGTATACCAAGGGGTATAGATTTTACAGACTAAGTGATATAAGGTCACAAAGTGGATCTGCAAACATTGCTTTTGATATAGAATTCAAAGGCAAGATTTACAAACCTAAGCATCTTTATTGGAAAACAAATGAGATAGGTATCAGAAGGTTAGTAAACTTAAATCGTATTGTTGCTTCAAGCAATACTCTAAACTATGTAAGATACTATGATGATTTTCCTGTATTCCCTGTAAATAACGTCTGGAGCGACCTTAGTAGCAGTGTAGGTGATAAACAATATGTTGTTCAGACCAATGCTAAGATTATCCAGCGCTGCCTTTTAATGACCACTGATCCCGGTGATCTTGTCCTTGATCCCACCTGTGGGAGTGGGACAACTGCCTATGTGGCAGAGCAATGGGGCAGGCGTTGGATTACAATCGATACCAGCCGCATTGCCCTTAATGTGGCAAAGACGCGTTTAATGACAGCCAGCTATCCTTTCTATCTGCTCTATGATGATGAAGGTGCAGATATACGGCATGGCTTCAAGTATAAAACCGTTCCTCATATCACGTTGAAGTCTCTGGCCAATGATGAGGAGCCGGAAGCGGAAACGCTGTATGACCAACCTCTGGAAGATAAAAAGCGTTTTCGGGTAACCGGCCCCTTTACAGTAGAGACATTGCAGAGCCTGGATATCCTGCCTGTGGATGAATTCAACCGGACTGAGGTTTCGGATGAGGACTTTGTGCAGCGGGTGAAGGAGCAACTAAAGGCCAGCGGTATCCGCAATGGGGATAAAACGGAACGGGCAAAATTCATTCGTCTGGACGACCTTAGTGGGCCCTATCTGCACATGGCAGGTTATTACAATACAGAAAAAGGCGAAAGCAAGGCATATATCCACTTGGGGCCAAAGTTCAGCACAGTTAGCAAGGCTGCTGTGAATGAAGCGATCATAGAATGCCGCAAGCGAGGTGACGCAGACTGGCTGATCATCCTCTTTTTCTCCATTGAAGATACTGTGGAAAACGCAAACATCACCACCAGCATGGGTTCATTTGAGCTTACCAAGGTGCGTATGCAGGATGATCTGATGCAGGATGGGCTCTTAAAAAAGGACACAAAAGCCGCTTCTTTCGTTACCATCGGCGAACCTGATATCAGTTTGATAGATGAAATGGATACCGTCAAAGTGAAGATTAACGGCATCGATATATATGATCCCATCAGTGATACGGTAAATACACGCAATGCGGAAGATATCGCCTATTGGATGGTGGATGATGATTATGACGGAGTGAACTTCATCGTGAAACAGGTGTTCTTCTGTGGAGGAGATAAAGACGAATTCGCCAAATGGAAAAGCAAATTGGATAACAAGGTTAAAGAATCGGGAAGGAAGAAGGCTAATCATACCTTGAAAATTGAAATAGATACAGATGCCTGGGATCGGCTGTATGGCCTGGAATCACACCCCATAACCAAAGCCAACTGCAAACACAAGAGAATCGCAGTGAGAGTGATCTCACAATTTGGCGAGGAGTGCACGAAGGTGATGGAGATTTAGTTAGGAGAAAAAATGAACGAACTGCCTATAGGTGTAAATGCCGACTTAAACCAGCTATTATGTATGGTGTATGGTGATCTAATATCACCATCATTTAGAAAGATTGGGCAGGCATTTGGAATACTTGCTGGTTTTTTGCCAACATTGTTGTTGCCCTTGAAGTTAAAATCCGAACTAGCAGATATAAACTTCAAGTATTGCATAGACAAATATCAGAAGGAGCTGGAATCTATTTCAGATGAAGAGATTGTTGAGGTTCCACCTGCGCTCGGGCTGCCAATACTTGATAAATTTACACAAGTTACTGATGATTATATTAGAGAAATGTATGTAAGCCTGCTTTTCTCCGCTTCGTCAAAATCAACTGCGAATCTTGCGCACCCTTCAGCGCTTAGAATCATCGAATCATTATCTCCTGATGAGGCTAAGATCATTAACTACATAAGGAGTGAAACTAATGTGCCGTTTATTACTTTACAGCATAAACTGGGGAATAAAAGAGGATTTAGAACGATTGATAAGTACTTGTTGGGGATTGAGAACAAAGTTGAATTAGCTTTTCCTGAAAACATGCCTTTGTACATCGATAACCTCTTGGCAAGCGGCTTATATCACTATGAATCTGGTTTGTTCTTAACGAATAATGTTATTTATTTGGAACTTGAAAAGACATATTCAGTATTGATAGAGCAGCGCAAAAATAGTTTAATCGCACATGGATCGGATTCCGAGCTAATAATCAAGCATGAGATTATCACTAAATCGAAACTTGGTGAAAGATTTATTAAGACCTGTTGCACTAAACAATGAAGCATCTCATTAGCTGTAGCTAAACTAAAATTGAGGGTGAATTGATTAAGCTATCAAGTTTAGCTCAGTCTAAGAGGACATCAACTTATCTGCCTTTATGGGTATAATTCTTATGTCGCAGGATGTGCGTCAGCATCAGGTGTTTACAAATTCCCAGTTTTATAAACAGCCCCGCTTCATGGTTTACAGTGCAGAGCTGGATTTAATCGAATTATTTTTATATATACGGGGATAAATGCAATAGTGATATTCTATTATAGATAGACAAGGATGAAAAATGGATACAAATGGGAATTATTTGGTCTTCATATCTTATAGCTGGGATCCTGAGAATTTCGATAGTAAGGTCGAAATGATAGCGAAGAGATTGTTAAATAACGGAATCAATGTTATCTTCGACAAGTATGATTGTAAGCCAGGGAACAACTTATATAAGTTTATGGAGGATTCTGTTAATAGACCAGAAGTTGACCATGTACTAATAATGTGCACAGAAGCTTACAAACAAAAGGCTGATAGCAGGGAACATGGTGTGGGGGCTGAAACTCTTATCATCTCTCCGCAAGTATATCAGAATTGTATGCAAAGTAAGATGATCCCAATTATCTTAGAAAGAGACCAACAGGGGAGGCCATGCAAGCCAGTATATATAGCATCCAACTTACACTTTGATTTTTCTGATGATGCTGAATTCGATTCTGAGTTTGAAAAGCTCATCAGATTTATATACAAAAAGTCCCTATTAGAAAAGCCAGAAGTTGGTCAACCTCCGGCATTCCTGGAAAATGAAGAAAAAGGGATTGTACTCTCATGTAACACTAGATATCAAGCATTCCATAAGTCCCTAACAAACCAGAAACCAGATTATTTAGAGCTGTTTCATGCCTTTAGAGATAGTTTTCTAATTGATCTGAAACAATTTGAAGTATCAAGGGTTATGATATCTGATCTTAACCAAAATCAACTCGATGAATTGCTACTTGTTAAGATCAAAGATACTAGAGAGCTTAGTAGAATTCTCGAAGACATAGCCGTTGATTTTAGCTATTATTGGGATTATATATCATCCGCAGAAGTCATAGATTTTATAGAGTGTTTTGCATCCTATATGGTGTCATTAGATACAGCGTATAAAAATGAGCTTTCCGACAGAGATTATAGGTCAGACATAGTTAGATTTGTGCTTTATGTTTTTATCTTGCAGTTAGCTAATGCCATGATTCTCAGAAAACGTTTCAAAGAACTACGAAGCTTGATTGAACACAGCTATCAGGTGTTTGTATCTATTCCCAACATATCCAAAGGAGAACATACAGAGATTCGTTTCGCAAAATTCAGTTATTACCCTTTTTCACTGGATAACTATGTCAAACAGAATAAAGCAAACCACTGCATTGAACTTCAGAAGCTCATTTCTGATCGATCTATCAAATCAAAACTGGTAGATATTCAAGAGACTGATTGCATTCTATTATTTACAAGCTATTTGCGTTATAACTTACAGAATGTAAGAAATGAGCAATGGGTTTGTAGAACAACCAAAGGATTCCCAGAATTAAAACTATTGCATTTAATGAGTTCTAAAGTAAGATTTGAGGAAACCTCAATTCTGTTTGGTGTTTGTGACCCAAAAGAGCTTCAGAACCATCTAGAAAAGTACTATTATGGCTTCTTCGCGGGAAGAATAGAGGATGAAGGGCTTCCATACTATGAGTTTGCGACTAAGCAATAATAAGACTTCTGAAAAATATACAACATGAGGAATCATGGACATAGATATCAGTGAATTAGTTGCTGAGTTTCTTAACGAAAACCCGGTCTTTTTCAACGAGGCTGATATGGTAAATCAATTTGCTCGATTTGTAATATACAAATACAATGATACAGATGTTTATATGGAAGTTGCAGCTCATATTCCTACTATTCTTGCCGGGATCCCTGTAGATAAATCAGTAAGTCTGGATTTAGTGTTACTAATAGGAGAAAGAGTAATTGTCTTTGAGATGAAATACAAAACAAGTCAATTTGATCATCCCATAGGCAAAATCCACTACCACTTGAAGAATCAAGGATCCCAAAACCTGTCCCGCTATGATGTCTGGTATGATCTTGAAAGATGTGAGTATGTTCTTAATCAGAATATCCCAAGCATCGATAAAACACCCTCGGAAGCATATGTTCTTTTATATACGAATGATAGTTCATTATGGGGCACAGCAGCCAAAACAATGTCAGATAATCTAAAGCTTGAAGCTGGCAATTATATGGGGGCAGAACGCAGGTTGCACGCACCCAACAATCCCGATGGGATGCCTTCAGAGGGAAGCATTGGAAAATTCAGAAGGGGACACCCAATCAGGATAGCAAACAATTATGACTTCGTGTGGAAAGAGACAAGACATGGATTTAGATTTTTGTTGATTAAAGCCCAGCCCGACTTGGAGGATATAAGATGAAAGTGAGAAACATTAATGGTACAAGCGACACTACTTGTAAATGTGGAAGTTGGCTACAACACTGGAAGAACTACTCAGGTCAGTCTCATCCAGCGGATTGTTCAGTAAAAGGATGCACAAGCAAACCTGAAGTAGGCGCACATGTGCAGAAAGTATCACAGTTCGATAATAACTGGTATATCATTCCCCTGTGCAGTTCTCATAACAAGAGTACTGGTGAACTCGAAATAGTGGATTCGGTAAAGTTGGTCTCAGCCAATAAACGCGAGACCTGCGGATAACTAATCATGAATACAGGTCGGGTTGGGCATTATCTTAACATACCGTGTTAATAATTCTACTTGACAGGATAGGCAATGCAGATTAGTTTTACCACAAGAGCGATGCAAACGATAGCTAACAATGGTAAGGTGGCGGTAAGAAAATTGGGTGAGAAAAATGCAGCTAAGTTGAAACAACGGCTATCTGAATTAGTTGCAGCACCTTCGATGGCTGACATCCCGGCACATGCCAGATGCCATCCACTACAAGGAGACAAGAAAGGAAGGTATGCGGTGGATTTAGTACACCCATACCGTTTAGTCTTTCAGCCACATGGTGATGAGTTACCTAAAAAGGATGATGGGGGATTAGATGTTAGCAAGGTTACGGCGATAATAATACAAAGCGTAGAGGATTACCACTAAGAGGAGAATGGATGCGAGAGCAAAAGCTATATGAATACAAGCCGGATTATTATGTTATCCCCGGCGAAACACTTCTTGAGGCGATTGAACATCTGAATATGACCCAGATTGAATTTGCGAAAAGAATGGGTATGACAGAACAGAGCTTGGTGCGCATTATCAAAGGGGAACAGCCGATAACCCAGGAAACCGCACAAAAGTTGGAACTGGTTACGGGAACTTCCAACGAATTTTGGATGAATCTGGAAGCACAGTATTATAAGCAAAAACAATTTGTGGAAGAGCATAAAAGAGCTAAAGTATACGAGGTCTGGCTGAAGCAATTTCCCATCAAAGAGCTTATCACGAGGAAGGTGATAGCTTCATTCTCTGATCCGGTAATGCAGGTCAGAGAACTGCTTCGTCTGTTGCGTATCAGTTCAATTGACACATTTAGTGGAGCCGTGGGCAGGATGGCTGCCTTGGCAAGGAGCAGTGCGGCATATGCTACTAATCCAGTTATTGCATTTACCTATATTTCATTGGGGATTATGGAAGCTGAAAAGATTATTGTAGAGCCATTTGACAGAGCAAAACTGAAGCAAATACTAAACAAAGTCAAAGCTATGACTGCTGAGTTGCCAGATGATTTTAGCACTAGGTTACAACAGCTATTTGCTTCTGCAGGGGTGGCTCTGGTGTATATTCCAGAGCTTAGAGGAGTGCACCTAAATGGTGTTTCGAAGTGGTTATCCCCCACAAAAGCAATGATAATTATGAACATCCGAGGTAAGATGGAGGATAGGTTTTGGTTCTCTCTTTTTCATGAAGCGGCACACTTGTTGTTGCATAGCAAGAAACAAATCTATATATCTGATTCTACGCCGGATGATGAGTTTGAGAAGGACGCAGACAAGTTTGCTGCTGATTTTCTGATCCCGGAATCATATAATGCCAGAATTGCTGCAATACAATCGAAGCAAGAAATCATAGATATCGCAGAAGGGCTTGGCATTGCTCCTGGAATCGTAGTAGGAAGATATCATCATCTATCTAGAAAATGGAATAAATATACGGAACTGGTTCGCAGGTTGGAGTGGACAAACCAACTTGATTGAACCTATTGTGATATAAACCCCAGGGACAATCGCACCCCTTCGGGATTTTGTGGCGATTGTTGATTTATTGTAGTTTGGGTGCACATAAGCTGACTATGTGCAACAGACTTTCAATGGCTTTACTCGGGTTGAGTTGAGAGAAAGACCGGATGAATCTGGTCGATCGGCCGGTTAAAAAACCTGCGTTCCCGCTATGTGCTACGGTCTGAAACTGACAGTCCCCCAATCCGGAAGAGGGCAGTTCTGTGTTTGACTTCAGCCGCATCCCGTTTAAATTCTCTATGTAAGATTAAATATGGAGAAGATCAATGAATGGAATCTCTTTCTATAAAACCGCCGATCTGGCTCTGCTCCGCAAATTCTATGGAGAAGTGCTGGACTTGCCCCTGTGGCTGGATCAACAAACCTGCGCCATATATAAATCCGGCAACCAGTTAATTGGTTTCTGCCAAGCTGAGGAAGCCGAAACCCAAGGTATAATCACATTCGTGCTGCCCAGCCGTTGTGAAGTGGATGCGGCTTTTGCAAAGTTCAGGCATATTGCCACTTCCGATCCCAAAGCCAATTCCGGATACAATATCTATCATTTTTGGGCAGCTGATCCGGAAGGCAGGAAACTGGAGTTTCAGTGTTTTGAACATCAAACAATGCCCTATCTGAATCTCGATGAAGGCCTGATGCAGCGCCGCAGTATCCGTAAATACCTGTCCGAACCGGTTCCCGATGAGCTACTGAGGCAGGTGTTTGAGCTCTGCCGCTACTCCCCCACCGCCAATAACCGCCAAAGCTATTACTACGTGGTGATAAAAAACAAGGAGCTCGTCAAACAGATAGTTGCCCTGCGTGGCCCTGCCGGAGAACCGCTACTATCCGCACCCTATGCCATTGCTGTGGCTGCACGCGGCGATCTTTCCCGCCGTAAGATCCAGGATGCCTGCATTGCGGCTTACCATTTGCTGCTGGCTGCCAAGGCCTATTCTCTGGGCACCTGCTGGGTGACGGACATGGACAAGGATGAAGTGAAGGAACTGCTTGGTATCGCAAAAGATGATTACATTGCCTGCCTTACTCCGATCGGTTTCCCGGCAGAAAAATTCGAACTGCCCAAACGTCATGAGGTGGATAGTTTTGTGAGGTTTGTGTGAAGCCAAAGCTGTTCTTAACCCGCCAGCTTCCGGAAAAGGCCATGCAAAGGCTACATGAGACATTTGACCTGAAGGTAAATCCGGAGGATAGAGCCCTTGGCAAGGCGGAGATTATCGCAGGTATCAAGGATGCCGAAGCCTTGATTTGCCTGCTGACTGATACCATTGACAGGGAAGTGATCAGCTCCGCTGAAAATCTGAAGGTTATCTCCTGCTATTCGGTGGGATTTAACAACATTGATCTGGAAGCTGCTTCTGAATTTGGGATAGCTGTCTGTAATACAGCCGGAGTGCTTACCGAGTCCACCGCCGATCTCACCTGGGCTCTGATCATGGCCACCTGCCGTAGGATTAGCGAAAGCGAAAGATACTTGCGGGAAGGAAAGTTCAAAGCCTGGGAACCGCTCTTGATGGTTGGTCAGGACGTGCATGGCAAAACCCTGGGAATTTTGGGAATGGGGCGCATCGGACAGGCCGTGGCCAAGCGCGCAATTGGCTTTGACATGCGGATCATCTATCATAATGGTGGGTTGGAGGTTGGTTCATTGCCATTTGATGCCCAGGAGGTGAATCTGGAAACCCTGCTAAGGGAATCCGACATCCTCAGTTTGCATACCCCGCTAACGCCGGAAACCAGACACCTGATCGGCAGAGCACAACTTGCCCTGATGAAGCCGACTTCCGTGCTGATCAATACTGCCAGAGGTGCAATTGTGGACGAAGCGGAATTGATAAAAGCCCTGCAGGAAAAGCGGATTTTCGGAGCGGGGTTTGACGTTTATGAACAGGAACCCTATCTGCCGCCGGAACTGCTGGCTTTGGAGAATGTGGTGCTGCTGCCGCATATCGGCTCGGCCAGCATCGAAACCCGCACCAACATGGGTTTGATGGCAGCCGAAAATGCATTGGCCGTCCTGGAAGGCAGAACCCCTCTGTCGAGAGTAAACTAACAGAAATAAATAACCAATGGAGAACACTGATGAAACAGACCTGCCTGGCAGTTTTTCTTGTCTGGTTGGCAGTTTTGGGCATCCTGAATGCCCAAAGCCCGGCCAACCTGCAAAATCCCGACACCATCGATATTTATAGCTTCGATCCGCTATCCGGACAAAACACCGATCCCACCGAATATCTGAAAAACGCGACTGCCGCCTATCAAGCCGCGGATTATGAAAAAGCAGCCCGCAATTACCTTGCCTATTTGCAGATGAAACCTACTGACCCGGGAAGCTGGTATAATCTATCCTGCTGCTACGGACTTCTCGGCAAGCCGGAACTGGCGGCCAAATATCTGCAACGGGCCTACAAGAATGGATTCAGGGATTTGGAGCACATTGCCAATGATCAGGATTTCGCCAAGGTGCGGTCTAGCGAAGCCTTTGAAGCGGCCATGGATTCCCTGAAAACTTGGAGCAGAAAAAGAGAAAAATACACGGGCAAACTGCATTACTACCCCTTGCAGCAATATCAACCATATCGCATAATGCTTCCCGAAGGATTTGACAAAGACAAGACCTACAATCTGGTTATCGGACTGCATGGGTTTGGCGACAAGGCCACTGGCTTTGCTCCCCTCTGGCGATACATGGAAAATGAAGAACTGATCTTTGTGGTTCCCGAAGCTCCCTATGCCTTCCCCGAAAGTGAGGTGCCACAATTCAGTTGGGATCCATTTGTCCCCCGGGACAGTGAGATCTCCAGAACTTCATATGATTATACCGCAAAGTATATTGTGGGGCTTGCCAATCACCTGAAAAAGGAATACAAAATCGGCCAAACCTGGCTGCTGGGCTTTTCGCAAGGGGCTTACCTCAGCTATATTATCGGGCTGAAGAACCCCAAAACCTTCGCCGGATTCCTGGCCTGTGGTGGTGGACTGGTAAAAGAAATGCTGCGGGAAAAAGACTATAAAGCGGCCAAAAACCTGAAAATCCTGATCAGCCACGGATCTCAGGACAAAATAGTGGATTACAAGGAAAGTGTTGAAGCCGCCAAATTGTTGGGGGATAAAGGACTGAATGTGCAGATGCATAGCTTTGAAGGTGGTCATAGTGTATCCAAAGAAGCATTTCCCTTGATGTTTGAATTGATGAAATCCACTCAACCCAAGAAAATACAATAACCCAAAGCTGGCTGGGGTTAGCTCATGCGCTCAGCAGAACAATCCCGCCATCTGCCAGGCTGATGAAGAAGGTAAACTAATTGTGGAAAAAACATTTACTGAACTAATCGATAGAGTTTCCGACGAACGACGCGTTCTGGCGGATAAGATACACCTGCACCTGATCACGGAATTTCCCAATCTTGCCACCCTGGTTAGCTGGGGACTGCCCACCTACAAATTGGGCAAACAATGGATCTCATTGAATTACAATAAACTTGGAGTAGTGTTGTATTCCTGCAGAACTGATCTGGTTGGCAAATTCAAGGTGCAGCATCCCGAAATGAAAACGGGTAAGGGCTGCATCCACCTGAACCTGAAGAAACCCATCCCGTTTGAAGATCTCTTCAACTTATTGAAAGAGATACTAACCACATCCCACCCTGAAACCACGGAGAAGGAGAAATAGTGAAACAGACCTTTATTATAGTCTTCGCGCTAATCGCGATAGGATTCTTATCGGCCCAGTCCATAACCATCGATCAGCTTTTTTTCAATGCTGGCGAACCTACCAGCCCACTGGGAGAATTCATCCGCTATATCAGAGGTGGATTTCTAACCTCTGGAAACTACTATCAGTTCTTCAGCTCGGATGATGCCGTAAAACACATGGAGGCAGCTTCCCTCAGCGCTTTCCGGCTAAGCCTGTCGCAGTTTCCCCAGCAAAGCAATCCTGCGCCGTCCTACGTGATCAGCCTGGGCTTGGTGGACAATCTTGGCATGGTTCAAGGCGAGATCAACGGCCGCAACGAAGCAGCTCTCTTTGCCGACATTGTGTCTTTAGGCGGCGGCTATATGCTACCCCTGATGAATTATGGAGCCTATCTTAGCGCCAGCGCCAAAAGCTCACTCTTTTACCAGACCCCGCTTTATGAGAAGTTCAATACCCTGGGAACCGAATTCACCTATGCGCATGATTTTGAGCTGAATGGCAGCGAACTGAAAGTGAACAGCGCCAGACCTTTGGAAGCAAGCGCAGAAGCCTCGGTGCGAGCCGGACTGAAGGTTTATAAAAACTGGTTTGCCTCTCTGGCTTTGGGAGCAAGGCTAAATGGCTCTGCCGAAGGAAGATGGTATAAGACCAGCGATGTGGAAGCCGTGCATACTGCAGATGATTTGCAGGTGCTGGAATTCAATTATTGGACAGACGCTTCTTTGCCTGCCCGGAACTACTTTCTGAGTGGGACCACATACTTTTTGAACCTAAGCATAAGCCCCTTTTATTAACCTTCACCCAGCCATTGATGCTGATTTTCTGGCGGTATCGGCAGCAGAACAGCCTGAAGTAAAAGCTTTTGTATAATTTTGGTCTTGACCGATTACTGGCCATGGCAGCAAAGGTTACAAAAACTTACTTATGAGGTGTTCCCATGAATGCTAATCAAGAACTTGCCCTGGTATCGCCCTGCGGAATCTATTGTGGAGATTGCGCCTGCTACAAAGTGAAGGACAATCCTGCCCTGAAGCCGGTTCTCCTAAGCCACGGAATAAAAGAAGAGCAATTGCCCTGTCCCGGCTGCCGGGCTGTGGATGGCAATTGTCCTCATCTGGAAGCGCGGTGCGAGAACTACATCTGCGCTGAAAAGCACCAGGTGGAGCTCTGCTACCAATGTGAAGATTTTCCCTGTGAAAAGCTGCATCCAGCTTCCGATCGGGCAAATATGCTGCCCCACAATATGAAGATGTATTCGCAATGCTACATAAAGCGTTATGGAATTCAGGCCTGGATCGATAAGCTGCCTCAGATCAAGCTGCGCTACTTTACTGGCAAAATCTCTTTTGGCAAAGGCCCCCAACTGCCAGACGAAATCTAAGCATTATTTAAACCTGATTTTGGGCAACCTTAGCCTTGGTTCTAGCCAGCCAAAAATCCAGCTTGACAGAAAAGCAAGATATGAAAAAGTATTATTATTGGTTATAAGCAGCGCTCAAAGAGGTGGTAATGCAGAAAAACGATAAAATAGTGAACATCGGCATCTTCAACGGACTAACCGAAGAGATGGTAAGCAGTTTTGCCAAAGACTTGGAACGGATACATTTTGGCAAAGGCGATGCAATTATCAGCGAGCATTCTTGGGGCGACAACCTGTTTTTCATCTGCCGCGGAAAAGTGGAGATTAATAAAGGTCTGAATAATCCTGAAACTCCTTTTGCGCAGCTTTCGGTTTTGGAGCCTGGTGAGTTTTTTGGCGAGATGGGTTTGATCGACGATGAACCCCGCTCAGCCAGCGTGATCGCTCTGGAGGATGTGGAACTTCTGGTGATCCCACGGGAAGCCTTTACACAGATCACTTTCAATCATCCGATTGTGATGTTTAACCTCATGCGCACTCTTTCCGGACGCCTGCGAGACACTAATGAGCGTTTCGTGGAACTGATGGACCAGATGATCAGCAAAAACCGCCTGATGGCCATTGGCATGGCTGCCAGCAAGATCATCCACGACATCAAAACGCCGCTCACCGTGATCGTGTTAACTGCCCAACTGATGGAGAATATCTTTCCCGGAAGCAGCGAATTCACCGAAAGCATCGTGAAGCAAACCAAGATGATCGACCAGTTGGTGCGCGAAATACTCGATTTTGCCAAGGGGACTGAAACGCCACCCCTAATACAAAAAGTTGATCTGGACAGCTTCTTCCACGAGATCAGAGAGATTTACGAATCCGCTTTGAAGGGCAGGAACATTTCCTTTATGGTGGATAACAAGGTAAACGATTACGTCCATTTTGACGAAGGCAAGATTCGCAGAGTGCTGATAAACCTGATCAAAAACGCCTCAGAAGCAATGACTACCGATGGCGAGATAAAGCTCACAGCCAGTCTATCGTCAAGTTGGCTGCAGATATCAGTTTCCGACAATGGCCCAGGTATCCCCAAAAAGATCCGGGAAGACCTTTTTCAACCTTTCGTCTCCGAAGGTAAGTCGCACGGAACCGGTCTGGGACTGGCCATTTGTAAAAAACTGGTGCTGGAGCATCGAGGCAGGCTGGAATTCATTCCTCTGGAACCTCACGGCAGCAGGTTTGACATCCGGATTCCCCAGAACGCCAAATAATCCTTGTCAAAATCGGGGCTATCAATTTTGTGGTTCTGAACTCAAGAAAAATGGGAAGTGAATCATGTCTAGAATATGCGATATCTGTGGAAAAACCGCTCAAGTAGGCAACTATCGCAGCCATGCGCTGAATGCCACCAAGCGTCGTTTCTATCCAAACCTGCACGAAGTCCGCGCCATTGTGGAAGGCGGAACAAAGCGCGTAAAGGTTTGCAGCTCCTGCCTGAAAGCGAATAAGATCCGCAAAGCCGTTTCCAAATAAAAACGGGATGCCAAAGCATCCGGATTGATATAAGCAAAACGAACAGACCCTTACTTTTCGGGAATCACGGCTTGCACCGGATTCCCTTTTTGTTATACTCTGCAATGAACAGGAGGATTTGTGCTGATCGAAGAAATTCAAAGTAAAGTGGAAGAAAGCTCTGTGGTGCTGGATGAAGTGCGCAGAGAAATTGCCAGAGTAATAGTAGGACAATCCGAGATCATCGATCGTTTGCTGATCGGGATTATTGCCAATGGACACGTTCTTTTGGAAGGAGTTCCCGGTCTGGCAAAAACCCTGATCATCTCTTCCCTGGCGGCTGTTTTCGACGCCAGCTATTCCCGCATCCAATTTACTCCGGATCTGCTGCCTGCAGATATTACCGGAACGATGATCTACAACCCCAAAAACGGGGAGTTCAGCGTGAAGCGCGGCCCCATTTTTGCCAATTTTATCCTGGCCGACGAAATAAACCGTGCACCCTCCAAGGTGCAATCTGCTCTATTGGAAGCCATGCAGGAGCATCAGGTAACCTTGGGTGACAGCTCTGTTCATCTGCCAGACCCCTTCTTTGTTATGGCCACCCAAAACCCGATCGAGCAGGAAGGAACCTATCCCCTTCCCGAAGCACAGGTAGACCGCTTTTTCATGAAACTGAAGATAAAATACCCTAGTTTGGAAGAAGAACGTCAGATACTGGACAGAATGGTAGCCGAAAAACCCCTTATCCTGCGTAAAGTTCTTAGCCCCAAAGATATTGAAGCCATGCGCCAGGTGATGAATCTGGTGCACATGGAAGATAAGCTGAAGGATTACATTCTGCATCTGGTTTCTGCTACCCGGCACCCCGAGCGCTATCCCCGCTTAAGCGGATTGAAAGGGTTGATTGAGTTTGGCGTTTCACCCCGGGCCACCATCTACCTGGCAAGGGCTGCCAAAACTTATGCCTACCTTTCAGGACGTGCTTACGTGATTCCCGACGATATAAAGGCAATCTGCAAGGATGTTTTGCGCCACCGCATCATTCTTTCCTTCGAGGCTGAAGCAGAGGAGCTGAGCAGCGAAGATATCCTTAATCGCATTTTGGATGAAATAGAAGTTCCATAAAGCGAAGGGGTTATGATCACCCAAAGCGCTTCTGAAATTCTCAAGAAGATTCACCGGATCGAAATCCGCACCCGCAATTCGGTGGCCGAACTATTCAGCGGCGAATATCACAGCCGTTTCAAAGGCCAAGGATTGGAGTTTGCCGAAGTGCGCAACTACCAGCCTGGTGATAATTACCGCGATCTGGATTGGAACGTTTCGGCCCGCCTGGGACAGCTTTATATTAAGAAATATCAAGAAACACGTGAGCTGCGAGTAGTGTTTCTGGTCGATATCAGCGGTTCGCTGAACTTTGGAACCCAGGCCATGAGCAAACGTGAACGCATCGCCGAACTTGTTGCCACGCTGGCCTTTTCAGCAGTGGCAAATCAAGACCTGGCCGGGCTTATCATGTTCTCCGACCGTAGCGAAAAATACCTGGCTCCCCGCAAGGGCAGAAACAACGCTCTTACCATCCTGCGTGAAGTTCTTACCCACGCTCCTGCAAGCCCCAAAACCTCCTTATCCGAAGCTTTTGCCTATGCTCATAGAATGCTTTCCAAACGCTGTATTGTTTTCATTATCTCCGATTGGATCGATACCGGCTGGGAGCAAGCCCTGAAGATACTAAGCTCAAAGCACGATGTGGTGGCCTTGCAGGTTCTGGACGAAAGTGAACTGGAACTTCCCAAGGCTGGTATCTTGCATTTGGAAGACCCGGAAAGCGGCGAAGAGATTTGGATAAATAGCTCCGAAGCAAAACTGCAGCGAAGTTATCGTGATCTAGTGGCACGCAGACAGCAGCAACTTCAGGATTTTTTAAAGAAATGCAAGTGCGATTATTTGCTGATCCGAACCCACGAATCCTACGTTCAAGCTTTGCGAAAATTCTTCACACTAAGGAAGAAACGGCGATGACACAGCTACTGGCAAGCTCAAGCCGGGTTCAAGGCATCCTGATTGCCATCCTGCTGGTCTTCAGTTCATTCCTGTTTGGCGAGATCAGCCAAAGCCTGGAAGGTGCTGACAGCCTGAATGTAGGCACTCCCTTCAGCTTCCGGATCAAAGCCAGCTATGCGATTCGCCAGGTTTCCATACCCGACAGCCTGGATAGCTTTGCGATTATCGGCAGCAAACAAGCGGAAAAGAACACAACGGAGTGGGAACTGAAGATCGTACCCCTAAGAACCGGACCGCTTTCCTTTCCCCGTCTGCAGGTGCAACCCATGATTCCCGCCTTTCCAGCAGAATATACAGATGGATTCAGAGTAAACGTGCTGTCTGTTCTGGCCGAGGGTGATACGCTGCTAAGGGACATCAAGCCACTGAAACGTTATCCACTTCAAGCCCCTTTCTGGATTTATCCCATACTGCTTCTTTTGGCTGTGCTGCTGGCTTTCCTGCTTTTGCGCAGGCGAAAAAGCAAACCTAAAAGTGAAAGCAAAATTATCTCAGAGCCTGCCAAACCTGTTGTTCCCGCCTGGCAGCAAGCTATCATGGAGCTGGAGCAGCTCCTAAGTGAGGGCTGGTTGGCCAAAGGTGAGACGATTCTTTTCCACTACCGGCTTTCTCAGGTGCTGAGAGCTTTTCTGGAAAAGGAATATGCGTTTCCCGCCCTGGAAATGACCACTCGAGAGCTGAGTAGCGAAATGCTTCGCCAGCAAATCCCACATGCCGGGGAACTGAAGAAATGGCTGCAGTATTGTGATCTTGTGAAATTCGCCAAAGCTCAGCCCGATGATGAGGAAATTGCCTACCGCTGCCAATGGTTGAGGCAATACTTGCTCGGCTTTGCCAAGCTACCGGAGCCTGAGACCAATGCTTAAATTCGGACATCCCTGGCTGCTGCTTCTGCTGCTCTGCCTCCCTCTATACCTTTTGTGGGAATTCAGGATTGGTAAAAAGCGGCAAACTGGGCTTCCTCATTCTCGGGTAGCACTTTTGAAGCAGCTCTTGCCACAGCCGTCTCTTTACCGATATCTTTACCCAGGTTTACGCAGTATGATCCTGCTTTGCCTGGTGATAGCTATTGCGCAACCCCGCTGGGGAACCAAATCCCGGGATTTTAGCCGCAAAGGCCTGGACATCGTTCTGGCCATCGACATCAGCGGTTCGATGCTGGCTATGGATTTTGCACCACAAAACCGCTTGGGTGCTGCGGTAAGCGTCGCCAAGGATTTCGTTTCCAGGCGGCCCAACGATCGTTTTGCGTTGGTGGCTTTTTCGGAATATGCGCTTACCGAAGTTCCGCTTACCTTCGATCAACAAGCTCTCAGTAACAGCCTGGAACGCCTGCAGGTAAACGAGAAGGCTTCAGGAACAGCCATCGGAATGGGCTTGGCCAAGGCTGTGGCCAGGCTGAAAAACAGCACAGCGAAAAGCCGCATTGTAATCCTGGTAACCGATGGAGTGAACAACACCGGTGAAATCGACCCGCTGAGCGCTGCCCAAATGGCCGCAGAACTTGGAATAAAGGTGTATCCCATTGGAGTTGGCAGAGATGGCATGGTGCCCTTTCCCTTCAGTGATCCGCTCTTTGGAACCCGTTTCATAAACACCTACATCGAACTGGATATGGACACGCTGAATGAAATCGCCGCCACCACCAAAACCGGGAAAGCAGCTCTGGCAACTGATTCCAAGAGTCTCAGCGAGATCATGAATCAGATCGACCGCCAGGAGAAAACCGAATTCAAAATAAACTTCCGATACAATTATAGTGAGCAATTCATGCCATTTCTCTGGTTGGCTTTTGGCCTGCTATTTATAGAACTTCTGCTAAAGGTTTTCATACTGCCTGTGCTTCCGGAACAGTTATGAACATCGTGCATCCCTCTCTGTATCTGCTTTTATTCCTATGCTTACTGCTGCTGGGATTGCTGTGGATGCGTAGAAAAAGGCTGCAGAAACGTTTTACGCAATATGCCGAGGCGCATTTACATCCCTACTACTATCAAGGCAGGTCCCCTTTCTGGACGGGATTCCGGCTTGTGTTGCTGATTCTGGCATTAGCCTTTGTGATAATCGCACTTTCGCGTCCACAATGGGACTACGAAACCCGCAGCCTGGAAAGTAGAGGGATGGACATCGTTTTCGCTCTGGACGTTTCCAAAAGCATGGATGCCACGGACATGATGCCCAGCCGCCTACTGCGAGCCACCATGCAAGTCTCGGCTTTCATCCCACAGCTAAAAACAGACCGGATCGGCATTGTCGCCTTTGCCGGAGTTGCCACACTGCAATGTCCGTTGACCGACGATTATGAAGCCGTAAGAATCGTGTTGAATAGTTTGAACAGCGATTCAGTTCAGCAGCCCGGAACTGATCTGGGAGCAGCGCTGAGCTTGGCAGAACAAGCGTTTATTAGCAGATCGGATACCAATACCCTCATCCTGATCTCCGATGGCGAAGACCTAAAAGGCCAAGGAATAAAGCAAGCGCAAAGGCTGAAGAGCCAAGGCATCAGAGTGTATTGCATGGGAGTTGGCAGCCCCGAAGGATCGCTTGTCAAGCATCCCGATACCGGTGAGGAAATATTAAGCAAACTTGATGAAGATACCTTGCAGAAGATTGCCTCGCTTACCGGTGGTGAGTATTACCGCGTTACGCCGGGGGGAGACGAAATCCAGCTTATCCTGAAACGTATCTATGCCAGCGAAAGTTATCGTAACCGGACGAAAAACATTTCAGCCCGGCAAGAGCAGTATTATCTCTTTGCTTCTCTGGCTTTGCTGATCCTGCTTTTGGAACCTCTAATCGATGCCCGCAAACGCCGAAGCGGTCTCTGGGCTGCTCAAACTGACAATGGTAAATAAACTTAAGTTGAGACGCAGAAAACTGGCCTTGGTTATGCTGATCCTAATCGCACTATACTTGCTGGTCGAATTACTTCTGCGCCCTCAGGTTCTTTTGCAATCTCTTGCTTCTGCTTTCTATGGTTGGAATAACTATCCTGCGGCAGAGCGCATCTTTGCACATAACGCCAAGAAGGACAAGGGCATCGCACAGGCTAACCTGGCTAAAAGCCTTTACCGGCAGAACGAGTATTCCTTGGCTGATTCGGCTTCAGCAGCTGCAGCCGAAAAGCTCGCTCAGCCTGATATCTTCTACGATCAGGGAAACAGCCTGTATCGCCAAAACAAATTCGAAGAAGCTCTGAAAAGCTATAAAAAAGCCATCCTGAATGCTCCTAAAGACCTGGACGCAAAGGCCAATTACGAACTGACCTTAAGAAAACTGCAGAAACTGCCAACTCCACCGCCTCAGGAGAACCAGCAGGATAAGAAGGAAAAGCGCAAACAAGAAGAAATCAAAAACATCCTGGATGGGCTGGACAACAAAGAAAGCAGCGACCGTAAACAAAACCAGAAAAGCCTTAGCCCGTCCGAAACACAGTGGTGGTAGAAAATGAAATACTTGGTTCTGATCGCTCTGCTGTTTCCTGTTTTGCTGCTTGCCATAAACGTGGATGTATCGGTAAATAAATCTACCCTCAGCACTGCGGATCAATTGGAACTGACCTTAAAAGTCTCCGGTGCAGAGCGTCTCAGGATTAGCGAACCTTCACCACCCCAGATCGCTCTGTTCAGCTTCCGCAATCTTACCAGTTCCAGCTCCAGTTCCGTAGCCTATAGCGGAACCAAAATGACTGCGCAGTATTCGCATACCTACCGCTTCATCTATTTCCCCCAAAAAACCGGAACCACCAAGGTCCCTTCCTTTAGCGTGGAAGTAAATAAGCAGAGTTATCGCACTCGCGAGATACCAATAACTGTGATTCAGGGGCAGAGCAAGCAACCCGGCCAAAGCAGTCCTTCCGTGCCTGGCTACAATCCTTTCAGTTTTTCCGAACCGGATTACTGGAACGAGCCCAACAGCTTTAACGGCGATACGAGGCTATTGGCTTTACCCGAAACTCAAACCGTTTACCGGGGTTTTCCAGCGATAGTATCCTATTATCTCTATACCGACAGCATGGTTCGCTCTTTTAACCTGGAGGACGAAAAAGACTTCGGCGGATATGGCAAAAGCACCTTCGAACAGCCTTCCATGTTGAATTACGAAGAAATAAGGCTGGGCGGAAAAACCTACAAAAGAGCCCTGATTAAGCGTCTGGCCATTATCCCCAATACTCAGGGAAAGCTCCAGGCACCGGTTCTGGAAGGAGAGGCCCGGATGTTCAGCTACGGGTATTCAGATTTGAAGCTTAGCAGCCAACCTGCCACCATCTCCGTTCAGCCCTTGCCTCAGAATGGAATTCCAGAAGGTTTCAGCGGGGCCGTGGGAAATTTTAAACTTAGCCATAGCCTTTCCAAGCGCGAACTTGGATTGGGTGAAGCTCTTACCTTTACTCTCAAGATCCAGGGGCGGGGAAATTTCAATCAGTTTGGCGCACCACAGTTTGCCTCAGGAATGGGATTTCAGGTTTCAGCACCGATGGTGATAGACAATCTGAACGCAGGCATTGAGGGCAGCAGAACCTATTATTACACTCTGATACCCCAATCCAAAGGTGAATTTAGCCTGCCAGAGCTAAGCTTTGCCTGGTTTGCCAACGACCAGAAACGTTATCAAAGCTACAGCAGCCCCAATGACAGGATAGTAGTGAGATCGACTCCCGTTCTCAGTTATCTAAACCGGTTGTGGGAACCCCGAAATCTGCGCTCCATCTATCCTAAGCTGCAACGCAGAAGCTATCCTGATTACAAACCTATGGCTTCTCAAACCTGGTATTGGTTGCTGATTATCCTGCTGGGCAGCGGAACCGCTATCGCCACTGTCTTTGCTTTGGAACGAAAACTGAAATACCACGATCCGGAAAGCTACACCAGGAAGAAAGCCGAAAAGATACTGCAACGCTATATGAAACTAGCTTTTAGTGCAGCCCGTGAACTTTCGGAAGATTTCTATCCTTTGGCCGAAACAGCGCTTTTCACGTATCTGGCAGCCAAATACAAACTGACCAGGCATTTGTCGCTTCCTGAGATCATCTCTGCTCTGCAGGCAGAAAATGTACCTACAGCCTTGATAAACGAACTGCAGGGTTTTCTAAATCGCAGCACTGCCGCCAGATTCCGTCCTCCAGAGGACAGAGCTGTGAATCTGAACACAGATGTGGAAAGCCTGAAGCGAATCGTGCAGGGCTTTGCCGGACTGCATAAAACCAAAAATAGGGGTGAAAATCATGAAGAGCTATAGCCTTATCCTGAGCCTAGCTATGCTGCTTATCTTCAGCACTGTTTTTGCCCAATCCGAGCTGAAAGTGAAAAGCAGTTTGCCAGATTCGCTACAACGAAGCATCAGGCTGGCCGAAAAAAGCCACAACGCCGACCTGTTTTATAACCTCGGAGTGGACTATTTCAGTTTGGGCGAGCGCGGTAAGGCCAATCTATATTTCCTGAAAGCTCTGAACATAAACTCGGCGCATAGATTTGCCCGGGCGAACCTGGAGACTTCCATTCGCTTGGGTTTGGATGCCAGGCTTTATCCAGAGCACCTTTTTTTGGTACGAGCACTCCTGCAGGGTCTGAATTTCTTTTCTGTAAATCGTCTGGCCTTGTTATCTTTATTCTTGCTATTGGGTTCAGCCCTTTCATATATCTGGCTGCTATATTACGATCCCGATAAAGAGCGTGCTTTGCCGATCCTCGTGTTGGCTTTGTTTTTGCTACTTACGCTTAGTTCTTTCACCGCTTTGGGGATAAAAAGCTATCAGCAAAGGCATAACACGCAGGCTGTGCTGATCAGTTCCAGCAGTCCGTTTTATCCACCTCAGGGATCTACAGCTCTCTTTGACGTTCATTCCGGCATGATCGTAAAGGTTATGAACGACCGCGGCAAGTTTTGGCTGGTGCGCTTGCCCGATGGCCAAAGCGGACGTCTGCTGGGTGAGCATCTGGAGAAGGTGCAGGAATAGGGTTCAGGTGTGTTTTTCCCCCTCTCCCTTGCGGAGAGAGGGGGTGAGGGTGTCATTGATTCTGTCCTCTTGGACAAAGTGGACGCAGTGGACGTGATGGACGCAGTGGACATCCCCCCTCCAGAACTCCAGAACTCCAGAACTCCAGAACTCCAGAACTCCAGAACTCCAGAACTCTGTCTCTCTGTCCCCTACTCCCTAATCACTAACCACTAACCACTATGACTTATTCTTCGCCTTCCAGCAGGTCTGGAATATTTCCTTCCAGGCTATCGATCATAAAACGCGCTGATTCGTGAAGGTCTCCTTCGGGGTATTTATTCAAAAATTCGCGGAAGAGAGCCAAAGCCATATCGCTTTGTTTCATTTCTTCAGCTATCAGGAAGGCCTTCATGAATGATGCCTTATAGTCATCGGAATTGTTTTTGAAGCTGCTGATAATCTGATCGTAATAGGTGATCGCATCTTTAAAGTTACGTTGACGAGCTGCATTGTCTGCCTGGGTAAAGAGCTCGTCCGCGGTCATGGTCAGTTTTACACGTTCGGGATATTTTTTTAGGTTGAATTCCACAAAGAGCTGTTCAGATACTTCGTCCTGACGGATCTTCTCTTTTTCCTTCTTGATTTGCCCATAGATGCGGGGATTGGCTTCCGTTAAGGGCTTGTAGGTTTTGGGGGTTTCCTTCAGAATTCTGAAGAACACTATGTCGCCACGGGCAGCGGTGAAAACGGGGCTCAGATAACCGATCTTGTTCTCCCAGATCATGCGTGAAAATTCCTGGTCATTGCCCAAACCGGTAACGATGCCGTTCTGGTATTGATTGTCCAGAATGGCGGCATCTGGCTTCAGGGAATATTTGCGGATAATCTCCTGCATCTTTTTTTCGTTATTCTTTTTCCAAGCGCTGTGGAATTTTCGCCAGGCTTTGTTGGCATCCTTTTTCTTGTCGAAGAAGAGCACTTCGATGGTTCTGTAGGCAGGCGTGGAATATTGCTCAAGATCCCGTTCATAACGTTGGGCAATTTCCTCATCGGAAACCTCGATTGTGTTCACCACCAGGCGTTCAAAAACGGTGCGGAGTATGTAGCTGCGTTTGGTTTGCAAATATTCCGCATTTTCGTTGAAATACTTCTCGTAATCGTTGTTTTTGGCTTCCAGATAAAGCAGCCCTTGAATCAGATTTTGATCGATGAGCTGGGAAACTCCCCCACCCTTGATGATGAAAAGCTGTTCCTGAGGAGGTATTTTTTCGTATTCAGCCACGATCTGACGAACCGACTGCTGCAAGCTGGCATCCTGGGCGCTAACCACAATTTGATCCATTATGGCTTCATTGGCTTGCGTGGAGCGCAGGTCAATCACGTTTGCCAGAGTGCTGTCGATCACCACAGAATATTTGGTCTTCAAACCCGCGATGAGGGAATCCAGTAATTCACGTTCTTTCAGGGGACGCAAACGCTGTTCGATTTCGGGCTTTACTTCTGCGAATTCCTTCTGACGGCCTTCGATCCATTCGGTGGTGCGGAATATATGCCAGCCTGTGGAAGTTTGCACAGGGCCTACAAAATTCAGCGTATCGACGGGGGTGTTGCCGATCAGTTTTTCCAGTTCGGCATCGTTTCCCACACCGGGAATATTGCCATTCAAGCGGATGTTCTTGACTTTTCCTTTCAGGCCTTTGGCATACACATTCTGGTTGTATTTTTCCGATACTTCTGCAAAGGAGATGCCTTTTTTCAGTTCAGCCAGGGCTTTTTTGCCTTCGGCTTCATCGCTGGCCTGGATATAGTCTATGGCAATATAGGGGTATTGATAGAATACCTTGAGATTGTCGTTATAATATTGAAGCATATCGTCATCGGAAAGAACTACCAGATCGCTAACGTTGCGTTTGTAGAATTCCTGCATGTAATATCGCTTCTCCACTGCCTTTATCTTTTCCAAAACGCCAGGATCTTTGTCAACACCCAGTTGCAGGGCTTTCTGATAGAAAACTTCTTCCACTGCCGAGATGTTCAACACTTCGATCTGGCCGTCCACAGTGCGATACCGGGGCTGATACTGAGGCGGCAGCTTTGAAATCTTATTGCTGATGTCTTCACGGGTGATAACTCCCCCGTCAAATTCCACCAAAACGTCTGAGTCGTTCAAAAGGTTCTGATTGGTTACCGGAGTTGCTTCGGGCTCTGCAGCCAATAATACCAGACTGATCAACACCAGGAACAAGCCAAGAGTCCAACGAAGGCGTATTAACATTGTATGCTCCTTAAACAAGTATATTTTTTGCCATGAACGCCAAATTTGTGAGCATATCTCACTCGTCAAGAGTTTTGTGGAGTTTTGGGTTTGGAGTGCCTGCGTCTCGCCGGAAGATGGCAGATATCTTAGGCTGCTGGTGTGGGGTGTGCCCCCAAAAGTTACCTCGTCCACTGTCTCCATTAATCTGACACCTGAAAACTGAAAACTGTAACCTGTCTGTCCCCTGTCCCCTGTCCACTCAACCCTATCATACCGGAGTCATACCGGATGATCATGCGGTATGACTCCGGTATGACCAGAATAAAACTCCGAGCAAAAAATTGTTGACTAATGTATGAACTTCAAGAGAATGGGATTTCTTGATAATTGACAGAAAACAAAGTGCAGTTGATTCACTGAGTTTGATTCACATACCGGAAAAAATGGACTCTCAGCCGTGAGAACCTCATTTTTATGAGAAATTGGCACGCAATGTGCATATCTTAGAAGCAACGAAAAAAACATCCCTTAGGAGGATAAAAAACATGCTCAGGAAACTGAAAAACCAAAAGGGTTTTACCCTTATCGAAATCTTGGTGGTGGTTATCATCGTGGCCATTTTGGCTGCTTTGGCCGTTCCCCGTTATCTTCGTTATGTGGAAAAATCCCGCAGTACTGAAGCCCAAACCGCGATCAACACGATCCGCAAGACCTACGATGTGTATCTGCAAACCAATGGTTCCACCGATGGTTTCAGCCTGGAACAGGCTCAAAAAGAAGCCCGTCTGGGTGAAAGCACCGCCAAGAACTGGAAGTTTGAAGTAGTTGGCAATCCCCCCAAGAAATTCATTGCCACCTCCACGCAGGATTTTGCCGGCGGTGAAGGCAAACAGGTATGGTATGACGTAACCGAAGCCAAATTCCATGGCTATGGTGTGGACACCTGGACCAATCCCGAATCCGGAGGAACCGAGACCGACTAACTCAGGAGGACGGTAAATTGACAATCCATGAACTACTGCGCTTCACCGCTGAAGCGGGAGCGTCTGACCTTCATATTGCAGCCGGCTCGCATCCCATGGTGCGTGTGAACGGCCGCATGAAGAAATTAAACCTGCCAATTCTGTCCGTAGAAGAGGTGGAAAACCTGGTATTTGGTGTGATGAATGAATCGCAACAGGCTCTTTTTAAAAAGAACCTGGAGATCGACTTTTCCACGAAGCTCAGCAATGACGTGCGCTTCCGTGTGAATGCCTTTCATCAGATAAACGGGGTGTCCTGCGCGTTTCGTGTGATTCCGAATGAGATCAAAAGCTACGACGAATTGCATCTGCCAGATATTCTGAAACGCCTTACCGCCAAGGAAAAAGGCCTGATTCTGGTTACCGGTCCCACCGGTAGCGGAAAATCTACCACCCTGGCCACCATGATCGACTCGGTAAACGAGAACCGGAACTGCCATATCATAACCGTGGAAGACCCCATCGAATTCGTGCATCGCAGCAAAAACAGCCTGATTAACCAGCGCGAACTGGGGCACGACACCTGGAGCTTTACCGCTGCCCTGCGTAGCGCTCTGCGTGAAGACCCGGACGTGATTCTGGTAGGTGAAATGCGCGACCTGGAAACTGTGTCGCTGGCTCTGACAGCCGCGGAAACAGGCCACCTGGTTTTTGCTACTTTGCACACCGGTAGTTGTACCAAGTCCATCGATCGTATCATCGATATGTTCCCCAAAGAGCAACAACAGCAAGTGCGTTCGATGCTCTCTGAATCATTGGAAGCGGTTATCGCTCAAACTCTTCTGCCCACCAAAGATGGCAAGGGCAGGGTTCCCAGCGTTGAAATCATGATCGCCAATGCCGCCGTGCGCAACCTGATCCGCGAAGAAAAGACCTACCAGATTCCTTCCGTGATTCAGTCCAGCACCAAGGAAGGCATGCAGACCAGAGACCAATCGCTGTATAACCTGGTGATGAACAACCTGATCGAAAGAACCATCGCCGAAGAATTTGCCGATAACCCGAAACAATTTGCCACAGGAGCCGGTTTTTAGGCATGAGACAGCATTGCCAAGCTCAGCCTGAGAATGCCCATACAGGGAAAGCAAGCCATTTATCTGGCTTGCTTCGGGCTCAAGGCGGATTCAGCCTGATCGAAGTCCTCGTAATATCGGTGGTTCTGGTATTGTTGATCACCACCATCTACATGGGCGCCATCTATGCCGAAAAGCAGACCCGTCTGAACTACCGGCATCGCGCAGCCACCCTGATCGCTTCCGGCGAAATCGATAAGCAATATGTTCAGAAGCACAAGCTGGGAACCTTCACAGCCTTTTCCGGAAAACAAGTGCTGATCGATGTGACCGAAGTGGGCAATCTTTATGGCAGCGTTAGCGTTCGCAATGGCAGAGAAATCGAATATTACGTAACCAAGCAGTATCCCTTGACCTATGTGGTGGCGGAAGTAACCTGGATTGATCCGGAAACCAAGAAACGCCACTCCGTAAAGCTCAGGGAAGATTTTTACGACGTTGAGGAGGGCTGAGGATGAGTAGGCAGATGATTCGCAACCAAGCAGGTTTTACCCTGGTCGAAATGATCTCTGTCCTGGTGATCTCAACCCTTCTAATAGTGGTGGCAGGGGTAGGCCTAAGCGTGTTCTTTGGCAAGTATCAGGAATTGAACGCCTATGTGGAGCTTCAAAAAGACGCCACGGAATTCCTGAGCTACATAAAGAACGGCTATGCGGTCGGCGCTGGTAATAACATCCAGTTTAACGGCGTGGTTAATGCCCGCGGTTTGGAAATAACCGGAAGGACAAACGAAGCCGGCAAAGGTAATGGAATAAAGATCATTCCTCCTTTGCGAGAAGAATACCCAAACGACTTTATGCATTTCTACCTGCGTGAAGGTGTCATCAGGGCCGACTATATGTTTAACGGGGTTCAGGTAAATACCCCGGCCTACATATTCCCCAAACGCGCCCTGAAAGACAAAGTGAAGATAACCGAATTTAAGATAGGGGATGCCAACGCTTACAATGCGCTCTTCCTCTATAAACCTGATGAAAAATTATGTGTGGTAACCGTTGAACTGAAAGCCAAAGTAGAAATTACTCCCAAGAAATTCAGAACCGTGAGTTTTTCTACCGTGATGGCTATGAAAAATATGGAGAGGCCGGAAGGAGAT
Source organism: uncultured Candidatus Cloacimonas sp. (assembly GCA_964529335.1). Lineage (GTDB taxonomy): Bacteria > Cloacimonadota > Cloacimonadia > Cloacimonadales > Cloacimonadaceae > Cloacimonas. Next base: position 41,384 of record CAZGWB010000012.1, read on the forward strand.
TGACCATGAAAAAAATCCTTGCAAGCCAAAGTGGCAATATTGCCCTGGCAATGTTGTTGGCCGTGGTTGCCATGATGAGCGGGCTGAGTATCTCAAGTATGAGCGTGCGGGATACTGTGGCAGCCCAGACAGACCTGGAAGGAATCCAGAGTGTGCATTTTTTACGCTCAGAAACTTTTCGCGGCCAGGCTTTCCTGGAAACCGCAGCCAAAGTTGACCCCGGTTTGGGTGGCGGGCTTAGAACTCCTCTCAGGGAAATTCCCATCACTGCCAGCCATTTCGCCAAAACCTATACCATGCAGTCCCAGATTTCCAGAATCAAGACGGAATCCGAGGGAACCACCGTGGTGGTAGGCGGAGAGTCTCAAACCAGCATAACCGGTGCCGGGGAAAACCAGTATATGATCAGATCGCTGATCGAATCCAAAACCGGCGTGGGACAAACAGCATATTTCAGCACCAACAAGTCAATCGTCCGCAAATATAGCGAACTCACCGTCGTGCAGGATACCGGCCCGGTATTCATGTATTTTACCGACAAAGAGCTGGATCCGCAAGGTAATGCAGTGCGTTTTGACGGTCGTGACTACTTCGATGGTCCTGTGCACAGCAATGAGGATATTTGGATCAGAAACACCGCTGGAAATGCCAATCCCGACGCTCCCGGCTGGCCACGGTTTGACGCCCTGGTTACCACTACTGGAGTGATAAGGGTGTATGGAGGTGCCAGCACCTATCCGCGCGATCAGGTGTTTCATGGCGGACTCTACGAAAACTATCAGCATTACGAATTCCCCTCTGAGATGACCGGAGTTCGCAATAACGGACAATTGGTTGGCCCCCCCACCTATGATCCCAATAATATCATCATGGTGGAAGTGGATGGTAGTGGCTACAGCGGAGCTTGGGGCAGAGTTCAAACTCCCCGTCGGGCTCGCGCCAAATACGTTCCCACCTGGCCTTATAACTACCAGGCACAGCCAGAAACATTTAATATATTCACGGTAGCCGATACAGTTTGGACGCCCCTGAACGGTGGTTCATGTGCAGGCCGTTCGAATTTTGTGAATTCCAAGCTTTGGATCAGAGGTAAGAAATCCACTGGCGGCCAGTTTGCCAAATTCAGCGGATTCCAGACCTGGGGAGCTTCGGACACTCTGTATATTATTGGCGACATTTTGATAAATGGAACTGATCCGCCCAACGATCCAATCGGCAATCGCGGTTCAATGGTTGGCTTGATCTCGGAAAAATCCATCTTATTGAAATACGGGTTCTGGAACCCTCTGGACACACTGCGCGAGCACACCAATATGGGTTCTGACGATGCTTGGCCTGACCCTGCAGGAGGCGGAGTATTTATCTATGCAGCTCTGGCAGCCCTGAACGATGGAGCTGGAGATTCGTATAAAGACGGTGTATTCACTTTCGAGTATCAGCATCCCCATGGCTCAATTCCAGCCACAGTGATAAATGTTCCCGGAGTTGGCGACACACTGTTTGACTGGATCGACCTGCACCGTAATATCTATCCGCAAACTGCCAGTAATCGTTGGCCTCCCCTTCTGGATTATCCCTGGTATAATCCGTTGTGGCCGGAACGCGCTCCTTACCTGATGCGCGGAACCATAAATATCTGGGGAGGAGTAAGCCAGAAACGGCGTGGTTTTGTCCGACGCAATTATGTGAACGATCCGAATAATAATCCCAACGGATTATGGAATATCCCCATAGATTTCTGCGGCGGTTCCAGCGCACCAAATGGCGTTCAAGTGCAGCTTTATGCCAATCCCAACGTGTTCGTAACCCTGCAAACCCGCGATTGGCCAGGGGCAAATTCCAGTAACCAGGTAGGATATCGCAAAAACTACCAATACGATAAGCGCATGTATAAGCTTAAACCACCGGACTGGCCACACTTCAAACGGCAGGGAGAACGACTACCCATGGAACATGGAAACTGGACTTTGAAACGTCCCCCGCGCGCCTTGCTGTAGAAAATACGCATACGATTA